>CAZZZG010000028.1:19085-42486 GCA_964658525.1 uncultured Edaphobacter sp.
CCGGAGTGATCGGCCATATCAGTTCGGTTCACGCAGCCGATCTGCGCGTACCGGGGCCGGTGTGGTGGGTCGGCGCACTGGCAGTAGCCGCGTGGGCTTTTTGCTGCTGGGCCGTCCGGCAATCGCGCGTCTGGGCGTGGGCTCCGGCCATTGTGCTGCCACTCGTCGCAGCGTCCGTACTCTGGCCAGAGCATGCGATCGTATCGCCAGGCATGATGGAGGTGACTGCAATCGATGTCGGCCAGGGCGACTCCATCTTCATCGCAGCGCCCAACGGGGCGACCATGCTGATCGATGCCGGCGGACCCGTCGGCGGGGTCACCGAAGCAGCAGAAGCAACCAGCCGCTTTGACGTCGGCGAAGAAGTAGTCTCTCCCTACCTCTGGTCGCGTAGATTTCGCCGACTCGACGTCGTCGCCCTAAGCCATGCCCACAGCGACCACATGGGCGGAATGCCCGCAATCCTCCGCAACTTCCGCCCGCGCGAACTTTGGGTCAGCATCGACCCAAACTCCGACGCTTATCGTTCGCTCATGAGCGAAGCAAAAGATCTCGGCATCACCGTGCGCCACTTTTACGCCGGCGCTCAGGTCGACTGGGGAGGAACGCAGATCACGATGCTCGCACCCGAGACCGGCTACGTAAATCCAAGAGATCCGGTCAACAACGATTCGCTGGTGATGCGAATGCAGTACGGCAACGCCTCTGTTTTGTTGGAGGGCGACGCTGAGGCCCCCAGCGAGCGTGAGATGCTCGCACACGGAAGAATTGCACCAGTCACTCTCCTGAAGGTCGGCCACCATGGCAGCCGAACCTCAACAACGCAGGAGTTTTTCAATGCCGCCGCTCCAGAAGACGCAGTCGTATCGGTCGGCAAGGGGAATACATTTGGTCACCCCCGCTACGAAGTGGTCGAACGAATCGCGGAAACGCGGACTAAGCTGTATCGAACGGATGAGTTTGGCCTGACCACATTCCTGCTGGGTCGGGACGGAAAAATCCGGGAGCTTGTCGACGCATCTAATCCATGAGTAGCTGACTTGATCGGGAGGTTTCGATGGAGTTGAATGGGCCGAATGTTGAACCTGTTGTAATCAGTGCTGAAGAGCGGGCAGAAGAACAGAAGCTGATCCGCAGAATGCAGATGATGATGAACATGGTGATGCAGGTGATCGCGCAGGATGGGTCGCTCACGATCGATGAAGCGGCCCAGATGATCGCGGACACCAGAAAAGCCGCCCTGGCCATGTTCCCCGGAAAAGAGTTGGCCTACGACCTTATCTGGCGCCCGCGCTTCCAGCGACTCATGCGCGAGCGCTTCCGAATCATGTAGCCCAATCACGCCAGCACCTCTCCTCGCCATTTGGCTTTCGCTTCGCCGCTCCTGATACGCTGAAAGACGATGCAGATTCGGCTGGCAACGAAAGATGATCTCCCATCGCTGATGGTCCTTGTCCGCCGCGTCGTGCCACTGATGCGCGCGACAGGAAACCTGCAGTGGGACGATACGTACCCAAACGAAGTCGTCTTTCAGCGCGATATCGATCTAAATCAGTTGTGGGTCGCCGTGGTGGCCGACAACATCGCGGGCGTCGCTGCGGTGACGATGGACCAGGACCCCGACTACACGCAGGTTGGCTGGAACATCGAAGAACCTGCAATCGTCGTGCATCGGATCGCAGTCGATCCTGCCTTTCGCGGCCAGGGAGCAGCAGGCGCCTTGATGCAAAAAGCAGAGGAGGTTGCCATTGAGCGCGGCATCACTGTCCTCCGGGTCGATACCAACACGCGGAACGAAGCAACCCAACGGCTCTTTCCTAAGCTCGGCTACGTTCTAGCCGGCGAGATCAGTCTTGAGTACAGGCCAGGGTTGCGCTTCCTCTGTTACGAAAAGCGATTACTTCCAAATTGACTCGTTTCGGCATCTCCAATGCACGATTCCTTCTAAACAGGGTTTAGAATTTCTTGGAGTTCGCAGGATGAATCTCGCTCTCCTATGAGGAGTAAATGGCAATGCGTCAGGTTCGTTTCGTTTTGACTATATGTGTGGCGATCATTGCAGTCGCTGTCATGCCAGCCACAGGGCGAGCCCTCGATAACGGCCTGGCAAAGACGCCGCCGATGGGATGGAACAGCTGGAACAAGTTCGGCTGTAAGGGCCTGAACGAAAAAGTCGTACGCGAAACCGCAGACACGATGGTCAGCAGCGGCATGAAGGATGCGGGCTATCAGTTCGTCATCCTCGACGACTGTTGGCAGACAGGCCGCGATGCAAGCGGCAACATAGTCGCCGACGCGGAGCGCTTTCCCTCCGGCATCAAGGCGCTCGCCGACTACCTCCACTCAAAGGGCCTCAAGTTCGGTATTTACACCGATGCCGGCACCATGACCTGCGCCAAGCGTCTCGGGAGCATCGGCCACGAATACCAGGACGCAAAACAATATGCGAACTGGGGCGTCGACTACCTCAAAGAAGATTGGTGCAACACCCTGCCCGGACAAAACAGCGAATCCTCATACACCTTGATGCGCAACGCGCTCGCCGAGTCCGGACGAGCCATCGTCTTCAGCATCTGCGAGTGGGGATCGACCAAACCCTGGTTATGGGCCGGATCGATCGGAAACCTGTGGCGCGCCACCGGAGACATTCAGGATTGCTGGGACTGCAAAAAAGACTGGGGCGGCAACGGCGTCACGCAGATCATCGACCAGATGAACGGGCTCGAGACCTACGCCGGACCAGGCCATTGGAATGATCCGGATATGCTCGAGGTCGGCAACGGCGGCATGACCAAAGAAGAGTATCGCGCACACTTCAGCATGTGGGCTCTCTTCTCTGCGCCCTTGCTCGCAGGCAACGACATCTCCAGCATGAGCGCCGACACCAAAGAAATTCTCCTCAACAAAGAGGTCATTGCGATCGACCAGGACCCACTCGGCCGCCAGGGACGCAGAGTGAAAAAGACAGGCGATCAGGAGATCTGGTCGAAGCAGTTGCAGGACGGCAGCCGCGCCGTCGTCCTTCTCAACCGCGGCCCCGCGCCGACGAAGATCGCCGTCTCATGGACCGACATCGGTTATCCCGATAGTCTCTCCGCATCCGTGCGAAATCTCTGGACCGCAAACGATCTTGGTAAGCAAACCGGAGCCTACTCCGCCGAGGTTCCCAGCCACGGAGCAGTCATGCTCACGATCAAGCCATAACATCGAACAGTCAGAAAAATAAAAAGCTACCGCCGCCATCATTGGCAGGCGGCAGCCTCAACTTCGCAACCTGGAAACCTCGAGCTAAGGCGTCTGCGGAGGCCCCAGAACAGGCGTTTTCACTGGAGTCGCCAGCCCGACAATCTCCGTAAGCGTGTTGTTGTTGAAGTCTGTCACCCAAAGATTGCCGCTGGCGTCCACCACAATCGCATACGCCTCCGTAAACCCGGCGTCTGACGCGTAGCCAGCCGTCGGCGACAGGATCGTGCCAGGCGAGACAGGCGAGGCAGCCGCCGAACCCGCCAGCTCCGTGATTGCGTGGCTATGAAGATTCGCAACCCACACATTGCCCGATCCATCAATCGCGATCCCCTGCGGAGCAAGTATGCTGGCCTTGTTATCGCTGTAGCCGCTCGAAACTACAGTTCCATCGTTGGCAAGCTCAGTGACGCTGTTTCCGGTCTGATTCGCGATCCACACATAACCGCGTTGATCGACCGCGATACCATCCGGTCCATTGCCGCTCGCGAAGCTGGCTATCTGGCTTCCATCGGCAGAAACTTTGCTAACCGTACCGTTGCCAAAGTTAGCGATCCAACCGTTATGATTTGCATCAATCGCAACCGCAAGCGGAAAGCTGAACTGCAGCGACTGATACCCGCCCGTTCCGGACAGCGGCTGACCTGCGCTCGAAAGTAAAGTAACCCGCGAATTCCCGTAATCGGGTATCCACACCGTCCCGTTGGTATCAATCGCAATGGCCGTCGGATAGCTGATCCCGCCAGAGCTGAATCCCGTCGCGCCGGAGAGCACCTGCCCCTTCGAGCTCAGCTCCGTCACACTCCCGAAATCGCCATTGACACTCGGGCTGCCTCCATCTGGCACCCAGATATTCCCCTGCGGATCGACGGCAAGCGCATCCGATTTGAGTAGACCACCGCCTGTAATGCCGCTCGAAAACATCGGGTTTCCGGTCGTCGAAAACTCAGCCACAGGACCTGAATACGTAGACACCCACACGTTTCCAGTAGCGTCGACGCCAACTCCCGAAGGATTGTTCTTATCGATGCCCCCACCGTGATAGTTGATCGACAGCGTCCAGTCCGCCGGCGCCATCGAAGGCACTGGCGTAAAAGGCTGCGCTCCACTGGCGGGAAGTTGCGCATACAGCATCGCAACGTTGGCTCCGGGATTACGCACTAAATTGAGCACCGCATCCAGCGTATTGTCCGGTGCCGATCCACCGGTCGGTGTCGTCGCGGAGAAAAGAGCGCCGCACCCTACAGCTGTGGCTGTGCAGTTGTTCAACAGATCCGCAACTGCATTAACCTTCATAGCCGGAGTAACCGTCATCGCTGGAGAGGCTGCAGTCGGCGGAAAAGTCGCTCCGGGCGAAGTTCCAGTCGTAAGATTCGCGAGATTCGCAACCGTCGCCGCCGCATTGGCCAATCCCTGCGCATTCGTCGCACTAGCCCCAACATTGCCTCCGTTGCCGAAGAACTGGGCAAGTCCCCACGCCGTAGCAGCAGTCGTCACCTCGTTGATGACAAACTTAGAATTGGCCGTGATCTGGTTGCAGGCACCGAGCGCGCTGGCCAGCGTAATTGCCGGATTCGCGACGGCGCTCCCCACCTGCCCCCCCCGAACGACAACGTAAATCTGCGAGGTGACCGCTGGACAGGAATATCCCGCAGCAACCGTAAAGGCTCCAGTCGAATCGCTGGTGAGTGCGCTGGAAAGCAGAGCCGTCGCGGCTGAGCCGTTTCCGGTGGTTCCGGCAGCGTAGAGCTGGACGGTCGCTCCAACAATCGGTTGAGAGCCTGCCAATGCTTTGCCAGAAAAACTCACACCGGGATTGTTGACCGGCGGTGGAGTCACTGGTGGCGGGGTGACAGGAGGAGGCGTTACAGGGGGCGGAGTCGCTGGAGGTGGATTTGTCCCGCTGCCGCACCCGGCAAGCGAACACGCCAGCGCTCCAGCTATCACCGCTTTGAAGAGTCCCTGAGAGTTGCGCAAAAGTATTTTCACTGGAGAACCAAAAGTTCCATAGTCGTTGCGGCTACTGACGGTAAGGCTTTGTGAGACCACCCAGATCGGCGAAGGCGAGGAACGAGTGAAGAGCCGTCGTCAACTGCTGGCGCGCCAACTCCGCCGGCAGCGTCGTATCGATCGTCTCAACCTTCAGCAGAACCGGAATCGGGCGTTGTGCATCCTGCGATAACAACGATTGAGAGGTCGGCTTGCTGTAGACGAAGCCAAAGTGCGTTCGGTCGCTCGAATATTCTCCGCACGAACCGCTATTGCACAGAGTCGTCGCTTCAAGATACTGGGTAGCACCGTCGTTGAATAGCGAGCCCGAAAAACCGATCGAGCCTCCCGCTGTAGGTATTGTTAGCTGGTCCCTCCAGATCGGATCCTCCCCACGCGCGGAGTGGCAGATCAACGTATCGTGAGACCCCATCACAGGAGATATACCAACCGATATGTGGGGTCCTCCATCCGCCGGAGCGTACTCCGCCCAATGGTAGATGAGCGGACCCGCAACCAAATTCTCATTCCATGTACGCGCCAGGGTATAGCTTCCAATTCGCTCCGGGAACTGTCCAAGGGCGCTGTCGTCGATTTTCCTCTGAGCAGCAGCCGCGCCACTATGCGACTGCACGTATGCCCGCGCAACTCCGTAACAACTGAACAACGTCAGCACAAGCATTCCGACGAAGCGAGGATAGAAGGAAGTCCCTCGAACTGTACCAACTGAGGAGACCGAACTCATCGAGGGAGGCTTGATCTGGCCCGGAGATTCGCTCAGGCGGCGCACAACATAAAACAGCAACATCGTGGCCACCAGAAACAGGCACGCTCCGATGACATAATCTCCCATCTCGGCCTTGCTCTGCAGCGAGTGAAAGTGCAACGCGACCAGATAATACAAGACCAGAATGCAGAGGCGTGCGAAGTTGAATACGTAACCCAGCAGTATGGCTCCAGCCACGACTGCCGCATGCGCGTACCAGCGGAAACGATAGACATATCCCGCGATCAACGCAATAAATCCCATCGTGACCGCGCCGCGAATCCCGTTGCATCCCGGAGCGATAAACATCCCAAACTCGGGAGTGAACATCAGCCGCAGTTGGTCGGGACTCAAAGGCTGGCCGAGTGCAATCGCGAACGCACGAGCCACATGAGCCGATGCGCGCTGCAACGGTAGATCCACCAGCACATTGAAGATATGAGGAATCGGGTTAACAAACCACAGAAGGATCAGGGGAAACAGCGCAGCTCGAAACAGACGCGTCCCGCCAAACAGCAAAACTACCCCGGTGCCGTATGCAAAGGCCACCAGCGAATGAGGAGGAATGTATATCGACCACTTCGGAGAGAAGACAAACACCAAAATCGCCTGATCCCGTATGTGCACGACAGCCGCCGTGACCACCAGGATGACCAGGCCCCACCAGCTCCCCTCCATCTCCCATCCGAGCGAGCGCCAGGCCCGCAAAATCAGCACAAAACTGACCAGCGGGATAAACATCCCAATCGACTTCAGGGCGTCCATGGTCCACAGGGTCCATAGAGCGCCTACGGTTGAAAAGATTGTGGACAGGCCCAGGATCGCGATCAACGCCGCAAGTCCTGCGGCCCGGGATGCGCTCAGCCCCTCCGCTCTAGCCGATCGGAGTGGGCTGACTTCAGCGGTGGCGGGCAAAGTTGACATACAGATCTTGATCCGGGCAGCACACCGGGGAGTTAGGTGGCAAATCCCAGTGAGATGTTACTTGGAAGAGTTGCGACGAGCCTTGATGCGAGCACGTACCGAAACGAAAAATGCACCTGCTGAGCCTACAACTGCAAGAATCGCGGTCGGATTCTCGGGGGAGTTCACACATCCGTCCTGACCATACAGTGGGAGAGCGACGGACGAGACGAGGGCGATGCCGGCAAGTAAGAACCAGGTTTTTTTCATTTGTGTCCTCAATTGGGAAGGTACCGTTACGAAAGTTGAAAGTCAACGCAGAATCCTGCCCCCTTCATAACACTTTTGGGTACTCTTAATAATTTAATTCCCCGTCTACAAACTACCGCCGCAACCTTCCCGGCCCAAAGACCACGCGCCCGCAACATCCCCCCACCCAAGGACTTGACCCGAACCTTTGCCCTACCGCCACCGAGTCCTTTATGTACCGACTCTACTTGGACTTAAGTTGTACAAACCGCCTTCGTTCACTTCGCCTGGACCTGCAACCAGGCATGCAACTTCGGCTCTTGAACCGCCCGGACTTCAATGCAGTCGTTAATACTGTCGACCGCCTTCGCCAGAGTCCTCTCCGCAGCCGCAACTTTATGCGTGGCAAAAAAACCAATCACCTCGTCCCTCTGTTTGACCGTGCAGAAAGACCCTGTAGCCTCCACCACTTCAGCCCCAGACGAGACCGTAAATTGAGCCCGCACCTGTTCCCAGTTCTTCTGTACATAGTCCCAGGCCTGGTCGCGGGTCTCGCGCTGGCGCATCAACGTCGTCAGCATGGTCCCGCTGTCCTGGTTTCGAACCTCTCCCGAAGCAATCAGGTCCAGCGTCCGCTTCACCAAGGTCTGATCACGAAACTGCACCAGCAGATGCAGCGCGTCGGTCTGCAGTGCCGGATCGCTGAAGTTTCTGCTCACTGCCAGCACTTTGTCATAGAGCGCCACATCGCCGTGGGCAGCGCTTGCCTGCACCGCCGCGTCCGCAAGCGTGGAATCCAGCGTCTTATCTCTCCCGCCGCCCGCCGCAAACACACGCGCCGTCAGGATCTGCGCCTCAGCCAGAACAGCGGGATCACGCGCCTCCCCCAACAACTCGAACAGCGTCCCGCGAATCTGCTGACGATCATACGACTCCTTCTTCACCGGGCCGCCAAGCGCGCTGTACACCGGCCCAAACTGCCGCCTAAGCACTGCGGCCAGCTCTGCGCGGTCTTCATCCGTCGCCATATCCGACTCGATCTTCTGAATCTCCTGATGCGCCGTATCGATCACAGCCTCACTAGGATCCTGCTTCAACCTCAACACCAGATCCAGGTAATCTCCCACCGCAATCTGCCCCGAGCGCACCAGCGCCCAACGATCTCCCAGCAGTCCAATCCGCTCCGGCGGCGTCAGCGAGCTCTCCGCCCTCGTCTCAATCGCCGCAAACTGTGCCGGCGTATAAACCGTCCGGTAATATCCCTTGGCCCCGGCATTCGCATAGAAAAACGGCTTGCCCTCTGCCTCAAGCACATGAGGATGGAATGCCGAAGCATCCGGCGTGATCGCCCGGCAGACAGGTGGCCCCTCCGTCTTCACACAAATTGGAACCATCCACTCGGGTACGCGGCTGCCCATCGGCCGACGCATCTCTGAAATCGAGGAGAAGAACCGGCTCCCTGTCACCGGAAACCCTCCCGCCTGTCGCTCGCCAAACGTCAGCAGCGGGACACCCGGCTGCGTCACAAAACTCGACATGATCTTATCCACCGGCAGGTGCGAGTTCGCAGTCTGCGCATTCCAGAAATCTTCCGCCGTCGCATTCGCATACAAATGCGCCTTCAGATAGCTCTGCACGCCCTGCCGAAACACCTCCGCGCCCAGATAATTTTCCACCATCCCAATCACCGCGCCCGCCTTGCCATACGAGATCCCATCGAACATCTCATTGATCTCATCCGGCGTATCGGCCGTCGCGCGAATTGCCCTCGTCGTCTTCTGCGCATCAAGATCCAGCGTATCGTTCAGCGCCTGCGCATCATCCTCAGCGAAGTTCCACTCCGGATGCCAAGTCGCCGCCGCCTTGGTCTCCATCCAGCTCGCGAAGCCTTCATTCAGCCACAGGTTGTCCCACCACTGCATCGTCACCATGTCGCCGAACCACTGGTGCGCCGTCTCATGCGCCACCACCGTCGCAACGCGCTTCTTCTCCCCAATCGTCCCGATCTTCGGTTCCACCAGCAGGTCAGTCTCGCGATACGTGATGCAGCCGAAGTTCTCCATCGCCCCCGCTTCAAAGTCCGGCAGCGCGATCATATCCAGCTTCGGCATCGGATATTTAATCCCAAAGTAAGTGTCGTAATAATGCAGAACGTACTTCGCCGACTCCAACGCAAACTTCGTCAGCGCCACCTTATCCGGCGTCGAGCACACACGAATCGGCACCCCATCCGACTTCCCCTCCGAACACTTGAAGTCGCCCACCAGAAACGCCACCAGGTAGCTCGACATCTTCGGCGTCGTCGCAAATCGAAGTGTATGTTTCCCCGCCACCGGCCCCGATTTATCCGAGATCATGTTCGTATTCGAGATCGCCGTATCCCCACTATCGACGACCATCGTAATGTCGTACGTAGCCTTCAGCGCAGGCTCGTCGAAGCTCGGAAACGCCCGCCGCGCATCGGTAGGCTCAAACTGTGTCACTGCATAGTTGCGCACCTTCGTCTTCGAAAGATAGAACCCACGCAGCTTATCGTTCAGCACTCCCATGTAACGAATCTCGAGCGTCACTCTCCCGGCAGGCAACTCCTCCGGAAACTTAAATGTCGCCTGCTCCTTCTCGCCATCAAGGGTCGTCACCGCGATCTGCGGATGCCGATCTACTTCCATCGGGGTCAACGGCTTAGGCTGAGATCCCAGCTTGCCATACGAATACGCAGCGACCGGCAAAGCGTAAGCCTTCACCTCGCCAAATTTGATCTCCGCAGCGTTCAACGTAATGCTTTTGCTCGGCACATCCAGCACCACGTCGATCGTCTCGTGGCCGCTAAAGGTCGCTGCCTTCAGATCCGGCGTAATCGTAAGTCCATAGTGTTCGGGGTGAACACCTAAAGGCAGCCGCTGGCCCTGAACTCCAACTGTTGCAAAGAGAAAAAGAACAAAGGCAGAAAAAGAAAAAGCAGCATTACGAACGAACATGAAAAAAGACCCTCGAACCCAAAGTACATCTCACAAAAATCTGAAATCAAAAAGTGAAATCCAGGAGCCTAGTTGCGCGCCAGCCTCTGTCTCATCTCCAATGCTATGCTCGGCACCAGTCACGGAGCATAAATAAACGCAGGTTTATATCTTTCGAGGACCAGGACGGGTCTTCGGGTGTACGGAGAATTCGACAGAAGCCAACCTACCGCCTCCATACGCTTCGTGAAACTCCTTCAAATCGATCCCGCTGACCCGCGATGGGAACCAACGCCTGGAATCGACGCTCACGAGTATTTAGACGACATAGAAAAGTACGGGGTTCACCTCACCACGTTCGCATCGCCGAGAAGGCAATCTAGGCTCTATCGACTTACTTGACCCGTCCCACGCAAAGCCGCGCCGGACGATGTTCTCTGATTGAGACAGACTCCTCGCCAATCTCTGCAGCAGCGCACAGCCCCTGCCAGTCCTCTGCAACGAAGCTGCGCCTAATCGATACCGGCCCATCGTTCTTCACAAAAGGGTGCCAGTCAGTCCAGCGTGCCCACAGCCGAAACAGATGATACGGAATCGGCTTGCGATGTAGATCGTCGATGAACCATCCGCGCCTCGCCGTCTGTTCCATCCAACGCAGAAACAACACGATCTGCGAGTTCGTCAGGTGATGTGTCAGCAGCGAGCAGATGACCACATCGATCGGCCCTTTGGTGTGATCAGCCAGCGCATCTCCAACCAGCCATTCAATCTGCTGGCTCGACGGAGTCGCCTCACGCGCCGCTCGAATCGCATCCGGATTTAGATCGATGCCCGTAAGCCTGACAGGAACTCCGCGCTTAGTTGCCCATCGATCGATCTTCCGCAGCGTGTCTCCGTAGCCGCAACCAACATCCACGATGCGCAAAGGCGCAGACAAAGCAGGCCCTGCCGCCACCAGCTCTTCAAGCCAACCAAGTGTGGGTCGCTGGGCGAACGTCAGTCGGTTAACCCTTGCAATATCGTGCAAACACGAGCGAAGCTCCTCGTATGAGCACGGCATGTCCATCAATTCGATTAGATTGGCGCGTTTGGTGAAGTCGAGACCGTCCGCAAATCCAGGAGTAGGAAATGTTGAGAGCGGATTGGCTGAAAGAACCTCGGAAGTTCCATCGAGGATGTCCTGTGACGAGATTTCGGGGGAAGAGATAGAAGTGGTCGGCAAGATGGTCCGCGTTCAGTATAACTGCGTGAGGTAAAACGTCCTTAGGGAAACGAGGTCCACAAAGATGAGTCGAAGAACCAGGATTACTCTGGCAGCAGGCTCTCTACTCTGACTCGATGTTCTTCGCGAAGGAAGCATCTTCAGAAATTTTCATTCCACAAATGGTTTGTCAAGCCCCTGAAGGTGAAAGTCCCTTCTGTACCAACGACATCGGGGTGGCGTATTAGTTTCTTTGCTCAGCTATAATAGAAATAGTGATTGAAAAGAAGACCTCGTAAGGGGTCTTTCGAGCTTTAAGGAGCTATCTCGTTTGATTGGACGAATTTAGCTGTAACCCTTTTGGAATGATAATTTTGCAAGGAGCTAAATTCGCAAACTACTCATAACGCGCTGGTTAACGATAACAACCCCCGGGGGCCACCCCCTTCTCCTCAGGAGGATTGAAGTGAAGCAGCGCGCTCCGAGTAGCCACTGTTCTCCGACGCCCGCGCCTCGGCATAAGCTGCCGCCCCTAACAGGGCGCAGGTGTCGTCGAGAATCACGCGAACCGGGACTGACTCAACCAGAGGCGACAACCGCCCCTTGTCGATGAAGGCCTGGGTAAACGTGCCGTTCTTCAACGTCTTCAGAATCTTCGGAGCGATACCCCCGCCCAGGTACATCCCGCCGGTCGCAAGTACCTGCAAAGCCATGTTGCCCGCCTCGGCGCCGTAGGCTCCGGTGAAGATCTTCATCGTCTCGAAGCACAGCGAGCTCGAACCGTCCTCGGCGCACTGACCGATGACCGCATTTGGGTCCTCGCACAACATCCGGTCCTTCAGCCAGCCCGGCTCGTTGATCTTCTCCACGTCGCGCAAGAACGTGTAGACATTTTTGATCCCAATGCCGGAGACGACGCGCTCCCAGCTCACCCGGCCCTTGAGCGTGTTGCGCAGGTACTCGAGCAGCGCAATCTCACGATTGCTCCGCGCGGCAAAGTCAGAGTGGCCGCCCTCGGACGGAATTGGACGATGCTTCTTGCCGTCCCAGATCAGCAAGGCCTGTCCGAGCCCGGTGCCCGCTGCCATCAGACCCGCATGCCCAGTGGCCTCCGGATCCCCGTCGTGCAGCGTAAAGATGCTCTCCGGCGCAAGCTCGGGAATGCCGTAACCGTTCGCTTCGAGGTCGTTAATCAGAGAGATATGAGGAATCGAAAGAGACTTCACCAGATCGCGTGTATCCAGCGTCCACGGCAGGTTCGTCAGCTTCAGACGCCCATCGCGAACCGGCCCCGGGCATCCGAAGCAAGCCGCAAGAATATCTTTGCCTTGAGTTGTATCGGTACCATCGCCAGCGAGAAACTTGAGAACCACCTCGTCCAGGCTTCCAAACTCATGGGCCGGAAACTTCTGGTCGCGGATCGGGTGCAGTCGCCCATTGGCGAAGTCGTACAGTGCAAGGTGAACCTTCGTTCCTCCAACATCACCAGCGAGAATCATCTATTTGAGCTCCAGGGTACCGGTCGAACCGGAATTCGGCGGTGCTGGCAGCTTAGCCGCTGCAGCCGCGTCGAGCAAGAGGGTCAGTTGTCCGCTCGCCGGCCGAATCAGCTGCGAGGGGTGGGTCTCAGGTTGATAGGGACCCAGAAAAACATCGTGCAGCACCTGGGTTTTGCCTGCACCTTCAATCAGAAACGCCACCTCCCTGCCCTGATTGATCACAGGCCAGGTCAGCGTGATGCGCCAGGTGTCCTTCTGCGGAACGTGATTTGGAACCACGATGTGGTTCATCTCATTCAACGCCTCGGTGTGGGGGAAGAGCGAGGCCGTATGCCCATCGTCGCCCATGCCAAGCAGCACCAGGTCAAAGGTAGGAGTCTCAGCACCCTCAAGCTTGAACGAATTGCGAATCGTCGACTCATAACGCGCCGCCGCAACCTCGGGAGCAAGCTCGCCCTCCATCCTGTGGACGTGCTCGGCCAGCAGCGGAACCTTCGAGAGCATCGCCTCCTTGGTCATGCGGTAATTCGACTCTGCGTTATCAGGAGGCACGCAGCGCTCGTCGACCCAGTAAAGCTCGAGCTTGTCCCACGGAACCTGCTTCAAAAACGGCTCAGCGGGATCCGCCAGCTGGCCGAACATCGTCTTGGGAGTTGTGCCGCCGGAGATGGCAATGCGAGCCAGACCACGCGCCGCAGCAGCTTTCACCGCCGCATCCGTAAACAGCTGTGCTCCGGCGCGAGCCGTGGCCGCCGGTGTTGGCGATACTCGATAGGTGACCGAAACAGGACGGGGCATAGGGATCTCGCAAAGATGAAATGAAAGTACAAACAACCCTTGAAACGGATGAACTCCGGAACAAGTTTCACATGTTCCGGAGTCCAACCGACAGTTTGATGCATAACTACGAAAACCGGCGTCTTATCAGAACCAGCTGCAAAGTACCGTCTTCCTAAAGCTCTACAGCGGCTGCCACTTCCGGCCATCCTTTGCCAGAAGTTCGTCCGCGCAGTCCGGCCCTTCCGAGCCCGCAGCATAGTTAGGAAAGTGCTTGCCTTCGACCTTGGCCCACGCCTCCAGAATGGGCGTGAACAACGCCCAGGTCGCCTCGACACCATCACGATGCGCGAACAAGGTCGCATCGCCAAGCATCGCATCGAGTAGCAGCCGCTCATAGCCGTTCGCCGACGACTTGCCGAAAGCTTCCGCGTAGCTGAACGCCATGTTCACCTGCGCCAGATTCGTCGTCGGGCCAGGAACCTTCGCACCAAACTGTAGCGAGATGCCCTCGTCCGGCTGAATCCGCATCTTGATAATGTTGGGCGAAATATTATCCTCGCTGCTGTTGGACTTGAACAGGTGCAGCGGCGGCTCCTTGAAGACAATCGTCACCTCAGTCACACGCTTGGCCAGCCTCTTCCCGGCGCGAAGATAAAATGGAACACCCGCCCAGCGCCAGTTTTCAATCTCAACCCGAATCGCCGCGAAGGTCTCCGTGCTCGAAGTCGGAGACACGCGATCCTCCTGGCGATAACCAGCGACATCCTTCCCATCTACCTTGCCCGGACCGTACTGTCCGCGCACCGTGTTATTCACTGGAATCCCTTCAATCGCGCGCCAAACCTTCAACTTCTCAGTACGCACCGCCCCGGCCTCGAACGAGTCCGGCGGTTCCATCGCCACAAAGGACAGAACCTCCATCACATGGTTCTGCAGCACATCGCGAACAGCACCGGCTTTCTCATAAAACGGCCCGCGCCCTTCAATGCCAATCGACTCAGCAGCCGTGATCTCGACGTGATCGATGTAGTTGCGATTCCAGACCGGCTCAAAGATCCCATTGCCAAAGCGAAACACCAAAATATTCTGCACAGTCTCTTTGCCAAGATAGTGATCGATGCGGAAGATCTGATCCTCCGCCAGCACATCGTTGATCTCATCATTCAGCTTCCGCGCCGACTCAAGATCAGTACCAAACGGCTTCTCGATGATCACCCGCACCCAGTGCTTATCGCCCGCTTCAGGCTTCGCCATGCCATGCTTGCCCAAACGACGCGTGATATCGGCAAAAAACTCCGGAGCAACCGCAAGATAAAACAGGCGATTGCCTTTGGTCTTGAACTTGCCATCAAGCTCCGCCAAATGTGCCTTCAGCTTGTCAAAGCCCGCATCGTCGTCAAACTCCGTCGCGAAGTAAGAGACGCGGTCCATAAACGGCTTCAGCTTCGGATCATTCTCCTCAACCCCGCCGCCCTTCATAATTCCGTCCTTCATATCAGGACTAAACGTAGCGCTCAGGTCGCGACGCGCAACACCGACCACCGCGAAATCCTTCGGCAAAAGTCCCGACTGATCCAGGTGATAAAGCGCAGGCAGAAGCTTGCGCTTCGTAAGATCGCCCGAGGCGCCGAAGATAACAACAATGCAGGGCTCTGGAATCCGCTCACCCTTCTTGGTGGCATCCGCCGCTGCTGCCGATACGCCAACTGGTACTGTGCTCGTGCTCATAATCTGCTCCTTGCAAAACCTTTCATGCTGTGCCCACAGATAAACCGCCAGGCGATGAACTTCATGGTACGTGCCGGATCCATCCCGCGCACGTCCAGCAAAACTACGACTTTTTCACGTCGTGACCACCAAAAGCTCCTCGCATGATCGAGATCATGCGATCGGTAAAGTTATTCTCCTCCCGCGAGCGAATACGGCGAATCAACGACTCCGTAATCACCGGCGCTGAAACATTCAGATCGATCGCCTCCGTCACCGTCCAGCGCCCCTCGCCTGAATCCGGCACATAAGCCTCCAGCCCATCCAGAGTAGGATTCTTCGCCAGGGCATCGGCCGTCAAATCCAGCAACCACGAACGCACCACCGAACCCTTCTGCCAGATCTTCGAAATCTGCGTCAGATCAAGCTTTAAAGGCTCCTTCGCCTTCATGATCGAAAAGCCCTCGGCATAGGACTGCATCATGCCGTACTCGATGCCATTATGAACCATCTTGACGAAGTGGCCGGCACCAGAAGGTCCGACATGCCCCCAGCCTTCGTTCGTCGCAGGTGCAAGCGTCTCGAAGATCGGCCTCAACCGCTCGACAGGCTCCTTATCGCCCCCGATCATCATGCTGTAGCCCTCTTTCAAACCCCACACGCCGCCCGAAGTACCGCAGTCAACATAGTTGAATCCCTTGTTCGTCGCTTCGGCATGCCGGCGCTGCGTGTCCTTATAGTTGGAGTTGCCGCCATCAATCAACGTATCGCCCTTCTGCATCAGCGGTTCGAGCTTCTCAATCGTCTGATCAACCGGATCACCCGACGGCACCATAATCCAAACCGCGCGTGGTGCACCAAGACTTTTTACCAACTCTTCCAGGGAGTTCACTCCCACCGAACCGTTCGCCGTAAGCTTCGCAGTCGCATCTTTATTGAAGTCGAAGCCTACAACCTTATGACCAGCAAGACGCAGCCGTTCTGCCATGTTGAAGCCCATCTTGCCAAGTCCGATAATTCCCAGTTCCATCTATCTTTCTTCCTTCCTTATGCGGCCCGCAGACCGAATTGTGCAAGCTCATCTCTGAGCTGAGTTGGCGATTCAAAGCGAATCGCCCGCATGCCGAAAGACTTCGCGGCAATACAGTTTTCAATGTTGTCATCGATAAAAAGAGCGGTCTCCGCAAGATGCCCTGAGATTTCAATCGCAGCGCGATAAATCTCAGGATGCGGCTTCATCTCATGCACGTAACCGGAGCAGATGAAGTAATCAAAAAATGGCCGCAGTCGAAACGCATCCAGCCGGTGTTCATTCAGTTCGCGGCTTTCATTATTAAGCGTAGCCAGCTTATACCGGCTCGAAGTGCCAAGCTTCCCGAGAATATCGAAGCTCTCAGGGTGAAGAATCTTACTTTCCGCGCATACCTGCGGCCACAACTCGCTAAACGTGAGACTCGTGTTTTGATTCAGAACCGTCAGATTGAAAAAATGTTCAGCCGTCGAAAGACCGCGCTCCCAAAAGTAGTTCGCCTCTTCATGACGCGATTCATAATCCGCCAAGTCCACACCGACCCTCGTCAACACCTCCGTGCGTTGGCCCTTATCCCAGCCGTTCGTAAGCAACACTCCACCCACATCCCAGAAGATCGTCTTAATCTTGAGTTGCGAGGAAGATCTCACTCACCCTCCGGAAAATCTGCTCCAGCAGTCACCTGCTCCCACGCTGCAATTTCTTTTTGCCAGTTGTCGAGCTTCCCCCGAAACCGTTGAAGAGCACTCTTGCCCAACAAAAGATGAAGCGGTGGATTCGGAGATTCGACAACCCGAATCATCGCCTGCACCGCTCGCAACGGATCTCCCGGCTGCTTGCCATCATTCTCGACAAAGTACTTCCGCATATTCGCAGCCGTCTTGTCGTAGTCCGCGATCTTCGCTTTCGCAATCACTCCGGAGCGGCCTAGAAAATCAGTGCGGAACGGACCAGGCTCGATCACCGTGACGCGTACTCCCAGCGGAGCAAGCTCCGCGGCCAGTGCCTCCGACAGGCCTTCGACAGCGAACTTTGTCGCGTTGTACATGCCGATGCCCTGCCCACCGATCAGACCGCCAATCGACGAAATATTAAGGATATGTCCGTTGCGCTGCTTTCGAAGATAGGGCAGAAAAGCACGGGTGACCTTCAACAGACCAAAGACGTTGGTCTCAAACATCGGCATAAACTCAGCCTCGGAGACCTCTTCAATCGCACCGGCGACTCCATGGCCCGCGTTGTTTACCAGAACATCCACTTGGCCGAACTGCGCAAACGCCTGCGTCACAGCCGAGTCCACTTGACCGGCGTCGGTCACATCAAGTGCTAAGGCCCTTGCTGTCTGCGGATATTGTTTTTCTAAATCTTCAACCTTGTCGAGTTTTCGAGCCGTCGCGACCACCTTACCGCCAGACTTGAGAACTTCTTCCGCAAGCAGCCGACCAAATCCGGTCGATGCTCCTGTGATGAACCAGACGCATTGCATCGATTGAGTCATGTTCTCCAGTGCTCCAAAAGGCTCCATCTCCCGGGTCAACTTGATGAAAATTGCACGGCCTAGGCGGACAACATCGCTCCAACAAGCAGCCTTCGTAGTGTTCAGATAAGATGCTCAGGCCGAGCCGTAAGGCTCAAGCGGGTCCAAATCAGGCTTCAGTAGATACGGGGTTTATTGCCAGACGGTAAAAGGCGGGGCTGTTGAGCCCCGCCTTTTCTTTACTTCTTCACCAGCTTCTTGGCATGTTCCACTACATTCGCAACGCTGAATCCCAGCTTCTCAAGAGCGACCGCCCCCGGTGCCGAACCACCGAAACGATCGAGACCAATGACGCCGCCGTTATGGCCGACGTACTTGTACCATCCCAGAGTCGCTCCAGCCTCCACCGCCAGCTTCGGCGTGGCCTCCGGCAACAACTTCGCCTTGTACTCGTCGCTCTGTTCGTCGTAGATGTGGAAGCTCGGCATCGAAACCACCGTCGTGTTGATGCCTGAGGCCTTCAACTCTTCAGCAGCCTTCGTGACCAATCCAACCTCGGACCCGGTCGCGATAAAGATCAGATCCTTGCCATGCGAAACCACTTCGTACGCACCGAAGCGCGCACCTGCACGTGCCGTCGCGGCATCGATCGTCGGCAGATCCTGACGCGAGAGCGCCATAAAGCTTGCGCTCTTACGCTCGAGCGCCAACTGCCAGCACGCCGCTGTCTCATTCGCATCCGCTGGGCGGAAGTCGGTGAGCTGAGGAATGGCACGCAGGCTCATCAATTGCTCGATCGGCTGGTGGGTCGGACCATCTTCGCCCAGACCAATCGAATCATGCGTGAAGATGAACAGCGAGTGCAAGCTCATCAGTGCAGCCAGACGCAGTGCGTTGCGGCAGTAGTCCGAGAACGTGAAGAACGTCGACCCAAACGGAATCAATCCACCGTGTGCCGCCATGCCATTCACTGCCGCGCACATGCCGAACTCGCGCACGCCGAAGAACACATTGCGTCCCGCGGGATCCACATGAAAACTCGGCGAATCCTTGAAGATCGTCTTGGTCGAAGCCGTCAGGTCAGCCGCGCCGCCAAATAACTCCGGCACAACGTTCTCAATCGCCTGCATCACAGCCTGTCCGGCGTTGCGTGTTGCCATCGGTTTATCGGTCGGGAAGGTTGGAATCTTCTTCTCCCATCCATCGGCCATCTTCGCCTTGATCGTCCGGTCAAACTGTGCCGACGGCTCCGGATACGCCTTCGCGTACTCCTCAAACTCCGCCGTCCACGAAGCATGCAGATCCTTGCCCTTCAGCTTGATCGTGTCCCAGTTCTTGCGAGCCTCGTCAGGAACGTAGAAGCTCTTGTCCTCAGGCCAGCCCAGATTCTTCTTGGTCTCCTTCGTCGCCTCTGGCCCCATCGCCTCGCCGTGCACCTTGTTCGTACCGGCCTTCGGGCTGCCGTAGCCAATCACGGTGCGAACCCGAATCAACGAAGGCTTGCCCGTCTCCGCCTTGGCTGCGAGAATCGCCTTTTCAATTGCCACCAGGTCGTTTCCATCGGCGACATACTGAACGTGCCAATGATATCCCTCGAACCGCTTCGTCACATCTTCGGTGAACGACAGCTCCGTCGGTCCATCGAGCGAGATCAGGTTGTCGTCATAGAGCACAATCAGCTTGCCCAGACCCAGCGTGCCGGCCAGCGAAGCAGCCTCATGCGAGATGCCTTCCATCATGTCGCCGTCGCCGCAGAGCACATACGTGTGGTGATCGACGATGTTGTATGTATCGCGGTTATAAACCGCCGCCAAATGCCGTTCGGCGATTGCCAGGCCGACTGCCATCGCGAAACCCTGTCCAAGCGGTCCAGTCGTAACCTCGACACCAGGAGCATCTCCACGCTCCGGATGCCCCGGAGTATGCGAACCCCACTGCCGGAACTGCTCCAGCTGTGACATCGGCAGATCGTAACCAGAGAGATGAAGCGCACCGTACAGCAGCGCCGACGCGTGTCCGTTTGAAAGCACAAACCGGTCACGATCGATCCACTGCGGATCCGACGGATCATGCTTCATGATCTTGTGAAATAGCAAATAAGCGATCGGCGAGCATCCAAGCGGCGCTCCGGGGTGCCCGGACCTCGCCTTCTCCACCATATCGACGGCGAGAAAACGGAGGGCGTTGATGGAAATCTGATCAATTTCGTTCTGCTTCGAATCTTGCTGTTCGCTCATTGCTATTCCTCTACCTTTGTTGGAGATTCGTGAACCGTTCACGGTATTGAATCTGTAAATTCGGTCAAACTCTAACAGTGTACTAGCGCGGCCGCACTTGCTGCATCCTTACACCTTGGTAGATGCCGGAACCTCATTGATAGCGACATCAATATTTCGTCCCAGCCAGCGATCCGGCTTCCCCTCCACCGGCCACGCCTGCGTGAACGTAATCTTACCCGTCTGATCGTCGCCGGTTGGAATATCCACAAACCATCTCGAATACCCCACTTTTCTCGAATCCTGACTAAGCGTCGTAGCCCAGTTGTCACAGGTGTAAACAACACGAAAATACTCGGTGTCGACAATACGAAGCGTATGACCCGCAGGCAGTGAGGCGATGGAACGCCCCGGCTCAAATATTTCAAAGCGGTTAACGAACGTGCGCTTCTCCTTCGGCACCCCATACCGGTCTTCCACCGCCTGAATCCGGTCGAAAACCCGTCCATCCGCCACCGAACGCAGCAGCTTCAAATACTCGGCATGAGCCCACACCAGCGGCTGAGCCGATCCCGCTGACCGGCCGCGATACATCCCTCGCGACGGAATATCGTCGTAGTCCCACACCTGCTCAGGAAGCATTCCACCAACTGAACTGAACTGTTCGATCGCCTTGATGTACTTGGTGTAATCTCCCCCTGCGCAAAGCTCATAGTGTGCTCGCTCGCCAGTCAAAATCGGCCACGCCCTGCCCTGCCCGGAGCCATCGTATGGACCGCCATCTTTTTTCTGCCCATACCCATCATGGTTGTATCGTCGCCACGAAACCCCAAACGGTGTGTCAATCTTCAGGCAATGATCCACCACCTTCAGCGAGTCCACGATCAGCGGATCATCCGCCCGTCGAATCCCATACCGCACCAGCTCCAGAAACCCGCCATCAATCACCTCACGAGCCTCGAACACATTCCTCTCGCCCGCCTCGCGATTATTAATTCGAATCATTCCCTCTGGCACGCTCTCGTCATGAAACGGCTCCCCCTTGGCCGGAGGACGAATCCGCATGTAGTGATACTTAACATCAGGATGCAGGATCCCTTCCGTCGTAGTCGTCCACTCATCCAGATGCGATTCAATCCAGTCCGCATACGCCTCCAGATAATCCGCCAGTTCCGGGAACTCACGGTCGCGAGCAATATCAGCCGCGCAGATCAGTCCCGAGATCACCGCCGCCAGCGTTGAAGGCGAGTACCCCGCAGCCTCCTCCCACCGTTCCTGTTGAGTCACTGGCGTGTACTTCATCAGAAACGCCGCAGCCCGCTGGACAAACGGAAACACATCAAAATTCCCAAGTCCATCCTGCTTCCATAACCGCCACGCCAGAATGATTGGAAACGCTACCTCGTCCAACTGAATCCCCGTCCAGTAAGCGGTCCCATCGATCCAGAAGTTCTGCGCAAAGCTCCCGTCAGGCTTCTGCGTACAGGCCAGATAAACCAACGCCCGTAGCGCAGTATCCGTCCTCCCACACGCCAGCAGAGCACTCGCCGTCTGCACCATGTCCCGAGTCCAAACCAGGTGGTAGCCGCCCAGGTCCGAGTCCCCCTTCGACGCCCCCCAAGGCACAGAAGCCGACGCAATAAACGCACCAGAGTAAGTCTTGTCCTCATGCGTCAGCAGCACATTATGGCTGATCCCCATCAGCTTGCCGCCGTCAGTCGACGCCTTCGCCAACCGCGCCGGCGAACTCACCCTCTTCCACTGATCTACAAACCGCTTCTGATGATCCTCATACGGCGTCGCCAGCGTCTGCATCATCTGCGCGATGGCAGCGTGATGACCGTCGCCGAACGAGATCGCAATCGTAAACTCGAGATTCTTTGTAAGATCGACCTCGCCCATAAGGGCGATATTGCCATCGAGAGCCTGCCCAAACTGCCAGCTCATCCGCATGTCCTGTGTCAGATTCTGAAATCCGTCGCTGGAACCAACATAACCGCACGAAGACCGGATAAAACCGCAGCTCGCGCCAAAGGCCAGTGAGGTCTCGCCCTTCCACGCCAATATGCACCGCTGGCCTGCCACATCAATCGATCGAGCCGAGTTCCCCGCTCCGCCACCGTTGAGATGAGGCGCCAGCAGAGCGTAGCACTTCAGCCGCGACAGAACCTCTTTCTCCCCGCTTATCTTCACGTTCATCAGCACTACCGGATGATGCGGATCGCTGATGAACTCCTTGGTCACCGTGTAACGGCCATCGAGATCGCTCGCTACAACCCTGACCGCAGGGGCGGCGCTGTCGATGTAATGAAAGTCATACTCGAAGTTGCGTTTCTCTTCGTGGATGAAAGTCTCGCCATCGCTGAACAGCAGCTCCATATCGCGAGTCTGCGGACGATCGATCGTCGGATAATAAATCTCATTCAACGTTCCATGCGACACCGTGAACCACACACGGCTCGAAGCCGCATAGGCGGTGGCTACAGCATCCTTCTCGCTCGAAGTCCAGCGAGGTTCCAGCCCAGGAGCCCCAAATGCGGGGCCATCGTCATCAAGCCAGCGGTAAGAAGCAGTTAGGTCGTTCATTGGTATCTATTAGAGCGCAAATCTCGAAAGTCGGTTACATTCCTCCATCAACGAGCGATGAATCCGCAAGTGGTCTATGATTTTGGAGGGTTAGGCAAAGCTTACCGAGTGCATCGCGCACCCTCCGGACAGCATCGAACTCACTCAGGCGGTCAGGATCCTCCTGACTGACACCAACGAACGACGACAGGAGAACTACTGTGGCCTACGAACTACCACCTTTGCCCTACGATTACGCGGCGCTCGAGCCTTTCATCGACGAAGCCACGATGAAGCTCCACCACGACAAGCACCACCAGACCTACGTCACCAATCTGAACGGCGCGGTAGAGAAGCATGCAGAGCTCGGCAAGAAGTCGCCCGAAGAACTCATCAAAGACCTCGCCAGTATCCCCGAAGACGTACGCAAGGTCGTCCAGAACAACGGCGGCGGCCACGTCAACCACACCATGTTCTGGCAGATCATGAAGCCCAAGGGCGGCGGCGAACCCAGTGGCGACATCGCCGCACAGATCAAGGCCGACTTCGGCAACTTCGAAGACTTCAAGAAGCAGTTCAACGAGACCACGGCCAAACAGTTCGGCTCGGGCTGGGGCTGGCTCATCTTCGAAGGCGGCAAGTTGAAGATCGTCACGACGGCAAACCAGGACAATCCCCTCTCACAGGGCCACTACCCCATCCTCGGCAACGATGTCTGGGAGCACGCCTACTACCTCAAGTACCAGAACAAGCGGCCAGACTATCTCGCCGCCTGGTGGAACACCGTCAACTGGGACGAGATCAACAAGCGCTTCGCCA
>CAZZZG010000029.1:0-40644 GCA_964658525.1 uncultured Edaphobacter sp.
GCGAGAATGACAAGACCGTTCTGAGATTAGTTGAGGAAACCTGCGATGAGAACTACCCTTCCCTTGGCAGCACGTCGAATCACCACAGTGCTGGCCATCTCGCTTGCTCTCGGACTAACCTCCGGTTGCCATCGCGATCCAAACAAGCAGAAGCTGCGTTACCTCGAGAGCGGTAAACGCTACGCCGACCAGGGCAAGTACAAAGAGGCGACGATACAGTTTGCCAATGCGCTTAAGGTCGACCGCAACTACGCCGACGCTCACTATCAACTCTCTAAGGTCTTCCTGAAGCAAGGATCAGTCATGCCCGCGTATGGGGAGCTGATGCGCACGGTCGACCTGCAACCCGGCAATCTTCAGGCGCGCATTGATCTGGGCAACATTCTGCTCGCGGGTAAACAGATCGACCGCGCCACCGCACAGGCCACGGCCGTGCTCGCGATCGACAACAATAATGCGGACGCCCACGCTCTGCTCTCCAACGTCGCCTCAGCGAAAGGAGATCGCATCGAAGCGTTGGCTCAGATTCAGCAGGCGCTTGCCGCAGATCCCAATCGCGCCACTTTCCATGCCACTCTCGGCCTGTTGCAGAGCAACGACCCGGCTACAGCCGCTGAGGGCGAAGACCAGCTCCGCAAAGCCGTCTCTCTGGACGGGAAGAACGTAACCGCACACGTCGTCCTCGCATCGCTGTTGCAGAAGAAAGGGGACTTTCAGGGCGCCGAGGAACAGATGAAGGCCGCAATCGCCGCTGACCCAAAGAGCGTGATGGCGCGCGCCAGCCTCGCAGACTTGTACATGCGCCAAAAAGATACAGCAAAGGCCGAGCAAACCCTTCGCCAGGCATCCGAGGACCTCTCCGACTCCGAGAGTGGCGCGGGAATGCTGGCAACTTACTATATCCGCACTAACCAGCTGGTCCCGGGAGAGGCGACCTACGCAGACCTGGTCGCGAAGCATCCAAAGAGCGTTCCGCTCAAAATCGCATATCTTCGCCTGTTGATTCTCAACAAAGATCTGCCCAAGGCGAGAACCATTGGCGCGGAACTGGCCAAGGCCGACAACAACATTCCCGAAGTTGCCGTTCTCAACGGCATGCTTTTGCTGAACGACGGCAAGACCGCCGATGCTTTCAACTCGCTGCAGAAGGCAGCCAAGGCCAATCCCGACAATTTGGTCGTCAAGCTCTGGCTCGGCCGCGCAGCACGCGCTAAAGGCGACATGAGCGTTGCCCAGCAGAGCTTCCGCGATGCAGCCAGAATTAGTCCCAGCAGTATGGAAGCGCAGGCTGGCCTCGCCGAGATCTCCATCGATACCCACGACTTCACCACGCTACACCAGGTCGCCGACACCGCTATTGCAATCAATCCGCAGGTTGCGGCCCCTTATATCTGGCGCGGCATTGCTGAAGGCAACCAGAAAGAGTACGACAAAGCCGACGCAGACTTTCATCAGGCCATTAAGCTCGATCCAAAAAACTCCGCTGGCTATCTGGAACTCGCCCAACTACGCCTCTTCCAGCAGAAGACTCCTGAAGCCACGACCCTCCTCGAACAAGCTCTCGAACTGAACCCGAATTCTTCCCGCGCACTGCGTCTGCTGGCCTCCGCTCTCATGTTTGAAAAACAGCCCGCCAAAGCGATCAGCCGAGTGCAGGACCAGATTGCAAAGTCTCCGCAAAACGCCGACATGTACAACCTGCTCGCTGAGTTGCAGCTCAACACAGGCGACGCGAAAGATGCGCTTGCCACTGCAGAAAAGGCGATGCAGTTGAATCCGAACGACAGCTCGGCCGTCATCACCTATACTCGAGCAGAAGTCACCGCGGGTGATCCCGCCAAGGCCGTGGCCAAGTGGCAGCAATGGACCACCGATCACCCCACCGACGTCCAGGGACTCACAATGCTGGGAACCATGCAGGAGTCGCAGGGTGACCGCAATGGCGCCATGGCGAGCTACAAGAAGGCTCTCGCGATCCAGCCGGAGCAGCCCATCGCCGCCAACAACCTTGCATATCTCATGGTGGATACCGGACAGAATCTTGACGTTGCCCTCTCCCTGGCACAGGTAGCGCGGCGCGGTATGCCGTCCTCGCCGAACACAGCTGACACCCTGGCCTGGATCTACTACCAGAAGGGCAACTTCGCTTCAGCCCGCGATCTGCTCGAGGATGCCGTCAAAACAGCTCCTAACAGCGCTTCAATTCACTATCACCTGGGTATGACATACACCAAGTTGTCCAACAACTCCGAGGCGATGACACATCTGAAGAAAGCAGTAGCCTTAGCACCAAACACTCAGATTGAGAAGGATGCCGACAAGGAACTCGCGCGGTTAGGCGTCTAGGCCTTCCAGCCGGTATAAACTCAGATATCACCCAGGCGAGTTTTCGTCCCTTAGCAGACTTCCGTAGACATCGGCAATCTGAATCATCATGGCTTCGGTCGTGAATTTTGCAGCCGCCAGCCTCTTACCCTCCGCCCCCATCTGCCTTGCTTTCGCAGGATCGGAGAGCAGATGAACAATCGCCGTCGCCAGAGCATCAGAATCCTCTGGCGGCACAATCACTCCGCTAACCCCATCCTGGACAGCCTCTGCATTTCCACCGACATTCGTGGCGACAACCGGTAGCGATGCGGCCATAGCCTCGACGATTGCATTCGAGAAGCCCTCGCTCCGTGACGGTAGTACGAAGATGTCGGCGGAGGCTAGATGCTCCCTGAGATTATTTACGCCGCCGGCAAAACGGAATCTGCCGGACAGATTCAGGTCTCGCACCAACGCCTGCAGTTCCGCGAAATAACCCGGCTCCAGCACATCTCCGGCGATGCTGAACGTAACTTTGGGAAACTGTGCCGCAACAGACGCAGCGGCTCTGATAAATACATCATGCCCCTTCACGCGGCGAATGTTGCCGACCGTCGTAACCAGAGCTTCGCCTTCGTGTTTCGCTGCTGAGGAGACCGAACTCCAGTCAGCCAGATCAAGGCCGTTGTAGATCGTCTGTACGCGAGACGGTTTGATTCCGTCCACGTCGATGCAGTGCCGGCGGACCTGCTCGGAGACGGCAAACACCCGATCAGGAGCGCCAGCCATGAGACGGTAGGCGGTATGATGTTTGCCAGTCCGAAGGATACCCATGTCTCTGCGGCTCCAGATAAGTTTCGCGCTCGACATCGCTTTGGTTACAAATCCCGCCCAGAGATCGGAGCTCTCAAAGAACGTCTGAACGATCCGAATCTTCTGCTCTTTAAGAAACTTCCTCAGCTCGAGACTGCCTCGCATTGCCGTCAGATCATAGGTCCTTTGCAAAGGCAGAAGGTATATAGGGCATGGCGGCGACTCGAGACCAGCGCTCACCGGATCCGCGGAAAATGTAAGGATTGATACACGGTAGCCATACTTCGGCAGAAGAGCGGCAAGTTTAAGTACGATCCGCTCGCCGCCGCCGAGTGTTTTCGGGAACTGATCCAGCACGAGCAGTACGTGAGGCAATTCAGAGTACCTTGCGTTGCTCCCGTCCGATTCCTCAAGGTGTAGCGCCCTAATCATTTATTCAGAGTTCCCCGAAGCCAAAGACGCTGTGATTTCTGGCGGTAAACCACGATGACCCCGCACATTATCGGTACGCCAGGAACGGGTTAGTTGCGATGGAGGCTTCGGAAATAGCCGATTCCGTAGAAGTTTCCGCCTCGGCCAACTGAAGTGCACGAATGGCGGCTGCCACAAGGACCCAAAGTATTCCCGTAATCTCGAGATAAGTCCATCGATCCCCGAAAAAATTCGCGACGATACAGGAACACATGGCGACGAACAATCCCAATCCAAGCCCGCGGTAGAGCGGGTCCTCTGCTCGCTTAAAGAGGCGGTATGCTACTGAAAGCACCTGCTGCAGCATAGCAAGCACGATGATCATTCCGACGATTCCTGTCTCCACCATCACTTTCACATACCAGTTATGGGTATCTTTCAGCCCATCCACGTGATTCCCTATCTGATAGGTGGCGAAGCCAATTCCTAAGACCGGATTGCTGATAATGGATTCCTCTGCTGCCTCCCACAAGTTAACCCGTTCCTGAGCTGAAATCTCCAGCTGTCCATTGGAGTTTTGCGTCATATCGACACGCTCACGAACTGCGGTTGGAACAATGGCTTGCCACGTAAAGAGGAAGACTGCGGCAATCACGATAAGTTTGCGGTCCTTCAGGAATCCCAGAACGACGATGCTGACGAGAAGAGCCGCATACGATCCGCGAGAGAAGGTATACAAGTCAGCAAAGATTGTTAGGGCCACAAGTCCATAGAAGATCAGTCTGAGCTTCTTTCTTTGGACAAACTGTACAAAACCCCAGAAGAACATGGCGAACTGGGCAAGAAAAGCTGCCGTCTGATTCGAACCATACGCGAGCGGGCCCGTATCTCTTTTATTCTCGTCGAAACTGCCCCAGCTTCTGGACATACTTTCGAGCAGACAACTTCTGTCGATGGCTAAAAGGGAAACCGCTGTGATAAGGACCACGGTCCGCACCGCTTTCCTGTCCTCGATGACCATGCCGGCCGCGGTGAAGACCAAAGGAATCAGCATGTAATCTTTCCACGTCTCGAAGTTAACGTCGCCAAGCCAGAGCGGCGGAGGCGCATTGCCGAGCGCCGTACCAAACCACATCGATACATAAAGGTAGACTCCGAACACCAGCCATATGGTGTAGAGCGACGACCTGGGAATCGATTTTCCCTTAAGGATGGCACCGATGATGACGGCAACTACGAGTATCGTCAGCATATTGCCGCCGAGCGGATAATCCATAAAGTGATCCCGCAACGTGCGATAAGGTAAGAAAGGGATCATGTAGTAGAGGCCCAGTAGAGGACGTCCCGTCAAAGAGACGAAACACATGATCCAGAACCCGAAGTAGGCGATCAACGGAACATAATGTATGAGTCCTAATCCTAGTCCCACAATTCACCCGTCCCGTTGCCGGCAAACGTATCCAACCAGACTCGACGCCACAGTTTCACGTTAGTTGTCAGAGCCATACTTTTTTCCGCCCCACAGCGAAGTTATAGAACGCGAGTGCCGCAGCCGCATTGAGCATCACAAACGTGCAGGCGATGCCAACGGGCTTGAATCTCTTGGCGGACGGAATCAAAGATCCGCAGGTGGCTGCGACGTAGAATAGCACCTCGAGCCAGAAGATTGCCCCGTAAAAAGGCCCTCCGAGGATACCGGCCGAGACCAGCATCAGAGGAAGAAGGATGGGAATCAACAGGCGAAGCAGCTTGTGACTGACAAAGCGAAAGAGAAGCGGATTTGATGGAGAAAGCAGCCACGGAGCTAGTTGAAGCAACTGGTAGTTTCCGGTCAAGGTACGAACCTTTCGCGAGAACTCCTTCCCTTTTTCATTAAAGAATCGGTCCCGCGCAATCGCTGCCGGTTCAAAAACAACCCGTTTTCCCTGCCGCGCGACATTCATTGGGACAAAGACATCATCGAGGATCGTACCGGGAGGAATCGCGATGTAGAGCTCACGACGGATGGCATAGATTGCACCGGTCACGCCAACGACTGACCCCGAGGCAGACTCAAGCTTCCTCACCATCTTTTCGATCTTCCAGTAGATACCCAGCCCTTCGTGCGAATGCGCTCCGGAATCTTCAAGTAACAGCTCTCCACTCACTGCGCCCACGGTCGGATCTGCAAAACAAGACGCAAGTTCCGAGACAGCATTCGGTTCGAGAAACTGCCGCGCATCCAGAAAAACCAGAATCTCCCCTTTGGCGCGATCGACGGCCGCATTCAAAGCCCGCGCCTTGCCGCCGGACTCTTCAAGAAGAATAGGGACAACCGGCGGAGGCTGTTCCAAAAGAATCTCTGCGGTCCTATCGGTGGATCCATCCGAGGCAACCACGATCTCGAGTTGCTCCTTTGGATAGTCCAACATGCGAAGGTTTTCCATCTTCGATGGCAGATTTGCTTCCTCGTTGCGCGCCGCAATAATAATAGAAACGGCAGGGGTATAGTCTGCTTTCTGGATCGATTGCTTTCGAAGGTACACGCGGATCCGCAGCAGGACGGCGTACCCAAAGTACGCATAGCCTGTAAGCGCGAGGCACATCCAGAAAAGGAACTTCACCGTTCAATCCTGCCGGAGCCAACCCCGATATTCACAAGAGAACGGCAGTTCCGGCTTGTTGCAAAGGAAAGAATCGGCCTCTCCCCGTCGGACCCTGCAATCCTCCAGCTACCAACTCCAAGTTTCACAATCCCTCGATTGACGTCATTCTACTAAACGGCTCCGTTGGACCTGTATACGAGCGAATGGCCTACCCAGTCTGTTTCCTCGGCGATATCATCTACGAATGATACGTTGATCCCAAAACGGACCGCCTACCTCTTTCAGGGCATTCTGCGTAACCAACGCCGCTGGCAAATCCAACCGTCTCGACTAAACTGGTAGCGCGCCTTACCAGTCCCTAAACTGAATTGCTTTTCGAGAACAGTGATCAGCTAGAGCCAGCCCTACATCGTCTTTCAAAAACCGGCCACCACGCGCGTCGTGTCTGAGTACGTTTCCATTCGAGTTCAATGTCCAGCAAAAAGCGATTCGCGATCAATGTCGTAACGAACTGGATAGCCATGGCTGTCAGTATGGTGGTCCCTTTCTTCCTGGCTCCCTTCGTTGTTCGTCATCTGGGCGCGACAATCTACGGCATCTGGATATTGGCAGTCTCCACAGTTTCATATCTCAACATGCTCGACCTGGGATTGCGCAGCGCAATCACCCGGTTCGTCTCCAAGAGCGCGACCGAGGGTAAGATCCACGACGCCCAGAAGGCTATCGGCGCTGCCCTCTGGTTTCGCATGGTGATCGCGGCGTTTGTAGTAATCATCAGCATCGGGCTGGCTGTCTGGTTCCCGCAGATCTTCAAAATCCCGCACGACTTGCAGCGCCCGGCACAAATCACTGTTCTTCTGTGCGCTTTAGGAGTCGCTACTTCGCTGCTGTCGGGTGTCTACACTGGAGTGATCAGAGCGATCAACCGCTTCGATGTCCTCAGCACAATCACCATGACCCAGACTCTGGTGAGGGCGGCTGGAGTCATTCTCATTCTTCGCAGTGGCCATGGTCTCGTGGTTTTGGCTATCTGGGAATTTGGAGTCGTGCTGTCGTCCAGCACTGCAGAGATGCTGTCGGCGTTGAAACTCTACCCGCCGTGCCGGGTTCTGGTTCTTCGACCCGATATGGAAACTCTCAAGAACATCTGGTCTTACAGCTTCAAAACATTCATCATCATCGTCGCCGTGCAGATCGTCTTCTATACGGACAACGTCGTCGTAGGCGCATTCCTCTCTGTGGGCGTCGTCACGTTTTACTCGATCGCCGGAAGTCTAGCGATGTACTCGGGACAGATATCCACCGCAATGGGAACCACCTTCATCCCCATGGCAAGCGGTCTCGATGCCAGCGGCAACTCGGCTAGCTTGAAAAAACTGTTGATCCGTGGAACCCAGGCCATGCTTGGGCTCATGCTGCCAATCGGCATCACTCTTTTATTGCGAGGTAAAACATTCATCGGCCTCTGGATGGGACCGCAGTTCAGCGAAACCTCAGGCACAATTCTTCAAATCCTCTTAATCAGCCAATTCTTCACCATCGGCAACTCAACTGCAGGACAGATCGCGTATGGAGTCGATAAACACAAATCTGTTGCCACGTGCGCAGCGATTGAAGCTGCCATTAATTTAGGCCTCAGTCTGGTGCTGGTGAAGGTGATCGGATTGTACGGAGTAGCCTGGGGCACATCGATCTCGATGGCCGTCGTTCACCTGATCTTCTGGCCACGATTCGTAAACAGGGAGCTTGGCGTTTCGCCACGAAGCTTTCTTTGGGAGGGTTGGGGGAAGATCGTACTCTGCTCAATTCCATTCGGAGTTGCATCCATCCTGGTGGACCGTCATCTGCACCCGGGCTCGCTCGTTGCCTTTTTTGGTCAGGTCTTACTCACCTTGCCAATATATTTTCTTGCAGTACTCGCAATCTTCCACAAACCCTTGTCCAGTGCGTTTAGACGATGGCAGGCATCGCGGCGCCCAATACTCCAGGGAATGGCCTGACGAGATCAGGGCAGACGAGCCCATATGGGCAGGTCGCTTCAGAATTTGTAAGCGGTTAGGAGGCGGACACTACGCTTGGGAGTTCAACTTGGCTCGTAAGAGACTCGCGGCATCTTCGTTCCGGCCACCAGTAGGCTGTACTCAAGCGGAAGTTTCGCAACTTCGTATAAAGCATAAAGGCAAAGGCTTTATACCTATAGATAGGCACCACAGCTCCCCACAAAGGCCACTTGAGAAAGGATTCGATCGCATAGGCCCAATAGCGTTCGTCCTTGGCCTCTCTGTAGTTGAGAGACAGGTGATAAAAGATCCTCGACTCTATCTTGCGCTTCCAAACGGTTTTTTGGATGCCGCTAAGATCTTCGAGCAAAACTGTATCCAGCAATCGCAAAGCAGCGGTCGCGGTTCGCGCAAAGTTTTTTGTGACGTTGTTCTCCCAGTGACGATAGGTCGTTAGGTTTTCGGGCACGTCTTGAAATGCTTTCGCACTGTAGCGTCTTACGAGGCGAAACCAGAGTTCCCAGTCCTCGCCGTGGTGGTATTCCGTGCTAAAGCCCCCAACTTCCTCAAGAGCTGAGCGTCGGATCATGGAAGTTGAAGGAAGAATTGGGGTACGGTAGCGAAGTCCCGGCCAGAGCTTCACGGCGGGGAAAGAAGGCATCTGATGGGTCTTTCCATTGGAATACAGGTATTGGAACGCAGAATAAACTACCACCAACTCTGGATTGGCCTCGATCACGGCTACTTGCTTCTCGAGCTTTTCGGGAACAATCAAGTCATCACTGTCTAAAAGTGCGATCCAGTCGCCAGTCGCCGCCCGAAGAGCTGTATTTCTTGCCGCCGAAACACCCTGATTTGATTGTTTGATGTATATGACTTTGTCGCCGAAGCTACGCGCTATCTCTGCCGTGCGGTCCTCCGAACCATCGTCAACGACAATGATCTCGTGTGCCCGATAGGTCTGGGCAACCGCGCTGTTCAACGCGTCCCGGAGCCATCGGTCAGCATTATAGGCGGGAACGACAATTGTAACTTTCGTTCTCACGGTGATTCAAAAACCTTCCTGGAGGCCTGAAACCATTGCGTTTCCCATCGTCGAGGAACAGATCCGGTAACTCTTACAAAGCCTAACCTACTTGCGCGCGCCAAGGTTAGCAAGTGAGATTTCGATTCAGTAGGCGATCCACAATGCGGCTGTAGCATACGGTCCGCGGTTCCAGCGACGGACGTGCATCAGTAAGCTCCTTACTGCAACTTTAGGGGAATCGGTCATGCGTCGCCTGCCGTGGAACTCAACGCCGGACTGATAAGATTCAGCTGTAACGAAATATTCCGATACGGGCCAGGAGTTTTCCGGCGTTGAGCATGTCTAAATTTTCGGAAGATGTTGCACGATACCGGTCCTTAGGCCATAGCGGAACGCGGCTCTGGCTAAACTCGGCGTTATGGGCAATTGCGATCTATCGATTGGGTCATTGGTTGTACTCTGCAAGCCCATTTATCCTGATTCGCATTCCTCTGAAGATCGTGTACTTTTTCGCTTATATGTTTTCAGAAGTCGTCATGGAGATGTGTCTAGATCCCCAGGCGACCATCGGTGGTGGCCTCTACATCGCTCACATCGGCGGCGTTCACATCAACCCTCAGGCAATCATCGGGAGCAACTGCGACATCGCCCATCGCGTCACTATCGGCGCCTCGGCGATGGGCCGCAAAGGCGCGCCGGTCCTTGGCGACCGAGTCTACATCGGCACTGGCGCGACCCTGGTAGGAAAGATCAAGATAGGCAGCGGCGCAAAGATCGCAGCAAACACGCTGGTTATGAGCAACATTCCTGACGGTGCGACAGTCATGGGCGTACCCGGTCGCATCATCATGCGTGCGCCGAAGCCTGTCGAATCCCCTGCACCGCACGTAGTGGAGACCACCGATGCAAAATGATACCGAGCGACAGGACCTGCGCCGCCGCATCAAAGAGGCCGCCTCTACGCAAGATGCAGGCACCGCAGTCACTCTTGCACGCCGACTCCTTTCGGTCTCCGGCAAACCGGCCGACGTTATGTTCTGCGCTTCGACGTTCACAGGCATAGCCGACACTCTCACCATTCAACTGCGGGCCAAACGGCTCAAAACCTACATCGTCCGCTCAGTCACGATCGAGCCAATCCTTCCCTTCCTGACGACCGAGGCCGTGCTGTCGAACTATGTCCTCGACCTCACCGTTGGCGGTTACGGCTCCTATGTCGATGAGTTACTCAATCCACAAAGCGCCCTCGCCAAATTCAAGCCGGACCTCGTCTTCATCCTTCTTGATCTTGAAGACATTGCAGGCCGCCTGCCAGCGTTGTGTGCAGATGGCATCGGCGATTCCGTTGAAGCAGAAATCGGAGAATCCGTCGCACGAGTGGAGCAGTTGCTAGGGAGCTTTCGCTCTGGCAGTTCAGCTCGAATCCTCTTTCAGGGCTGCGTCGTTCCTGACCAAACCTCGTTGGGCGACATCGGCGAAGCGAATCTTCCCCGCAGCCTGACCAATGCCGTCTACGGGTTGAATCAACGACTCGCGGCAGTTTGCCGCTCCGTATCCGACTGTGTCTTCTTTGATGTGGATCACCTCGCGGCCCGGCATGGCCGCACAAGCTGGCGCGACAGGCGAATGTTTCTGGCATCTCGCCTCGCTGTATCCTCAGCGTCTTTCGAAATCTACACACGCGGCCTGGTCCGCTCGTTCTCTCCACTCTTCCGTGCTCCGCGAAAAGTCCTCTGTACGGATCTGGACAACACCCTTTGGGGCGGAGTTCTCGGAGAAGAAGGCCCTGAAGGAATCGCCACAGGAAGTGCCTTCCCAGGCAACTGCTATCTCGAGTACCAGACATATCTCAAGCAGCTATCGTCTCGAGGCATTCTGCTCGCTATCGTCTCGAAGAACAACGACGCCGATGTTCGTGAGGCTTTTCAAATCCGCTCCGCCGACCTCGGACTGACTCTGGACGACTTCGTTGCAACGAAGATCAGCTGGCACGAAAAGGAAGCCTCCATTCGCGAGCTTGCCGAGGAGCTCTCTCTCGGCCTTGATTCCTTCGTCTTTGTCGACGACAACCCCGTGGAGTGCGAAGCTATCCGCCAACAACTGCCGGAGGTAGCGGTCATCGCAGCTCCGGTAGAAGAACCCTGGAAGTTAGTTGAGCTTCTGTCCTCACAGCCGTTCTTCGATGCAGCCGTGGTAACCGACGATGACGCCAATCGCCTGAATGAGTACAAAGCCCAGGCGCAACGAGCAGCACTGGAAACCAGCGCCGGCAATCGCGACGAGTTTCTCGCTTCCCTCGAGATCGTCTGTACGTTCCTCAACGCTTTGGACGCCCCTCTCGCGCGTTCGGTTCAACTTCTCGCCAAGACGAATCAGTTCAACCTCACTACGCGCCGTCATTCGGCCGCGGAGGTCGAAGCGTTCGCTTCAGCTCCAGGAGGCCAGGCAATCGCCGTTCGTGTACGCGACCGTTTCGGGGATGCCGGTGTCGTTGGTCTCGCCTTTGCGCGCACAGAGGGTCATACTTGTTCCATCGACTCCCTGCTGCTGTCGTGCCGGGTGATCGGACGCGGCATCGAAACGGCTCTGTTGGCGCATCTCGGAGCAAACGCCATCAGAGCAGGAGCCACGCGTATGGTAGGCGAGTTCATTCCGACTAAGAAAAACGCGCCATGCGCCGACTTCTACGTCGATCACGGTTTCGTCAAAGACACTACCTCGAAAGATACTTCTCCTGACTCCATCTTTTATCAACTTGATCTGACCGCCGCGGCTCCTGTGAGCCCAAGGTGGCTAACCCTGGAAGGAAATGAATCGAATGAGTTATCAGCAAGTGCCGTCGTCGCTTCGTGACATTCTCGCCGATGTCCTCGAAATCTCGCCCGAAGAGGTCACACCAGAGCTTGGTGTCGGCACCATCGACAACTGGGACTCTTTTCGGCATCTGCAAGCGATCCTCGCGGTCGAGGGGGAGTACAGCGTTCAGTTCGATCCCTCTCGCATCCCGGAACTGACCACAGTTTCGCTCATCCAGGCAGAGTTGATCGCCAAGGGAGCGACACTTTGAACGGTGGGGATCTCGGCTTCAAACTCCGTCATGTAGGAGTCGCAGTTCCCAAACTCGGACCGACGACCGACGCCCTCGAGGCTCTGTTCGGGTACAAGGTCGTCTCCGGCCCGTTCGACGACCCTATTCAAAAGGTCAGCGTCAGCTTTCTCGCGAAGTCAGAAAACGACGTAGCTGAGATCGAGCTCGTAGCACCACTGGGCGAAGACTCTCCCATCACGTCGATGCTCGCCAAGGGCGGTGGCGCGGGCTACCACCTCTGCTTCGAAACCAGTGACATCGAGCAGGCTGTGGCTCATGCGAAAAAGAACGGCTGCATCATCGTTAGCCCGCCGGTTCCGGCAGTTGCCTTCAATGGCCGCAAGATAGCGTGGATCTACACGCGCTCCCGGCAACTCTTCGAACTCGTCGAGGCTCCGATTTAAAGCATGCACCCTCTGTATGATTCAGCCAAGGTTTCCAATCTGCTTGAAGTAAGAATTATTGCTCGTTGAATCGAGACGACCCAGGTGACTCAACCGTCGGACAGACTCTACCTTCTCTACCACGAACTTCGGCCCACCCGGAGCGATTACTCCTACGTGGTCGAGACAAGCGAATTTGAGAAACATCTCGACCTGTTTTTGAAATTGAGAAAAGAAGAGAAGACCTCCACTTTCTATCCCGAGATTACTTTCGACGACGGGCACATCTCAAATTTCGAGCACGCACTGCCCATCCTGCAATCACGAAAAATTAAGGCTTGGTTTTTCATCACCGTGGGCTGGACTGGCCAAAAACAAGGTTACATGGGATGGTCGGAGCTGCGCGCTCTACAGCAGGCCAACCAGCGGATCGGCGCACATGGATGGTCACACACACTCCTTACTCATTGCGATCAATCTCAGTTACAAAAAGAGCTCCTCCAGGCACGACTCACTCTTGAAGACAAACTGGGAACTTCAATTACGGCGATGTCGTTGCCCGGAGGCAGGTCGAATCAGCGAGTCCTGGCCGCCTGCCGAGAAGCTGGCTACAAACAGATTTTTACGTCAGTCCCAAAAGCAGAACCGCAGCCAGCAGGACCGACCGTTGGCCGCCTCAATATTCGCGGCGACATGACGCTCGAGTGGATAGAAAAGCTCTTCGAGGCTGAGAGCGGTGTTTTATCCGGTCTTCAGCGGCAACATCAGATCAAAGCCACCGCGAAAACTTTGCTGGGCGACCGGCTCTACGAAAAACTTTGGGCTCTTCTCAATCGACACGAGCCCGCCACTGACGCAGGAGAAGCTGCAGCCCATGAAGATCCTGCACATCATCAGTAGCAGCGGAATGTACGGCGCAGAAGCCGTAATCCTGAACATGTCGCGTACCCTGAATGAGAACTCTCACTCGAGTATTCTCGGAGTTTTTTCGAACTCCGCAAATCCTAATCTGCAGCTTCACGAGACCGCGACCGCCCAGGGCATCGAGTCCCATCTGATCTCGTGCGCCGGACAGATCGACCGGACCGTACCTTCGAGCATTCGAGAACTTGCTGCTCGTACGAACATTGACGTCGTCCACGCCCATGGCTACAAAGCAGATATCTACTGCTACTTCGCCTTGCGCGGATCGAGCGTTCCGCTCGTCTCAACCTGCCACACCTGGTACGACAACGATCTGACAGTCTCCCTCTATGGAACGGCGGATCGCTTCATATTGCGAAACTACGCGGCTGTAGTGGCGGTCTCGGAAGATGTAAGACAACGCCTCCTGAAAGCGGGTGTCCGCAAAGAAAAGATCCACATCGTTCGGAATGGTATTGACCTGCGCCCCTTCGACAACGCCGCTCCTTCGCTGCGTGAGATCTCCTCACCAGATCATGGTCCGATTGTCGGACTCATCGGCAGGTTGGCCCCGGAAAAGGGCGTCGACATCTTTCTTCGAGCTGCTGCTCGCGTCGTGGCAGAACTCCCAGCCACAAACTTTGTAGTGATAGGCGAGGGCCCAGACCGAGAACAGCTTGAGTTACTAGTCGACGAGTTACAAATTCGAAAGAATGTCTTCATGCTGGGACGTCGAGAAGACATGCCCAGCGTCTATGCCTCGCTCGACATCATGGTTTCGGCCTCTCGCCACGAGGGACTGCCGATGGCTATCCTCGAAGGAATGGCAAGTAGCCGTCCCGTCGTCGCAACAGCGGTAGGCGCAGTGCCCGACATAATTGTCGATGGCCGCACCGGAGTGCTCGTCCCCTCCGAGAATGTGGAGGCCTTGGCCGCGAAGATCATGACCCTTCTGAATAACACAGTGCAGCGAGAAAATCTGGGAGCCGCTGCAAAGAAGCTAATCGAAGAAGAGTTTTCTGCCGAGCGAATGACAACGGACTATCTTCACATCTACGAACAAGCTATCGCGACAAAAAAGCACGAGGCGCCCGCTCGCTCAGTCTCTTCCGCAATCTCACAAGGAAAGACAAAGTGAACGAAGACACACGACAGCCGACAGTCTTCATGATGGATCTCTGGGCCACCGTCCCTTACTACACGGCGTATCTCTCGAGGGCACTCCTCGCGAAGCACGTAAATCTGACCGTCGGGTCCATCTCTTACTACCTTGACCCCCAATGCTTCTCGAGCCGAGGTATCAAACTCGATCCCGGATTCATGGACGTAGTCGGCAAGTTTAGCTTGCCGCGCCTACCGCGAAGGATTTTAAAGCTAGTCGAGTCTCTGCTCAATCATGCCGCACTGTCCGTACGCTTCCTCGTCTCCCCACCCGACATCGTTCACGTACAGTTCCTCCCCATGCTGACCCAGCGCCTGCCGTACGATCTCTGGTTCGTTCGCCTTTGCCAACGACGCGGCTCGAAGATCGTGCTGACAGTTCACGATCTACTACCTCACAACTCGGGCCTGAGCCACAAGCGAACCTTCCACGATCTTTATCAAATTGTGGATCGCATCATCTGCCACTCTGACAGCGTCCGAGAAAGGCTCGCGGAGGAGTTCGACGTGCCGCAGGAGAAAGTCTCTGTGATTGCTCACGGTCCGTTCTTCTACGATCTCCCAGTAACCGCCGAGCAAATCCTGCAAAGCTTCGCGCTCGACCCGCGAAAGCTGCTCGTACTGTGGCAGGGCATCATCTCTCCCTACAAAGGAATTGATCTTCTGCTCGAAGCCTGGCAACGGGTTGAACAAACCACAGAGCAACCGCACCTTCTAATCGCAGGCACAGGCTCAGCTCAGTTGCTCGAACAGATTCGCGAACAAATTCGCCGCCTGAATCTGCGCCGCGTCCAGCTTCATCCTCGCTTTATCTCCACAGAAGAGCTCGTCGCACTCTACCGAGCAGCAGACATCGTGGTTTATCCCTATCGTGCGATCACGACGAGCGGAGCTCTTGCGACTGGTCTGGCTCTATGCAAAACCATCGTCGCTAGCGACCTTCCAGTCTTTCGTGAGCTGCTCACCGACAGAGAAAATGCATTGCTGGTCGACCCCCAAGACTCGCTCGCACTCGCCAACGCACTCATCGAGTTGTCGAAGAATGATCTTCTGAGAAAACAGCTTGCGGAAAATGTGCGGAGCATGAACTTTGGAGAGGAATCATGGCTGTCAATTGCGGCGAAAACAATTGAATGTTACAAATTCGTTCAGAATCTCCAGCTATGGTATAAGAATTAAGTACCTCTTCTGAAGCGTTCGTTCCTAAGTCGTCGCTCTTTTATCTGCCGGTTCTGATGCGTTATGAGATTCGCTCTCTTCAAAGAGCAATCTTTCTCAGGCGGGCAAGATCATTCGATATAGAACTTACAAATACGCATCCTCTCTGTTCCCAAACTCCATGCATCGCGCTGGGCCTGATCCGTTGTCCCGAATACACTTCGCGGACAACGCAGCGATTGCCTTGTCAAAAGTCACATTCTGGTGCCCCAAATGTGGGATAGCTGTATCTGCCTAAGTAGCTTGTACTGTAGGTGAAAGTTACTTTAGTAATTAATCCGCGGCCTCACAAATTCTAAGCTCTTGTTCCATTTGCGAATTTACTGCATGTAAACCTTGACGGACATGCAGATGATAACTTTTGCCGCGCGATACATGAAGTGGGTCCGGTTTCCATCACAGGGTAACTGTTGTAACCATTTCCAAACAAAATATTCGTCCGGTTGTCCGGGCCCCGATTTACTTTCGGCTCAGGCAGCGCGATTTGACTAACCAATTTCCTCTTTTTCTACGGAGCATATTTTGCGAAAAATATTCAGTACCCTGGTAGCGAGCATCACCCTCGCACTCATCTTCTTCTGCCTGGACTCGGCCCCGACAGCCAACGCCGCCACGGCTCTCGCCGTGACCACCACCTCGCTGCCACAAGCGACCCTCGCCAAGGCTTATACCACCTATCTCACGGCGACCGGCGGTACATCGCCTTACACCTGGAAGGTCGTTTCTGGAACTCATCCCCCAGGATTCGCTCTCAACGGTGATCAGGGCAAACTCTACGGCACGCCCACAAAGGGCGGATCGTTCCCACTGACGTTCTCTGTTACAGACTCGTCAAAACCGGCGCAGACCACGACCGTGGTACTCACCGTTGTCATTGCGACCCCGGCGTTTTCGATCACCAGCACCACACTTCCCGCCGCGACCCAGAGTACAAGCTATTCGAGCACCCTTCAGGCAACAGGAGGCACTCCCTCCTACTTTTGGTCCATTGCTTCCGGCAAGCTCCCCGCTGGACTCATCCTGGCCGGCTCTACCATCTCCGGCAAACCCTCGGTGACCGGAACTTTCCCCATCACCGTCGCGGTTAGGGACTCTTCGAGCCCTGATCTGACCAAGTCCGTTTCGCTTTCGATTGTGGTTGCGAAAACAGGATCCGCTCCACCGACGCTCTCGATCACTTCATCGACACTCGCAAGCGGTACCGATGGCACAGCCTATTCGTCGCAGTTGAAGGCGAGCGGAGGCACCCCGGCCTACACCTGGTCGATCACCTCCGGTAAACTGCCCGCCGGACTCACCCTTGCTGCAACCACCGGCACGATCTCCGGTACGCCCTCGGTCACTGGCACCTCCAGCTTCACCGCAACCGTTACCGACAACAGCAACCCGGACCAGACCACGTCCGCCACAACTTCGATTGCCGTTACAGCGAAGACGGCACAGCAGACCGGCCCCGGCACCACGTGGTATATCCGCCCCGACGGTGGGACCAATACGCAGTGCACGGGCAAGACCAACGCGGCGTATCCTGGCTCTGGCACGGACCAACCCTGCGCCTTCAACCATCCCTACCAGATGCTGAATTACTCTGGCGGCTGGGCGAACATGGTAGGCGGGGACACGATCCAGTTCATCAACACCTCGGGCACCAGCGATACCTACTACATGGGTGAGCAGAACGGCGGCCTTGGCTTTGACTGGGGCTCCACACTTGGCGGTATCTGCCCTCCCCCAAATACCGGCGGCGGTGCTGGAACCAGTTGCATCCTTCCCGCTCCTCCCTCTGGCACATCGTCACAGCACACCCGCATCCTCGGCCAGAATGCGGGCAACTGCCACGACTCTGCGCACACCCATCTGGTCAATCCGACTGTACTGAGCGGAATCAACAACGCCTTCGCGGTGCTCGACACGCGCAACACCAACTACGTGGACATCTCCTGCATCGAGATCACCCAGCCCGACACCTGCACCAATAGCGTAGGTAAAGGACAGTGTGGAACCAATGCAAACTACGTCCACTACGGCGGTCTCATCCTGAACTACGGCGCGGGGAGCCAAGGTCCCTCCAACCTCACCCTCCAGGATGTCGCAGTCGTTGGTGTCGCAGGTAGCGGCATCCTCGGCAGCAAGGTCAACAAAACCAGCACCGATGTCTTCTCCGCCACCGATGTCTATGTGATCGGCAACGGAGCCGCAGGCTGGAACGGCGATAGCGGAGGATGCGACACCTCCTGCGAATCGGTGGGCGCCATGAATATCTCCTACGCGACGATCGACTGGAATGGATGCATCGCCGTCAAGCCCTACAACATGTCGGCAGCCGACACAGCCAACGCCTTCACCGACTGCTACGACGACTCAACCGGAGGCTATGGCGACGGATTCGTCCAGATCGCCGCCGGCAACCTTAGCCTGAATGTGGATCACAGCTACTTCCGCTGGAATACGCAGGACGGATTCGACGGGCTCCACCTCAGCGACGATGTCACCACGTCACCCTCAGTCCACATCTCTACCTCATGGTCGGAGGGCAACGAAGGACAGACGTTCAAGATCGGAGCCGGATCAGCTTCGACTGCGATCAACAATGTCTCCATCAGCAACTGCCGGGTTATGGCCACAGCTTCCAACTTCCCCCACAACCCTTCCGGCTGGAACGCCGGGGTCTCCGATGTCTGCCGCGCCGCCGGGGATGAGTGGTCTTTCCAGATGGACAACGGCACCACAATCACGCTCGAGAACAATACGTCCGTCGGCTACGGCACCACCATGTATGACGTGGAGTGCGCTTATCTGGCTCCCAAATGCATGTCCAACGGAGCAAAGTTCATCTTCCGAAACAACATCAGCAAGGGCTATCCCGACTCTGGCAATGGAAATAGGCTCGCGTCAGGATTTTACTTCGCCATGGGAAATCCTTTCACCAACTCCGGATCCGCGATCGATCATAACCTCTGGAACACGATGGATACAGGATGCCCGGACAGCTCGGTTGGGGTCGAAACGATCTACACCTGCGCCGACCCCGGCCTGGTGAGCGAATCCAACCTCAACGCGATCAACCCCAGCATCACCTCCTCCAGCCCTGCCATCGGCTCCGGAATCGCAGTCTCCGGAATCACGACCGACTTCAAGGGAACCACCAGACCCAACCCGCCAGCCATCGGCGCTATGCAACCATAAACAAAATCACAAACCAACCAGCCGGCCGCGTGACTCCACGCGGCCGGCTCTTTTGGCGTCACGTTAAAACGCCCTTGCTCACTCCAGCCAGCACTCACCAACCACCTCCAATCCCAACCGTCTATACTGGCAGCTCTCATAGAGTCCGTCGGAGACTGTAGCTTATGAACGTTCGCAGTTGTCTCAAGGTGCTTTGCGTACTGATTGCGGGATGCGTCTCCTTGCCGCTCTATGGCACTACCTGGTATGTGCGGCCCGATGGAGGGACTCGATACTCCTCTAATGTCACAAACGGTCAATGCGATGGGAAGGCCGATGCCGCACCGTCTGGCGGGAAAGCTAACCAGCACTGCGCGTTCAAGGACGTTCGCATGCTGTGGCAGGATGGGAGCTACGCCACAGGTACGAAATTTCCCAACTGGGGATGGGTCATCGCTGGAGGCGATACAGTAATTATCCGCGGCTCAATCGGGACAGGTGTTTCCTACAGGGTAGGGTGGGACCATCCCTCATGGTCTTGTGAGAAAAATACGTGTTGGGGTATTGCGGGAGACGCCTATGTCTCCGGGGCACCTCCACCGCCTTCGGGCACTGCCGCGCAGCACACCCGTATTCTCGGCGAGAACTATGCCTCGTGCCGAAGCCCTGCGGCCAAGACACAGCTTCACGGCGGCTGGGCAGCCACCAACGTTCTCGACCTCTCCGGCACATCGTATGTTGATGTTGCGTGCCTGGACATCACAGACTTCTCTGCTTGCGGCCGAGCCTCGCAGAAACTTGGCTGCGATTCGAATCAGGACTTCGCGCAGGTCGGAATCCGGCTCACCAACAAGACAACAAACCTCACCCTTACGGACCTTCATATTCACGGCCTCGCTGGTTCAGGAATCGCTGGCCCGACCGGAGATGGCGTCGTTATGGATTACATCGACATCTTGGGCAACGCCAGTGCTGGCTGGAACGCCGACGCGAACGACGGAATCACCGGCAAAGGTAGCCTGCTGGTGCAACACTACGACATCAGTTGGAACGGTTGCGCCGAGGAATATCCCGTAGTGCATCCCTTGCCCTATGGAGACTGTACCGATCAGGACCATGGTGGATATGGCGACGGCTTCGGAACGGCCACAAAAGATAGCGATCCTCCCGGCTGGCAAGTGCACTTCGATAAGGGAACTGCCAGCTACAACACGCAGGACGGATTGGACGCGCTCCACATCGGCGGAGCAGGATCCAGCATGACCGTTACGGACAGCCTCGCTTTCAGCAATATGGGACAGCAGCTTAAAGTAGGTGGCGCGACGGCGACATTGATCGGCAACTACGTCGTCGGTAACTGCGATGCTATGTCGCACCCGATCCCAGGCACACCTGCCGGGTACAACGCCAAATTGGGCCTGTTTTGCCGAGCAGGCGATACTGCGATTGACATCACCATGCCGGAAGATCGGCCTGCGATCTTCCAACACAACATTATCTACTCCAATAACCACGTTGCTTTGGAGGTCGAGTATGCGGGAGATCCGTCACCCAAGGCCGCTATCAAATATGACGACAACATCTTTATCGGTTTCCCCAACGCGGAAGGGAACAACCCCTCACCGATCTACAGCAACTCCGACTTGAAGATGTTGACCAATCCGGGAGCCAGCTTCAACAACAATGTCACCTTCCGCCCAAAGAGCGATTGGAAGTGTCCCGCAACACGGCTGCATGAGACCAACGGAAGCTGTAGTGACCCGCACCTCAAGGATGAAACCTGGCATCCGTACGGCTATGGCGATGCTTCCCCTACCAAAGCACTGGACAAGAGCTCTTCGCAGCCCTCACCTGAAACTCCTAACGGAACCTCACGTGCTTCTGTAGTGATGAAATCCCTGGGAACAGTAGTGCTCGTGACAGGCGCGTGGCAAACATGGCGATATCTGCGTGGGCGAGCAACGAAGGCCTAACTGAGCCTGGGGCGCCCAATCAGATTCAAGAATAGTGACCCTGCGGTTCTCGGATTATCTATGTCTAAGGGATAGAGAGCTACAGCTCTCAAGGAACTCATCAGGGCTGCCCATGGCCGCCTCTGCCGCTTCAACGCTTCTGCTCGCTGTTTGTAAACTCGTGCCAAAGAAATTTGGCGCTCGCGCAATCCGCAACCTTGCTCGCCGTAGTGCTTGCGAATGAACGCTAACTGCGCCCTAAGAACTCGCTCGGGATCGCTCGACATCGAGCCCGCAGACACCCGGTAGTACGCGATGACCTTGGGGATGAACGCAACTTCGTGGCGCAACGCGATGCGAAGGCAAAGATCGCGATCTTCTATCGTTTTCATCGCCGGGTCAAAGACACCGACCTCGTCGATGCATCGCCTTCGGAACGTAACCGTGGGACACGGAAGCTCCACCTTGCGCATGTAAATGTGCGGGGCGATGTGTCCTTCGGAGTATTTTGGATTTCCCCGAAATGTCCCTTCGGGCAGACCTTCTGCGTCGATGTTCGTCACCAGGCCGTAAGCCAGACCAGCTTCCGGTCGCTCAGCAAGGGTCTTCAACGATTCGGCCAGGCGGCAAGGCAACCACACATCATCGGCGTCGAGCAGCGCAACGAACTCGCCTGTTGAGGCGCGAACGGCAGTATTCCTCGCTCCTGGCTGTCCTTGATTCTCCTGTTTGATGTACTTCATCTTCGACCCGAGACGGAGAAGGTAGGGAGCAACCACTTCTGCAGTGTTATCGGTACTGCCGTCGTCCACGATCCAAATCTGCCAATCCTCAAACGTCTGCGACACGACGCTCTCAATCGCCAATGGCAAGTAATGAGCAGCATTGAACGCGGGGATAATAACGTCGACCTTAGCCATCTTGCGTACTTTCACACCTTATTGACGATTTCAGGATTGTCTACGTGCGGACACCGCGAACGATGAGAAATACTCCTGTCACAAGCAAGTCTTCGTCACTGTAATCGGAGAAATCTTGTAGTAGTCGTGGCCGAATCGCTTGAACCATATCAAGGTGTCGTTGGCTGTAGTGCGTCCCCGGAACCAGGTTGTCAACATGTGGTGCAATCTCGCTCTCTCCGATGATATGCGTGAGATAGCAACGCGAATCATGAAAATCACGAGCGGCCAGTTCGCGATAGGTAGGCGTTCGCAGACGATTCAGGGTTGGGTCGGGACGTGAGATCAGATTCCAGAGGTTGTCGGAGATAGTCAGGAAATAGAGTGGATGAATTTCGCCGAAGAGATTGTGGTTTCGGAAATCCACTTTGTGCCACATCTCTCCGTCCACGCGGAGACACGCGACCATATTCTTCCAACCCCTCTTCAGGTCTCCCAGATGCTCCAACACGGCACGAGAGATAATAACGTCGTAACTTCTGGCTTTCAGAGGAGTCGCAACCGCGTCTATCGGCACGTCATAGCGGCTGATGAGACGGTCGCCGCCAACGGTGGCAGTTCCCTCAGATTGAAGCGTTACGACGTCGCGAACGCGCTCCCGTTCCGCTGCGCTCAGGCCATCATAAATCGCCCGGTAAATGTGCGAGTTGTGTTCGGCGTCGAAACTTGGAGCAAATCCGTCGATACAAGTTACCGTGCGCGCGCCCCGTGCCAATAAAAGCAGAGCGACTCCGAGATTGTCTCCTGGACCAATTTCAAGAACATCCTTCCCATTCAACCGTTCTGCGTCGCCATCCGCTCCGTAGGTGATGTAATCGGCTACCACTCGACGAGCATAGTTGGCAGCGTCTTCGACTGACATACTAAGACCGGTCGACCCCGAAAGATGCCCACGTAGCTTAAGCCGGTTTAGAACTTGACCCTTGGTGTAATTGAGCCCGGCCAGTAGCGGTGAGCGATCAATGAACGACATCGTTTAAATCTCCAATTAGAACCTTGAGCCGCCGAGTGTAAATGCGATATTCACTTGACTTATATTTTCAGAAAAATTTCGAACGCCAAGTACTACAGTCCCTAAGATCGTGACCCATCGCGACTACCTATCATTTAGACTCTATTCCCCACTCGCTGCGTGACGTTGCTGGAAGGAAGAATGGATCCCACATCCGCCATCTTACTTAAACTAATGACTGGTGAACAGTATGAAATGCCTTTCGGTAGGACCGACCTCATCACACAGAAGCAGCATTGTCTTCTGTGCTATTCTGCTGCTCAATAAGTCATAGAAAACTACTTCAACCGCATAAAAAGATGAGGAAGTCGCATGCGCAACGCCTGGAAGCTGGATAGGACGCAAGGCGCTGTGCTTGCCCTCTTAGGCATCGCTGCGGTTGTCTCGCTTATCACGGGTATCCGTCACGCAATCGAGTACCGCTGTCACGACCTCCAGTGGATGGGGGTTCACCTGGTTGGACAAGGGATCGATCCGTGGCAAGAGGAACTAGCGCACTTCCCGCATCACTACGAACACTTCGTCACACCCAACTATCTACACTCGCTCTATCTTCTCCTGTTCCCCTTCGGTCTTCTTAGCTTCGAATCTGCTGAGATTGTGTGGACGATAGCCACGGTCGCCTTGTCGATCATTTGCATTCTCATGCTTCAATCGCTCTTCAGCCTGAGCCGCTTCCACACCATGTTGGCGCTCTGCCTGCTCTGGATGAGTTCTCCCTTCCGCGTCACGCTGGAGGTCGGTCAAATGTCATTCTTTGAACTGTTCTTCCTGACCGGCGCGTTTCTCGCTGCTTCGACCGCACTTGGTGGCTTGTCGTTCGGTGTCAGCTTGGCGAAATACAGCTTCTCGCCTGCGGCGGTCATGCTCTTTCTCTTCCGTGGTCGGCTGCGTTTTCTTCTTTATGCTGCCGTTGTCCCTCTGATTGGGTTGGTGGGAGTCTGGCTGCTCGTCAAGACGCCGTTTCTCAAACTTGCGCTCGAACCGCTTGCAGTGTCTTCTTCTCCCACCGCCGTCAGCCCAGGTTTCGCGGACTTGATGACTCTTATTGAGCAAACTCTCAAATCCCACGTCCCTCACGCGCGTCAGCTTGCATATGCGATCGGACTCTTCGGTAGCGCGGCCTATGCTCTCCTGTTGAGCCGATTCCGGCTCTCGCGATCTGCCGAGTTTACGCTCATCTCAATTGCCAGCCTCTTCTTCGTCAAACATCTCGTCTACGATTACATATTCCTGGTTGTTCTGCTCTGCTTCGCCCTTACTCAAGAGAGCAGAAAGACCAAACAAATTCTCCTCGGCGGGGTCCTGACCTTCTGGTTCCTTCTCCCTCTTCTCGATCGTACTTCGCTACACGATACCAACATTTATCTCGCAATTAACTGCTGTCTGCTCGCACTACTCCTAATCTTCACAACCTACCTTGTCACGAAGGCCTCAGGTGTTCCTTCACGAGTGCCGTCGACAGAAGAACTGAAGACAGCCTTCTAGATCCCGCCTTCCCTGGCTTTCTCAATTCAAATTCATTCGTTGAAGCAAAACGCTTCGGCAGGCTTGTGCGATTTTGTTTCGTTTCGCAAGCGTCGAGGATCTGCTTGCCTCTCCAAACCTCTCTTGAGATTCCTCTTGGAATTTATGAACCGGCCTTCGTGTAAGTAACTCCCGAAGTAACAAATCGAACCAGCTCCCGCTCCGGACCCATTGTGTCCGAAAAAGAAACACTCGATAGGCTGCCCTTTATCTCTCGTACTACTTATGTGGTATGTCCCGGCCGGCCGGTAGTCTTTGATACTTCTCAAGAATTACTTTGGTTTGTCTCCGACCAAATTAGTACCTCTGACTCGCCTGCCACATTGTTCCTCTCTCTGCATAGGCGTTTTTGCGCCTAAAGCCGAGACAATTTTGCCTTCATCACACGAAAGCGGTACTCCAGCATCCCCTATCGGGTAGCTGTAGTAACCACTTTCTCACTGTAGTTTTCAGTTGATGCGACGGCTTCGAGTAATTTTCACAAACTCTAAGTCGTTCCAGTGTCGATAAGTCTTGAAGTGGATCGAGGTGCGATTTGGCGAAACTCTCTCAGGCGATAGCGGCGACCGTAAGCTTCGCACTCTTTCATCTCTGTCTCGGCTGCGGATCCGGCTTAGTCCAGGTACAGGCCACACCCGCTATTAACCAGGTCGTCCCCCAAACCATCGCCGCGGGTTCGAAAAACCTGACCATCAAGGTTTCGGGAACGAACTTCACGAGCGACAGCGTCATCCTTTGGAATGGGAACGCGATCGCAACGTCCCTCGTTGACTCAAACACTCTCTCGAGCCCCCTTGCAAGCAGCATCGTCGCCACACCCGCCACTGTTCAGCTGCAGGTCCAGAACACCGCTACAAAAGCTTCTTCCACCTCCGTGCCCGTCGTAATCACCCCGCCCGCGAACAGTGCTTCCGTCTCTCCGCTGTCGCTCTTGACGACATCTCTACCCCAACCCACTCAAGGCACCGCTTATAGTGTGGCGTTGGCCGCCAGCGGAGGCACTCCCGCATATAACTGGGTTGTTACAGGAGGACAATTACCCTCTGGACTTAGCCTGTCCTCGACGACAGGAGTTATCGCCGGCACACCGACTTCGAACGGAGTTTTTTCATTCACTATCACAGTGACCGACTCTGGTTCCCCGGCGCAAACAGCAGCAATGCAATTCGGTTTAACTGTTCCGCCGCCAGTCTCTACACCTCCCCCTCCAACCACACCCACACCGTTACAAATCACGCCTTCACTCCCTGCCGGCATTGTTGGCTCGATGTATTCTGGTTCGCTTCAAGTAGGCGGAGGTACAGCACCCTACACATGGTCCTCGAACGCGTTACCCACGGGGCTGAGTCTCGGAAGCAACGGCGTCATCTCTGGAGATCCCACTTCGAGCGGAAACACAAATGTAACCTTTACGGTTTCAGATTCCTCTAACCCCACGCAGACCGAATCTGTTACGTTACCCCTGTCCATCTCGCCCTCATCCCTAACAATCAACTCTGTCAAGTTGCCTTCCGGCACGGATGGTTCAGCCTACAGCGCCACACTCAGCGCCACCGGAGGAATCGCTCCCTACACCTGGTCCGTCTCTGGGCTGCCCGCAGGACTCAGCCTGAGCAGCAATGGCGTCATCTCCGGAACCCCAGCCGCAACCGGCAACTTCTCACTTGCCGTCACCGTCGCCGATAGTCAGAACCCAGCCAAGACAGCATCGGCCCTCCTTCCACTCTCCATAAGCTCGACCATCGCGCCTCTCACCATCACCTCCACCGCAGTTGCAGGCGCAACCTCCAACCAACCCTACAGCGCTGCATTCAGCGCCACCGGAGGAACTGCTCCGTATACTTGGTCCGCCTCCGGATTGCCCGCAGGACTTAGCCTCGGCAGCAACGGCGTCATCTCGGGAACCCCCACCGCAACCGGCAACTTCTCCCTTGTCATCAGCGTCACCGATAGCCAGAGTCCAGCGAAGACCACGTCGGCCAACCTCTCTCTCTCGGTGACCACGACCGTCGCGCCTCTCACCATCACTTCCACCGTAGTCGCGGGCGCCATCTCCAACCAACCTTACGGGGCCACGCTCAGCGCTACCGGCGGAACCGCCCCGTACACTTGGTCTGTCTCCGGGCTACCTGCAGGACTCATCTTTGGTAGCAACGGCGTCATCTCTGGAACCCCCACCGCAACCGGCAACTTCTCGCTCGCCGTCACCGTCACTGACAGTCAGAGCCCAGTCGAGACCGCATCGGTCAACCTCCCACTCTCAGTAACCGCGGCCATCGCGCCTCTCACCATCACCTCCACTACATTCGCAAGCGGAACCTCCAATCAACCCTACAGCGCAACACTCAGCGCCACCGGTGGAACCGCTCCCTACATCTGGTCCGTATCTGGACTACCGGCAGGACTCAGCCTTGGCGGTAACGGAGTCATCTCTGGAACCCCCACCGCTACCGGCAACTTCTCTCTCGCCGTCACCGTCACCGACAGTCAGAGCCCAGCCAGGACCGCATCGGTCGACCTCCCGCTCTCAGTAACCGCGGCCATCGCGCCTCTCACCATCACCTCCACCGCAGTCGCAACCGGCACCTCCAACCAGCGCTACAGCACCACACTTGGAGCCACCGGAGGAACCGCCCCCTACGTCTGGTCTGTGTCTGGGTTGCCTGCAGGACTCAGCCTCGGAGGCAACGGAGTCATCTCTGGAACCCCGACCGCGACCGGCAACTTCTCACTCGCCGTCACCGTCACCGACAGTCAGAGCCCAGCCAAGACCGCATCCGCCAATCTCCAACTCACGGTAGCCGCCGCTATCGCGCCTCTAGCCATCGCCTCCACCGCAGTCGCAACCGGCACCTCCAACCAGCCCTACAGCGCCACACTCAGCGCCACTGGAGGAACCGCTCCCTACACCTGGTCCGTCTCAGGACTGCCCGCCGGACTCAGCTTCGGCGGCAACGGCATCATCTCAGGGACCCCAACCGCAACCGGCAACTTCTTACTCGCCGTCACCGTCACCGATAGCCAGAGCCCAGCCAAAACCGCATCCGCCAATCTCCAACTCTCGGTAGCCGCGGCCATCGCGCCTCTCGCCGTCACCTCCACTGCAGTCGCAGGCGCAACCTCCAACCAGTCATACAGCACCACTCTCACCGCCGCTGGTGGAACCGCCCCCTACACCTGGTCCGTCTCCGGATTACCCGCAGGACTCAGCCTCGGCGCCAACGGCGTCATCGTCGGAACCCCAACTGCAACCGGCAACTTCTCACTCGCCGTCACCGTCACCGACGCCGGTTCCCCAGCCAAAACCGCATCAGCCAGCATCCCACTCTCGGTAACCGCGGCCGTCGCGCCTCTCACCATCACCTCCACTACATTCGCAACCGCAACCTCCAACCATTCCTACAGCGCCACACTCAGCGCCACAGGAGGAACAGCCCCCTACATCTGGTCCGTCTCAGGACTGCCCGTCGGACTCACCCTCGCCGGCAATGGCGTCATCTCTGGAACCCCAACCTCAACCGGATCATTCAGCCTCACAGCAACGGTGACAGATAGCCAGAGCCCGGCGAAGACCGCGTCCGCCACGATACCACTGGTTGTTACGGTTCCCCCACTCACAATCACTACATCAACTCTCCCCTCGGGCACCGACGGCACCGCCTATTCGGGCACTCTGCAGGCAAGCGGAGGAACACCTGCCTACACTTGGTCGATCAGCAATGGCAGCCTGCCCGGCGGACTCACACTCGCGGCTACTACCGGCGTGATCTCCGGTACGCCCTCGGTCACTGGCACGATAAGCTTCACCGCAACCGTAAGCGACAACGGCAATCCCGTCCAAACGAAGTCAGTCTCGGCGTCGATCACGCTGAGTGCCGCGCAGCCTCCGCCCGGCCCTGGCACGACTTGGTATATCCGCACCGATGGTGGGACCAACACGCAGTGCACTGGCAAGACCAACGCAGCATATCCCGGCTCCGGGACTGCTCAGGCCTGCGCCTTCAACCATCCCTACCAGATGCTGAACTACTCCGGTGGCTGGGCCCACATGGTAGGCGGCGACACGATCCAATTCATCAACACCTCGGGCACCAGCGATACCTACTACATGGGCGAGCAGAATGCGGGCGTGGGCACTGACTGGCACACGCAGCTCGGGGGACTCTGTGCTGCGCCCAATGCAGGCGGCGGCGCTGGTTCAAGCTGCATCCTTCCTGCCCCTCCCTCTGGCACTGCTACGCAGCACACCCGGATTCTCGGCCAGAATGCGGGCAACTGCCACGACTCCGCTCACACTCACCTGGTCAATCCGACCGTACTGAGCGGTATTGATAACGCCTTCGCGGTTCTCGATACCCGCGGAACCGACTACGTTGATATCTCCTGCATCGAGATCACCCAACCTGATACCTGCACTGCCACTGTAGGGAAGGGACAGTGCACCGACTCCAATAACTACGTACACTACGGCGGACTCATTCTCAACTATGGAACTTCTCAAGGTCCGTCCAACCTGACTCTTACTGATGTCGCGGTCGTTGGTACCGCGGGAAGCGGCATACTCGGAAGCCATCTCAACAAATCCAGCACTGACGTCTTCTCCGCGACCGACGTCTATGTGATCGGCAACGGAGGAGCAGGGTGGAATGGCGACGGCGGCGGTTGCGGTACCTCCTGTGAGACCGTTGGGACCATGAATATTTCGTACGCGACGATCGACTGGAATGGTTGCGTCGCCGTCGAGCCTTACGACATGACCAAGCCCGATACGCAGAACGCCTTCAACTACTGCTATGGACAGAGTGACGGAGGCTACGGCGACGGCTTCGTCCAGATCGCCGCGGGCAACATGAGCCTCAATGTGGATCACAGCTACTTCCGCTGGAATACACAGGACGGGTTCGACGGGCTCCATCTCAGTGACGACGTGAAGACCTCCCCGGCGATCCATATCTCAACATCCTGGTCGGAGGGCAATGCCGGTGCAACCTTCAAGATCGGAGCCGGCGCCTCCTCGACTGCTATCAACAACGTGTCCATCAGCAACTGCCGGATCCTGACCATCGCCTCCGCGTTCCCCCTCAACCCCTCAGGCTGGACGCTGGACGGAGCAGATTCCTGCCGAGCCTCCGGTGATGAATGGTCATTCCAGGAGAACAACGGCACTGTCATCACGTTGGAGAACAATACGTCCGTTGGCTACGGCACCACTATGTATGACGTAGGCTGTGCTGCGCTCGCACCGAACTGCTTCTCCAACGGAGCGACATTCATCTTCAAAAACAACATCAGCAAGGGCTATCCCGATCCCGGCAACGGAAACAGGCTTGCTTCCGGGTTCTACTTCGGGATGGGCAATCCTTTCGGCAACGCCGGGTCAGCAGCCGATCACAATCTGTGGAGCACGATGGATGAAGGATGCCCGGATGGTTTGATTGGCATTGAGACGATCTACACCTGCGGCGATCCCGCCATGGTGGCACAGTCTGACATCAACCACATCAATCCCAATCTCACCTCTTCCAGCGCGGCGATCAACTCCGGCATCGCAATCTCCGGAATCACCACCGACTTCAACGGAAAGACCAGAGCCAACCCGCCAGCCATCGGCGCCATGGAACCATAAACAACCCAAAGAAAGGCCGGTCGCGTAATCTCACGCGGCCGGCCCTTCCGAGTTAACACAGCTTCACTAAACCAAACCCAACGGGAAAAGTCTCGATCAAGAGCGACGTCTACCCTAGCAACGAACGATCTTCTCCGACTTGATCCCCTTCGTCGCATTCCGCGAGTCCACCACCAGCCGCGACTTGCTCACAATATCCTCGTAGTCGTAGTCCGTATGGTCGGTCATAATCAAAACGCAGTCGTACTGCCCAAGATCATCGAGCGGTGTACACGTCATATTCAGGTTGTAGTGCCGCCCTCTGCCCACCGTCGGGAAATAAGGATCGTTGTACAACACCTCCGCGCCCTGCTCCCGCAGCAGCTCAATCACAGTCAACGACGGCGACTCCCGCAGATCATCAATGTCTTTCTTGTAAGCCATCCCCAGCATCAGAATCCGCGCCCCATTTACAGCTTTTTTATTCTGGTTCAAGCCCTTCGCAACATACTGCACCACATGCGCAGGCATCGCCTCATTTACTTCGCCCGCCAGTTCGATGAAGCGAGTATTGAAGTCATACTCCTTCGCCTTCCAGCTCAGATAGAACGGGTCAATCGGAATGCAGTGTCCACCGAGCCCAGGCCCGGGATAGAACGGGTGAAACCCGAACGGCTTCGTCGCCGCAGCGTCGATCACCTCCCAAATATCCATCCCCATCTTTAGCGCCAGCACCTTCAGCTCATTCACCAGCGCAATATTCACGCAGCGATAGATGTTTTCGAGCAGCTTGGTCATCTCGGCCGCACGTGTCGACGACACCCGCACCGAGCGAGTAAAGATGCCCTCATACATCACCGCCGCGAGTTCTGTCGCAATCTCTTCATGACCGCCCACGACCTTCGGAATATCGCGTCGCGCGACCGTCGTGTTGCCTGGATCTTCGCGCTCCGGCGAGAACGCCACATAAAACACTCCCTGCTCAGCGGCAGTTCCCTTACTCTGCACCTTCAGCCCGTTGCGGTTCTCTGCCTCGAGAATCGGAATCATCAGATCCTCCGTCGTCCCCGGATACGTCGTGCTCTCGAGCACCACGAGCTGCCCTTCCTGCAGCCACGGAGCGGCCGCCTTCGCCGTATTCTCCACATAGCTCAGGTCCGGCTCACGATGCTCCGTCAGCGGCGTCGGCACACACATGATGATGGCGTCCTGATCCGAAAGCCCCGCAAAATCCGCCGTAGCCTTGAAACCCTGCGCGCGTGCGCTCTGAATCTCCTCCGCGGGAATCCTGAAGATATAAGATCGCCCAGCTTCAAGATCTGTAACCTTTTTGGTATCAATATCGAATCCCGTCACCTTGAAACCCGCTTCAGACAGAAGCAGAGACAACGGCAACCCCACGTACCCAAGCCCGATCACTCCAATCTTCGCGGTACGGTTCTCCAGACGCGTCATGCGCACCTGTGCAATCTTCGGTAAAGCAACCTGACTCAATGTCGACATAGTCTCGATTATCGCATCCACCCTTCCGTGCTTCCATCTTTCGAAACTCGACAAAGACGATCGAATTGCCGAAAAGTTATTCTATGTGCCAACTACATCACCTTCGGCACTCAACCGCGTGGGACAATACAGCATTGCCTTTGACACGAGGCTTGAAGAAAACCACTGCTCCCTTTCTATTCCATCTCCCTGCAAACCAGTCAGTCCTCTTCCGTCGCCCGCGTCGCACAAAAGTCGCATTGACTTGAATCGTCCTGGTCGCCAAACTTAAATCATGTGTCCGGTCAGAGACCCTCACTCACTTTCATCCTGCGAATCTGATAATAAGAAAAGCTTCCCAGGCGCGAAACATTTTTGAACATCCCAGCACGGTACGTCTGGGTGGAGGAAAGATGGCCCGTTATCTCATCACCGGAATCGCAGGCTTTATCGGCTCATCCCTGGCTCACACGCTCGTCGAACAGGGACACGACGTACGCGGCATCGACAATCTCTCCACCGGAGATCTCGACAACCTGGCCGACATTCGCCGCTCCATCGACTTCCAGGAGATGGACCTCCAGGACGCAGCCGGAATGAAATCCGCCTGCGAAGGCATCGACTACATCCTCCATCAGGGAGCCCTCGCCTCGGTCCCACGCTCCGTCAAAGACCCCCTCACCTCACACGAATCCAACATCAACGGAACGCTGAACCTCCTCATCGCAGCGCGCGACGCCAAGGTTCGCCGCATCGTCTACGCGGCCTCTTCGTCTGCCTACGGCGACCAGCCCACACAACCCAAGCAGGAAGACATGCTCCCCCGGCCGCTCTCCCCCTACGCCGTTCAGAAGCTCACCTGCGAGTACTACATCCAGTCCTTTTACCGCGCCTACGGCCTCGAAGGCGTCTGCCTGCGTTACTTCAACATCTTCGGCCCGCGCCAGGCAGCCGACTCGCCTTATTCCGGCGTCATTGCTCAGTTCACCTTCAAAATGATGGAGGGCATCACTCCCACCATCTTCGGCGACGGCCTCACCAGCCGCGACTTCAACTACATTGACAACGCCGTCAGCGCCAATCTCCTCGCCTGCCTCGCGCCCAGCGAAGTCGCCACCGGCCGCGTCTTCAACGTCGGCACCGGAAAAAGCCACACCCTCAACGAGGTCTACGCCGCGATCGCCGGTCAGCTCGGCTTCGCGGCCAAGCCACTCTACGGACCCCCAAGAGCAGGCGACATTCAGCACTCCTTGGCGGACATCACACGCGCCACTCAGGAGCTTTCCTACGAACCCAAGGCCCACTTCCACGAAGGCCTGAAGAAGACCGTCGCCTGGTATCTGGAAGAAAAACAGAAAAAGGAAGTAGTCGCTCTCAAGTCATAACAAACAAGCATCACAAAACGACGGCCGCCGGAGCCCGGCAGCCGTCGAATCTGCACTTCAATGGTTTCCAGTGAGCGATTTGCTGGTGGACCAGTCTGCTACCCACAGAGCAAATCGAGCCTACGCACGCATCCTGCGCATAAGCGTACCGGCACAACCGATCAGGCCGGTTCCCAGAAGCATCAGCGACCCTGGTTCAGGGACCGTCGAGACCGACCCATAGAAGTCGAGCCCGAAATCTGACTTATTAGCCTGAGTGACCTGGAACGTCAATGTATTCGTGCCATCAACAAAGTCATTCGAAGGAAGGTAGATGAGCGTGCCGTCGCCCGTGCAGGTTGGCGTCCCATTGGAACAATGGGGGTAAGCCGTCCCCGTCGGTGTATTCAATAACTGGCCGTTCAGAAATACTGTCACGGTATCATCCGCGAGGACTGACAGAGAACCGCTGTAAATCGATGGATCTTTGGTGTCGATATCAAACGTGCTGGTAAAAAAGTAGTTGCCATTCGGTGTATTGACGAATGGAGTTGATTCAGGACCGGTCGTGTTGTAAGAAACCCAACTCGAATTTCCGATCGGGAAACTCCAAACAGAATTGTTTGCGAGAGGAAGATACAGCGTTCCGAAGGGGCTTACCGGAGCCGTAAAGTCCGGCAGTCCATTGTTGTACGCATAGCTTGGTGGCGCAATCACCGCCAACGCTGAGTTGTTGTTGCCTCCATTACCTGCATCCTGGCCGTAACTAGCCAGAAAAAGTGTGTCAGCAGAGGCGAACGTGGTTGCCGCCACGAACACCGCTCCCAAGGCAAAAAGTTTCGAATACAGCTTCACAAGGGCCTCCTGGATTCCGCCTGAAGGCGGTTACTCCTGAACCGTGACTTGCCACGGTCTCGTACATGCGCGCCCGTCTTTGCCCGGTCGTCGGGGTAGTCTCTATGTGGCGAGTCAGGAAAGGCGATCATGCAACCACTCATGCAGCTTTCGACCCAAACACATCTCATTCCCTATCAACAACTTGGGAGAGAAAATCAAACATGAACCGCAAACTATTGCATAATTAAGTTGCCGAAGTGAAAAACTTTGCCACCTTTCGAGTCAAAATTTCCCAATTTCCTCGGAAGAAGGACTGCCGCGACTTCTACGACGTGCTCCCCCATTCCATGGTCCCGCTTTGCATCTCACTCAGTGGCAGGCTTCTCATCTATCGCGCCGGAAAAATTCCTTGCGCAAACTACCAACTCAAAAGACGATGTTTCGGGTCCATGAGGTAAAAGAAAAGCATGCATGTTCCATCTCCGGCAGCAGCACCCGCTCTGTCCTCGGCCAGAATCACCCGGCGCATCTCGCTCCCCGGAAGTCTTCTCGTGTTTCTCCTCACTTCTGTCTTCGCCTTCAGCACGCCCCTCACTGGAACCCCGCTGAACGATGGCTACTACGCCCTCTATAACCTCGACTTCGACGCCGCCCACGCGCACTTCGGTCAATGGATGGCCGCCCACCCCGACGACTGCCTCGGCTCGGCCTCTGACGCAGCCGCTTACATCTTCACCGAGTTCAACCTCCTCGGGGTCCTCGACATCGAACTCTTCGCCGACGACAATCGCTTCACCTCACGCACCCGCCCCCCTCAAAAAGGGATTTAGCGACCGAATCGACCAGTCCAACCGCCTCGCCGACGCTGCCCTTCAGCGCAACCCCAATGACTCCAACGCGCTCTACTGCAAAGCTGTCACCTCCGGCATGCAGGCCGACTGGGCCTCCCTCATCGACCGCCACGAGTATGGCGCCTTCAAATACAGCGAGCTGGCCAGCAAATACGCCAAGCAGGCTCTAGCCATCAACCCCACCCTCTACGACGCCAACCTGGCCGTAGGTATCGAGAACTACATGCTCAGCCTCAAAGCCGCGCCCATCCGATGGTTCCTCGGCATGGCCGGCGCCGGTACCAACAAGGCAGAAGGCGTTCGCCTGCTCAAACTCACAGCCGAACAGGGGCACTACCTCGCACCCTTTGCCCGCCTCATGCTGGCAGTCGGAGAGCTCCGCGACGGCCGCACCCAGTCCGGTAAACAGATCCTCATCGGCCTCTCCCAGGAGTTCCCCAAGAACGACCTCTATCAGCGTCAGATCGCCCGCCTCCACTAGCCGCCGCGCCATTCGCCCATGAAATTCAACACTGAATCTCACTCAGCGTGTACCTTTAACCCATCGAACAATCCCACGCCTTCAGAAACCGTCGCAGGCGTGCAACTATAAACGCGTACCATTGCCAACTGCATTTCAATTCAGAAAGTCACCACAAAGGGTTCTCATCAGCATGCGTATTGCATCCGTCGGCACCGCCTATCCACCTCATCGCTACTCCCAGGCACAAATCTCAGAAGCACTTACGGCGCGCTGGCAGGACCGCATGGAAGAGCCTCGCCTCATCAACCGGCTCTTCGTCAACTGCGGGGTCGACTTCCGCAATCTCGTCTTCCCCCTCGACGTCTATGAAAACCTCTCCGGATTCGGCCCCACCAACGACGCCTGGATCGTCGCCGCCGTGGAACTCGGCGAAAAAGCCGTCGCCACCGCGCTCGCCCGCGTAGGCCTCACCGCAGCCGACATCTCCGCCATATTCTTCGCCTCGGTCACCGGCATCGCCAGCCCCACCATCGACGCCCGCCTCATCAACCGCATGCCCTTTCCCACCAGCATCAAGCGCACGCCCATCTTCGGCCTCGGCTGCGTCGCCGGTGCTGCCGGCATCTCCCGCGCATCCGACTACGTCCGCGCCTTCCCCAATCAGTACGCCCTGCTTCTCTCCGTCGAGCTCTGCTCCCTCACCTGGCAGGACAACGACCAATCCATCGCCAACCTCATCTCCTGCGGACTCTTCGGCGACGGCGCCGCCGCCGTCATCATCGCCGGCTCCGAGACCGCCCTCGCCAAGCGCACCTGCGCCACCTGCATCTCAGGCCCAAAGATTCTCGACACCCGCTCCACCTTCTATCGCCACACCGAACACATCATGGGCTGGGATATCGGAGACATGGGCTTCAAAATCGTCCTCTCTCCCGACGTCCCCAAGGTCGTCAACGAACATCTCCGTGGCAACGTCGAGTCCTTCCTCACCGACAATGGCCTGTCCCTCGGCGACATCTCAAGCTACATCTTTCACTCCGGCGGCCCAAAGGTCCTCGAAGCGATGGAAAACACTCTCGGCCTCCCCGACAACGCCCTCGAGCCCTCCTGGCGTAGCCTCCGCGAGGTTGGCAATCTCTCCGCCGCCTCCGTGCTCGCCGTCCTCGAAGACGTCCTCGTCAATGCCCCAGGCAAACCCGGCACCTACAGCATCCTCGCAGCGATGGGCCCCGCCTTCTGTTCCGAGTTGGTTCTCCTCCAGTGGTAGAGCTCAGCTCGAGCCTCACCTTCTAACCCACGGCTGAATCCACTCACGATTCAGCCGTCTCCTTTCTCTGATTCAAGCCGAAGCAAAAACCCGACACCCTTCTCGTAATTCTCTCGTCCGAATTTCGTCATTTGCTTGTAAGCGCTGTATCCTCTCCTGCCCAGCGGCGTCCTATCTACAAAGGACCGTCGCTTTTCCATGTCATTGACCAGCTTCACAACGCAACCCGAGGTCCTCATCGTCGGAGCAGGCCCTGCCGGCCTCGCTGCCGCCATCGCCTCGGCTAGCAGAAGTCTGCACGTCGAAGTCGTCGACACCATGCAGCCCCCCATCGATAAGGCCTGTGGTGAAGGTCTCCTGCCCGACGCCGTGCGCTCGCTCGCCGATCTCGGCGTCAATCTCAACCGCGATCTCCGCAGAGTCGAAAACCATCTCCTCCGCGGCATCCGCTTTCACAACGGACAAGCAACCACCTCCGCCCAGGCCTCCTTTCCCACAAGTCCCGGCCGAGGTATCCGCCGCACCGTCCTCCATCAGCTGCTGCTCGACCGAGCTCTCGCTCTCGGCGTCCGCTTCCACTGGCAAAACTCCGTCCAAAGCATCGAGCCCACGCCCACCGGTCATCTCGTCCGCACCAATCGCCAGACCCTCCGCGCCCGCTACCTCATCGGCGCCGACGGCCACCACTCCCGCATCGCCGCCTGGGCCGGCCTCACCGAAGCCACCATTCACTCCATGCGCATCGGTCTCCGCCAGCACTTCACTATTGCCCCCTGGACCAACTTCGTCGAAGTCTATTGGAGCAATCACGGCCAGGCCTACGTCACCCCGACCTCCGCCAACGAGGTCTGCGTCGCTTTCGTCGCAAACAAAAAATTCCCCTCCGTCGACCACGCCATCACCCACTTCCCCTCTCTTCAACGCCATCTGGCCTCGGCAACCCCCAACGGCTCTCCTCGCGGATCCATCACGCTCGACCGCACTCTCCGCCGCATCACAACAAACAACATCGCCCTCATCGGCGACGCCTCCGGATCAGTCGACGCCATCACCGGCTCCGGCCTCGGCCTCTGCTTCCGTCAGGCGATTGCGCTCGCCAATGCTCTACACATCGAAGACCTCGCCGTCTATCAACGCGCTAACCTCCGCATTCAGCGCATTCCCCGCATCATGTCCCGCAGCCTGCTCCTCATGGACCGCTTCCCCCACCTCCGCGCCCTCACCCTCAGCACCTTTCAACGTCGCCCCATCTTCCTCGAATATCTCCTTCATCTCCACATCGGCCATCGACCTGGCCCGTTCGGCGTATTGACGAACCGCTTGCAAGCGGATTACACCTGCTGACAAGCTAAAGTTAATCAGGCGTAGCCACACAACCTTTACAGCGGCACTCGCCTCCCTGTAAGTTGGGGCTATCCCAGGACGCCGGAGCAACATGAACGACATCGCCACACGCTGCATCGACATCATCGCTAAATCAAAGAGCATTCCTGCGGATACCATCTCCCTCGCCAGCACCTTCGACGAGCTCAACATCGACTCCCTCGACAAGATCAACATCTCCTTCGAGGTCGAGGAAGCTTTCAACATCGAAATCCCCGACGAAGCCCTCAGCACCCTCCGCACCGTAGGCGACATGGTCGCAGGCGTAACAAAACTCACCGCCACGACACCCTCAACCATCACCACCCACTAGCAACTGCGCAGTCGCTTGCTATTGTCATCCCCGTAAGGGGAGCCTGCTGCTTCCATCTTCTTCACACAAAATTCTCGACAATCCAAATTGGATTCATGCGCCCTCATCCTGCTGCGCGTCACAGGGCCCCTTGGACATTCGAAACGAAGGCGTCTAGTCCGGCCCTCCCGTGTATCATTCGCTGCATATGTACTTAGGTGACGCTCAGCTGACAGCCAGTCAGGTCCTGCGGACCTTTCATCGAGACGAGCTATACATCTTTCTCGGCGCCGCGTGCACCACGTTCGGACTCATCTCGCTGACATTCGCTTTTCTTACCCGCAAGTTCGACGCCATGCTCTTCTGGCTTGGCCTCTTCGCCATTCTCTATGGTCAGCGTATGTGGCTCGACCTGGGCTTGCTCCGCCTCATTCTCCCGCCTTCGGAGTTCTTCAACAATCTCCACAATTCCATCAAATACCTGGTGCCCATTCCAGCTTTCTTCTACTTCGAAGCTGCAGGATTTCTTCCCCGTGTCTCAGGCCGCAGGGTCGCACTCGCTATCTCGATTCCCTTCCTCTGCCTCTTCGCAGGCACATTCTGGTTCGGCGACAGGCGATCCTATGAGCTGATCAACCACATCCTCGTCATCCTTACTCTCGTCGTCTTGACCATTCAGTCCTTTGCCCGAAACCAGACGGACCGAGACTTCGTTCTGGTGCGCAGGGGCATCCTGGTCTTTGTCGGCTTCGCCATCTTCGAAAACATCGTTGGAGCCTTCGGACGCTTTCCCAACATAGAGCCCTTCGCCTTCACCTTCTTCCTCGGGACACTCGGTTATGTGGCCGTAAAACGCAGCCTCCATCGAGATCAACAGTTCAACGACCTCCAAAAAGAACTGGAGATCGCTCGCCGCATCCAGACCTCGATCCTCCCCTCACCCTATCCTCAATCCGCCCACTTCCATGTAGCTGCGCGCTACGTCCCCATGACCGCCGTAGCCGGAGACTTCTACGACTTCCTCATCGCCAATGAAACCGAAGCCGGCCTCTTCATCGCCGACGTCTCCGGCCACGGTGTCCCTGCCGCGCTCATCGCCTCCATGGTCAAACTCGCCGCCACCTCCCAACGAACCAACGCCGCCGACCCCGCACAGCTACTCTCCGGTATGAACTCCGTCCTCTGCGGCAACACGCAGGATCAGTTCGTCACCGCTGCCTATGTCTACCTCGACGCCACTTCCTCCACCCTGCGCTACTCCGCCGCTGCTCATCCTCCCATGATGTTGTTCCGCGCCGGAGACGTCATCGAACTTACCGAGAACGGCCTCATGCTCGCAGCTTTCTCCTTCGCGACTTACACCACAGCCGAACACGCTCTTCAACCCGGCGACCGTCTCCTCCTTTACACCGACGGCATCCTCGAAGCCACCAACCCCCAAGGTGAAGAGTTCGGGTCGACCCGTCTCCACACCCTCCTCAAGGACGCCGCCCACCTCAACGCCGAAGACTCAGCCGACAGAATCATCTCCTCCCTCGAACAATGGTCCTCCAGCGCCCGGACCGACGACCTGACCCTTCTCATCTGCGACTACCAAAGTGTCCGCAACCTCTCCCTGGCACTCAACTAACTCCGACCCTGCTTCGCGTTCCTTGAGACACGTCAGCTGCGTCCGATCCCAAATCTCGTCATCTCGACCGAAGTCGTGCGGTCTCATCGCACGACGCAGTGGAGAGACCCCCGTATTTGCACTTCGCTGCAGGCCCCGTCGCAAACAAAACCTGTCAAGCCCCAAACCATCAAAACACCGCGCCAATCCAGCACAATCGCGTGGCGTATCAGTTTCACTCACTCAGCTATAATAGAAACAAGACCACCAAAGAGCCCCTGCCACCCACAGGGGCTTTACTTTTTCGGACCCCTAACCCCTTTCGATGAAATATTTTGCAGCCAACCCCTTTGGATGCAATATTTTACAGACATCCACCACCCGCAAGCCCATGAAAACAAGTATTTTAGCCACAAAATACCCCCAGGAGGGAGGGGGGAGGGTAAGCTAGTCCTCCGAGAGAATCTACAATCACCAGAGCACCACAGGAGAAGAAGTGAATCGTGTCGTAGTCACCGGCCTCGGATGTATCACCCCCATCGGCAATACCGTCGCGGAGTTCCGCACCTCCCTCTTCTCCGGAGCGACCGGCATCGCCCCCTTCCCGCCCTATCCCGAAGCCCCGGCCCGCGAAGCTCACGACAAGACACAGGGCCTCCGCTTCACCCAGACCGCCGCCGTCAAAAACTTCGACGCGAGCCAGCACCTCGACTCAGGCGTCATCACCGCCACCGACCGCACCGTGCACTTCGCCGTTGTAGCCGCCCGCCAGGCCGTCGCAGAGTCACAGCTAACCAACCACTACGCACCGGACAGGATCGCCATCATCGTAGGCTGCGCCTGCGGTGGACGCCAGGCCGAAGAGACCGAGACCAACAAGCTCTATACACGCGATGCCCGCGTCCATCCCCTCACCGTCGTCCGGACCATGGCCTCCGCCGGCGCCAGCAACATCTCCATCGACCAGAAGATCACCGGCC
>CAZZZG010000030.1:0-37992 GCA_964658525.1 uncultured Edaphobacter sp.
CGCCCGTGCGGATCTGTGCGGGGGGCGATCAGCAATGATCGTCCCTACCGCGACCCCATCCATGAAGGGTATGAAACGAGAAGTCGGCGTCTCGTCCGTAATTTGCTTGGCAAACGCGTCCGAATTATCAAAAATTGTCCCTAGTGCCTGCTGCGGAGACGAGAGATGTCGTCGCATCAATTGCTTTGGTCAATATAGTCCCTTTGTTTGCGCTAAAGGCAGAAGGAGGTTGAGAAGTGCCTCATCAATCAATCTTTCGATCTTGACTAAGGTTCCGGGTTGATTGCAACGCAGGCACACACCGATCGAACTTCATGTCGTAGACTCATTTGCTTGCTGCTTGGTAGCAGAATTGAACACCGATTACAGTGAGCCAAAGAGAAAGCGCGAGCCGAAGATTGCGATTAGGAATTTTCGGAGCAGCACTGGTACCGACTATGCCCCCTGCAATGCCTCCGATCGCAAGCCGAAGCAGGAGCGGCCCTGCATAGTGGCCGCCAATCATATGAACGCCGGTTCCGACGATCGCAATGGCGAGACCGAAGGCGAGGTCGGTCCCCACGACCCGCGCTGCGCTGAGGTCGGTCATGCCGAGCAGAGCCACGGTGCCTAGCGCGCCCGCGCCGGAAGAGGAGAACCCAACTTCGGCACCGATGGGCAACATGATGACTCCGATTAGCCGAGAACGGTCTTTGCCCGGACGCGCGATTCCGGCAGACTTGAAGTGGCGAAAAATATGCCATCCAGATGTGAAAAGAATGATGGCGCCCAACATGAAGTAAAGAACTGACCGAGGGCCGTGAGTCGCAACGTGCTTGAAAGCGATGGAGCCGATAATGATGCCCGGCACTCCGCCGATCAACATAAACCCGAGGACACGGTAATCAATCTGACGGCGTAACACTTGGACCGGGACGACAATCAGTTTCACGATGGCCGAGTACGCCAGCGCGGTACTGACCGCTATCTCGACAGGCACATGTAGAAAGAGGATGAGTAGTGGAGCGGTGATGACACCCGCTCCCACGCCAGTCACCGCGATGACCACCGCGATGAGAAACCCGATGACGAAGTCCATGAAGCCTGCCTTTCGATACGGTTACGGCTGAAGATGGATGCCGCACTCCTGCTTCTGGCCACCCCACCGTCCTGAACGGGGATCGTTGGGGTCGGTGGGTAGGCTGGTGCAGGGTTCACAGCCAATGCTCGTATAACCCTTGTCATAGAGATCAATCAGCGGAATCTCATGGCGGCCTGCATAGGCCCAGACATCCTTTGCGGTCCACTCGGTCAAAGGACTGATCTTACGAATGGTCTTGCCGCTGGGGAGCGTGAAGTTATCTACCTCATGCAGCGAGGCTCGGCTCTTTGCCTGCTCACGACGCAGGCCGGTAAACCACAGCGCATAGCTTTCCAGTGCGCCGAAGAGCGGCTTGACCTTGCGGATCCCGCAACAGCGGCTGGCGTCCGTCTGATTGAGGATGCCGAATTGCGACTCCTGCTCTGCTACGGTGATCTCCGGTAGCACGTTGATTAGGTTTAGCTTCCATTCACGCGTCATACGGTCGCGATATTCATAAATCTCTGCGAAGTGATAGCCAGTTTCGAGAAAGACCACAGGCAGATCCGGCACAAGCTGTCGTGCTATGTGAAGTACAACCATGTCTTCAGCCTGAAAACTATTTGTGAGGACGAGGTCGTGCGGATGCTTGGCGATCTCCTCTGTGATCAGTGCTTGTGCGGTAGCGATCCTGTCCTCTGTCGAGGCATTCGGCAATTCATTCGCCATTAAGCTCTCCTTCTGCAGGTTGATAGGTCTCTGCCTCGATGGAGCTGATGCCCGCGGAGGCAAGAGTCTCTAGCACATCAACCGGCAAAGCCTCTTCAAGCAGGACCACCAGACCCATTGATAACAAGCTGTGGAGAATCACCGCATCGTGAATGCGCGTTCTCACCACTTGCGCGCCCGCTGCTATCAGCCGATCTTCCACATCGTGCGAAATCACTTTACCGTACGGATCGAGAAGCAACACCCCGCGCGGCCGCGGTCTGGGTAACTCGCTTGGAAGGCCGCTTCGAATCATCCCCGCGGCCAATGTGGCGTTGGACTGCGGATCGATCAGGATAAAGCTGCCCGACGCGCGGTTTTCGGAGTAGGCATCGAAGAAGATCGGCAGCGTCAACTCGACCTCAACAACGCCGACGTCATTCATGGCAAGTGTGCTCACCGCCTCCTCAGCCAGCGTGTGTACATTGGTGCGCTGCACAACGCGCGTGATGCGAGCACTGCGCGTCGACGCACCGTGCTTCAACAGGTACGGCCTATGTGTCTCCAGTGGTTGGTTGTCGAACCACACGAGCGAAGCTTTCAGTGCGGTCGCTTGTTGCGGAGCGCGCTGTGGCTCCGACAGAAGATCGCCGCGGCTGATGTCGAGCTCGTCTTCGAGGGTTAACGCGATAGAAAGCGGGGCACGGGCTTCTTCGAGATCGCCATCGAAGGTGGTGATGGAGGCAACGCGGCTACTGCGGCCTGAGGGTAGCACGGTGATAAGGTCGCCCTTGCGAATGGTGCCTGCGGAGATCTGCCCAGCGAAGCCCCGATAATTTTGGTCGGGGCGGATAACGCGTTGGACGGGCATACGGAAGGGCTGTGTCGCAATATCCGTCCATACGGGTACAGACTCGAGATGCTCCAGCAGCGTGGGCCCTTCATACCAAGACATCCGCGTGGAGCGGTCGACGACGTTGTCGCCTTCAAGCGCGCTGACTGGAATAGTTAGGAGGTCGCTGCCTCCAACCTGGTCGACCAGTATCTGCAACTCGGCTGTGATCTTGTGGTAGACATCTTCCGAGAACTCAACAAGATCCATCTTGTTGATCGCCGCGACTAGATGCCTTGTGCCGAGCAGCGAAGCAATGTACGCATGTCGTCGCGACTGCGTGAGGATGCCCTTGCGCGCGTCGATCAGGATGACAGCGAGGTCTGCCGTGGAGGCGCCGGTCGCCATGTTGCGCGTGTACTGCTCGTGGCCGGGAGTGTCCGCGATGATGAACTTGCGTCGCTGCGTGGAAAAGTACCGGTATGCCACATCGATCGTGATGCCTTGTTCGCGCTCTGCGCGAAGTCCGTCGGTGAGCAACGCAAAGTCGATCGTCGGTTTCTGCAGGCTCACCTGCTTCCCGGTGACTGCGCGCACTTGGTCTTCATACACGTTGCGCGAGTCATACAAAAGCCGCCCGATCAGCGTGGACTTTCCGTCGTCCACACTGCCTGCAGTGCTGAAGCGCAACAGATCCTTCGCTGCCTCCGCCGCCAGGAACTCGTCGATGGCAAAGCCGTTGTCTTCGATCTCCGGGATAGCCTCCTGCGTCGCCATCTAGAAATAGCCCTCGCGTTTCTTGATCTCCATCGATCCATCCGTATCGTGGTCGATGACGCGATTCGCACGTTCTGACGATCGGAACGACACGAGCTCAGCGATGATCTTTGGAATGGTATCGGCGTCGGAGCGAATAGCTCCCGTACATGGACTGCAGCCAAGTGAGCGCAGCCGTGACCGCACCCACTGTTCTTCGTCAGGCAGGCTATTCAAGAAGCTCTGCTCCACTGGGATCAGGCTGTTGCCGCGCACGATCATGCGACGCTCCTTAGCGAAATACAGTGGCACAATTGGTATCTCTTCCAGCAGGAGGTAATGCCAGATGTCGAGCTCCGTCCAGTTTGACAGCGGAAAGACCCGGATGCTCTCACCCGGTGAGATCCGAGCGTTGTAGAGGTTCCACACCTCTGGACGTTGGTTCTTGGGATCCCACTGCCCGGCGCGATCTCGGAATGAGAATATCCGCTCCTTGGCGCGTGACTTTTCTTCGTCGCGGCGAGCCCCGCCGAAGGCCGCGTCGAAACCATAGTGGCGCAGGCCGTCAAGCAAAGCTGTCGTTTTAAGCAATCCGCAGCAGCGTTGCGTGCCCAGTGCGACGGGGTTGGCTCCGTCAGCTAGCGCTTGCTCGTTACGCCAGACACGCAGGTCGAGGCCAAGCTCGCGTGCGATCGAGTCGCGAAACGCAATCATCTCGTGGAACTTGTAGCCGGTATCCACATGGAGAAGGGGAAACGGGATCGGCCCTGGAAAGAATGCTTTCTGCGCCAATCGCAGCATGACCGCAGAATCTTTACCGATGGAGTACAGCATCACTGGCTTCTGAAACTCGGCGGCAACCTCGCGGAAGATGTGAATGCTCTCGGCCTCGAGCAGCCTAAGATGACTCAAGCCAGTCGCGGGGGTGAGCGTTTCAACCCGCTGCGTTGGTGTCGCCGGGTATGCGGGATGGACAGGGGCAAGCATGTCAGGAAAGATGCCTTTGAAAGATTGTTTGAGCTGAAAACAGAAACCCACATCACCGGATCGGTGCGTGGGCCTTTGCGTCGAAGAGTTTTGCGATGTTTAGAAGTCTATCGACAACACTCACGCCCACGGAGACACGCCAAACCGCAACAAGCATTGCGGCGAATAGAACAGGCAGTCAGGATCTCGTGAGCGACCATTGTCTTAGCCTGGACGACCGCGGGTTATTTGTCAAGGGAAGCGCCCCACCTACTTGACACGAATTCCGCCTACCGCTACCTTCATGTCAGTGATGACGCTCTCCGCTCATACCGCCTGTTGTCTCTGTCGCATCTGTTGCGACATGACAGCCTGTGCGTTGTGAGAGCTCTCCCGTAACCCTTCTACCCTGATCGAAAGATCAAGCGAAGTAATAACTGGATAGTCCAAGACCACGCAAAGGCGCACTGCCTGCGTGGTTTTTTGACGTTTAGCTCAGACGAAACATGCTTATCGAACACAATCCGCGAAGCCTCGGCACTATGACCTCAACAGCCATTCGCTGTTGTTGACGTCTGTCTGTCGCACTGCACTCTTCCCTCGCAATTAAGTATCTCGCTCCAGCATCGAGCATTCTGCTCTGCTTCTCCGGAGGATCACCTTGTCTCGACTGTCTAATGCGCTTCTCTTCTCAGTTCTTGCGCTAACTCCAATCGTGATCAATGCCCAGGTCGTCGGCGGCTCTATCGGCGGTATCGTCACCGACCCCTCCGGCGCAAATGTTAGTGGCGCTCAGGTCGTCATCCATAACACTGACACTGGCGCAGAGCGCGCACTAACGACCGGCACGGATGGCCGCTACATCGCACCCTCGCTGCCTGTCGGCCTCTACAATGTGGTCATCAAGGCGAAGGGCTTCGGCCCCCAGCAGCGCTCAGGCGTTGCGCTCACGGTAGGCCAGGTGAACGAGGTTGATGTAGCGTTCTCGGTCGGAACGGTGACACAAACTGTGGACGTTGAAGATGCGCCACGCGCGGTCAACATCTCGACGCAGCAGACCTCCGGCCTTGTCGACTCGCGTCAAGTGAAGGAGCTTCCGCTCAACGGCCGCAGCTACGACCAACTCCTTACGCTCAATCCAGGTACTGTGAACTACACGAACCAGCGCTCCGGTGGCGTGGGCACATCGAATTCTTCGGTCGGCAGCATGTTCTCCATCTCTGGCCGGCGCCCCCAGGACAATCTCTTTCTTCTCAACGGAATCGAATACACCGGCGCTTCGCTCATCAACACCACGCCCGGCGGTACGTCGGGTCAACTCCTTGGGATCGACGGCATACGCGAGTTCAACGTCGTCAGCGACACTTACTCCGCCGAATACGGCAAACGCGATGGCGCACAAATCTCGATCGTCACCAGCGGCGGAACGAACCGGCTCCACGGTTCGATCTTCGAGTTCGCACGCAACAGCTTCTTCGACGCTAGAAATTATTTTGATGGAAACCACATCCCAGAATTCCAGCGTAATAACTTCGGTGCTGCGGTTGGCGGTCCGATTCGAAAAGACAAGCTGTTTCTATTCGCAAACTACGAAGGCTACCGGCAGAACCTTGGTGAATCCATTGTCGCGCTGGTACCGGATTCAGCCTCGCGTGCCAAGGCTGTTGCCAGCGTCAAACCGCTGCTGAACCTGTGGCCTGTTGCAAATGGCCCGGAGATCACCACCAACGGAGTCGCCAGCGGCATCGCCACCTATATCGGTACGGCACCGCAACACATTCGTGAGGACTTCGGCACTACCCGCCTGGACTACACACTGAGCCAGAAGGACAACCTATCCGCCATCTACACAGTCGATGATTCCTACGCCACTTCGCCCAATTCAAATCCATACTCTTATGTGGACGAAAGTTTGCGTGAGCAAGTGCTCAGCGTGCAGGAGCAGCATGTTTTCTCACGGGGAGTTAACGTCGCCCGGGTCGGATTCTCGCGCTCCAACTTCTATTTCTACGGCTATGTCCCCCCAGAAGTGCAGGCGCTCACTCCGAGTGTGCGCCCGGGAGTGCCTACCTATGCCGTTGTCATCGCCGGCTCCACGGCCTCCAACGGAGCTTCCTCAATCACGGGTGCAGGAGCAAACGTCGGCTCCAACAACGCGATCACACGCAACCTCTACACCTTCGATGATCACGCGTATTACACAATCGGCAAACACACTATTCAGGGCGGCGTCTGGCTACAGCGCCTGCAGTCCAACGACAACCTCGCGCAAGACCAGTACGGACAGGCCTCCTTCGCCTCGCTCAGCACATTCCTTGCGGGCTCGATCAAAACCTTTACCTATGCGCCCGATACGACAGAACTCGGTTGGCGGACGCTTTTCGTCAACGGCTTTCTGGAAGATACCTGGCGTATTTCGCCACGCTTTGAAGCCCGCATCGGCTTCCGCAGCGAGTCTTCGACCGGCTGGAGCGAGTCGCAGTCCCGGGCCAGCGTCTACACATTTGTGAACAATGTGATAAGCACCAATCCGACCAGCGGCCTTTCCAATGCACTTACCAACAACCGGGCACTCTTCCTGCCGGAGCCGCGCGCCGGATTCGCATGGAATATCTTTGGCGATGGCCGAACCAGTATTACGGGTGGTGCAGGTTTTCATCACTCCCTGCTCGACGCGTTGGACTATCGTCTCGATCAGGCTGCGCCCTACAACACCGTCTACTCGTACGGCAGCACAACGGTTGCCAAACCTACCAACGGTACCGGACTTGTCTCTCCTTCTACCGTCGACACGGGAATATCGACGCCTGCGCTCCTTGCTTACGACCTAAAGATCGAGCAACAATTAGCCCCGACCACGTCGATCTCCATCGGTTATGTAGGCTCACATAGTTATCACCAGATCCTCAATGGAGACCTGAACGCGCCTGCCTATGTTGTGCTTCCCAACGGTCGCATCTTTTATCCAGCCTCTGGGACACCTGCCTCACCGGCAGCTCCAATCAAGGCGAATCCAGCTGTAGCCAACACCACTTCCTGGTGGTCAGGAGGTTCCGGCAACTACAACGCGCTGGTCGTGGATGTGCGTCATAACCTCGCCCATGGCCTTCAAATCCGTGGGAATTACACCTGGGCGAAAAACCTCGACGACGGTTCGGCGTGGAACACTTCGGTCTCCTCAAACACGCCAGCATTTGTCGCTGTCCCCGCGCTCCCGCATCTGGACTACGGGCCAGCCGCCACGGACATCCGGAACGCCGCGGCCATCAATGCGACCTATGAACTACCTTTTGGTACTGGAAAAGCCTACTTTAACAACTCCGGTGCGCTCACTCGACGCGCTGTCTCAGGTTGGTCCGTCGCCTCCATCGCAAACATCCTCAGCGGTTTTCCCTTTTCACCCCAGCTCGGCTACAACCCAACCGGCTCGGGCGATACTCGCAATCCCGTGCGGCCCGACATAAACCCGAACTTCAGCGGCCCACTCTACACCCACGGAACCACAGCGCAGCGAGCAGCACTATATTTCAACCCCAATGCTTTCTCCGCACCGGCCGCAGGGTTGGTCGGCGACGTCCGTCGCGACTCGCTGACTGGTCCCGGCTTTGCCGACTGGGACTTCTCCCTGTTGAAGTCCACTCAAATTAAGGAAGGTACACAGCTTCAGTTCCGCGCGGAGTTCTTCAACATTCTCAATCACACCAACCTTCAACTGCCCAATGCAGTTGTTTACTCCGCCGGACCCACCCAAGGCACTATTGCCAATCAAAACGCTGCTGCCACCTTTGGCTCTCCAGGAGTCATCTCTGGAACAGCCAACACTAGCCGACAGATTCAATTGGGAGCGAAGATCCTTTTTTGATCGCATATCGAGGTCAAATTTCTATCAGAATCGCATCTGCTATCCTGAATTCGCTTCTCGATCCTTCAATATGGCATTCAGAAAACCGTGAAGGCCGCTTATCAACAGGCCAAGAATACCTATGCTACGCCAGCCCTTGAAAAGGGGCTGGATGTCATTGAACTTCTCGCTCAGCAGCCGGTTGGCCTGAGCAAAAGCGATATCTCACGCCATCTTAATCGCACGGTGTCTGAGATATTCCGCATGTTGGTATGTCTGGAACAGCGAGGATATATTGCACAGACCGATGGCGATCGCTATGCGCTAACGTTGAAGCTTTTCTCGCTGGCGCAGGAGCATCCACCGACGGAGCGGTTAATCACCGAGGCCCTGCCTTTGATACATCGTGTCACGCAGCAAATGGATCAATCGTGCCACATGGGCATCATTGAAGGTGCTCATGTTACGATTCTTGCGCAGGTGAATGCGCCGACGTCGGTGGGATTTTACGTCAAGCTCGGCTCGACCGTGGACCTGATGGAAGCGGCGTCTGGCTATGTAATTCTTGCCCACCTTGGAGACGGCGAGCTTGAGAGAACTCTGACCGAATGGAAGAGCATCACAGGTAAAAATGTTCCCGTAGATTTAAAGAAACACCTTTCCCGCATTCGCCGGCAGGGGCATGAGACGCAACCGAGCTATTTGGTTCGTGGTGTTGTCAACATCAGCTGTCCGATCTTTGATCATCGTGCTTCGGCCATCGGAGCTCTGACCGTTCCTTACATTCAATACAACGAGTCCAAGGTAAGTTCTGCCGAGGGAAGTAAGATTCTGAAGCAGGCCTGTCTGGAGATTACTCATGCTATCGGCGGGAAAACTCCAGTGAATTGAGGACTGCGGATCGAGGCGCCTGGCTGGGATGGTAAGGCAACGATCGGTGCCCATTACCAGTGGCCTTTGTAGCGATCACCGCTGTCGATCTTGGGATTCTCATTGCATCCTCAACATGTTCAGCGGAGTAGCCAATTGAGGCCAAGTAAAAGAACCATCAGTGTCACTGCGAGTGCCCACGTCGACTTATACACCCGGTGACTGGCCTTAAACGGTGACCACCGAGCGAACCCTGCTCCGGATTCGTAATCTGACCGAGTGAATATGCTGACGCACGCGGCGACAAGGCAGGTCACAACGAAGGCGTATGTGGCCGAGTGGAAGCTGGCGCTCATCATCGTCCCATAGCGCAGATAGCCTGAGACGGAGAGAATCAGGTGCAAGATCGAGGCGCACGTCCCAGCAAAGAAGCCAGCGAATGCGCCCCGGGTCGTGATGCGGGAAGAGAGTATCCCGATCAGAAAGATCGCCCAAAGCGGTGTGCCGAAGATTGTAAAGATCAGCTGCACGTGCTCCATGATGTTGCTGAAGTAGAACGTGATGGAGGAATCGAGAACTGCGAGAGTGGCGGCAAAAACAACTGCACACCGGCCGACGATCAGATAGTGCTCTTCGCTACGTTCCGGACGCAGCTGCGTTCGGTAGATGTCCTCTGTCCACACAGAAGCGAATGCCGCCACGTTGGCTGCAACTCCTGACAGAAGGCTCGCGACGAGTGCTGTGCATCCGACGCTCAGCATGACTGGACCGTAGACGCTTTGCATGAGCAAGGGAAGAGCCTGCTCGTATCGTGCCGAGCCGCCCAGTTGAGTGAAGAGGCGGGCGGCAACTAATCCCGGGCAAACGACGAGCAGGGCAAAGAAGAGCTTCGCCAAACCGCTCCACAGAGGTACCTGTTGTGCTGCTAACTCCGTGCGTGCCGTGAAAGCGCGTTGCATCAACACGAAGTCGGTACACCAGTACCCGAACCCAAGGACGAATCCCAATCCCACGGTCAGCCCAAGAACATCAAATGGACTTGACACAGACGCGGTCGGCATACCCACCCACAGGTGGCCCAGCGAGAGATGGTCCCTTCTCGTTGTGGCGAGCAGGTAGCGAACGCTTAGAAAGCCTATGGGCACAAGCCCGAGGAGTACAACGGTGAGCTGCAATACCTCGTTGTAGATAGTCGCGCGGAGTCCACCTAAAAGAATATAAGCCAGTACGACAATCGCAGTGACGACGGCTCCAGTGACGAAGCTCCAGCCGGCGGCGATCTCGAGGAATTGGGCGACAGCGAAAAGCGACACTCCACCTAAGAGCAGGAGGGAACAGGCGACAACGCAAGCATTCAGGAGGCGCATCTGCAGTCCGTAGCGAATCTCCAGGAACTGCGGCACACTCCGGATCGAAAGGGCACGGTAGAGTGGCAGAAATCGAAATGCCGAAAAAAGGAGTGCCGGGACAGCGCCAATTAGATAAAAGTGAAACGCGACTACTCCGTACTGCGCTGCTACGGCACTTAGACCAATAACCTCGAATGCTCCGCAGTTAGCTGCGACATAAGAGAGTACGACGACACCCAAAGGCAGGGATCGAGTCGCGTTGAGGTAGGAGTTCGCTCCTCTAAATCTGCGCCTTGATGCCCATCCGATGACAAGTGATACTGCGAGATATCCGGGCAGTAGGAGTTCGAGGAGGATTCTAGCTTTCCGGAGATTAGTAGTCCCTAAGAACCAGAGCATCGACGCAATATTGATCAACCCACGGCACTCTGACCTCAACATTTGTCGTTCAGCCTCAAGCAGGAAAACCAGTCAATTCTGCTTCCGGCGAAGGATAGCAGAATCATGTGGAGGCGGGTGCAGCTGTGTTCTGTGAGGAATAAGTTGTTTTTCACCTGTGCTTTGAATTTTTCATTGACAGATTACATATGTATTCTGTACTTTTCTCATCGAAATGTAACCGGATTCATTTTGAGTTTCAAAACATGAATTCGTGGATTACCCAGGCAATTCGAACCTCTCAAGATTTATCAGTCTGCAGAGGCAGAGGGTCTTAGGGATTTCAGAAGCTAGGAGCAAAGCGCCAAGGTAGCAAATCGGCGGCGCATGCTGGAGGCAAATATTTATGCGAGGCGAAAACGTGGCTCTACAGTCTAATGAGCGTCTTCTGATAGGGAGGTCGTGGCCTGTGGTCTGGCTGCTCCTTCTTCTGTCCCTATGCGGTTTGTCACATGCCCAGGTGGATCAGGGAGCGATCACAGGTGTCGTGCAGGACTCTTCTGGTGCGGCCATCCCCAATGCGAGGGTTACGCTTACAAACCCGGAAACAGGATTGGCGCTGCAACGCCAGGCCAATGAGAGCGGTGTCTACGTCTTTTCTCCGGTCAAGATCGGCGACTATACGTTGAGTGCATCTGCTCCCGGGTTTTCGACCACGAAACACGAGAACCTGCACGTCGACATTCAGCAGCGCCTGGACGTAGACCTGAAGCTACAGCTGGGCTCGGCAAGCGAGACGGTCACGGTGACGACTGGTGCCCCTCTCCTGGAGACGCAGGAAGCGGCTGTAGGCCAGGTCATCAGCACCGAGACGATCAACAACACGCCACTGAATGGCCGTAACTGGGTCTACATCGCTCAATTGACGGCCGGCGTTGCCCCTCCGTTCGGTGGTACCAGGGGAAGCGGTACGGGCGACTTCGTCGCAAACGGCCAGCGGGCCGAGCAAAACAACTTCGTCCTGGATGGCGTCGACAATAACACCAATCTGGTTGACTTCCTCAATGGTTCGAGCTTTGTGATGCGTCCGCCGCCGGATGCGCTCGCCGAGTTCAGCATTCAGACAAGCAACTTCAGCGCCGAGTTTGGTCACTCCGCCGGCGCCGTGATGAACGCCAGCATAAAGTCGGGAACTAACGCCATCCACGGTGATCTCTGGGAGTATCTCCGCAATAACAATCTCGATTCGAAAGACTGGGACGCAAGCACCATCTCGCCTTATCACCAGAACCAGTTCGGCGGAACAATCGGCCTGCCCTTCTGGAAGAATCATCTGTTCTTCTTCGGCGACGTCGAGGCCAACCGAATCTCGGTAGCCTTACCCACCACCACCACGGTTCCAACCGCGTTGATGCGCACCGGGAACTTCTCTGAACTGCTGAACCCCAGCCTCAACAACCAGGGTGTGCCGGTTCAGCTCTATGCGCCGAACTCAGGCGGCGCGACGACGCTTTCCTGTGCCGGTGTCAACAACGCGCTTTGCCCGAACCAGATCGATCCCGTTGCGCAGAAGATCATCAACCTGTACCCACAGCCGAACCTCGGCGTGCAGGGACTGACTTACAACAACTACCGCGTGAACCTCGCTCGGACAGACAACACGGTACAGTGGGATCAGCGGTTGGACTGGAATATAAGCGCGAAGGACCAGGCCTACGTGCGTTTCAGCTACGCACACGAGATCAAGACGAACGGTCTACCGCTTGGTCCGATACTGGATGGCGGCGGCTTCGGCGGTGCGAACGATACCAATCTGGCTGAGAACTTCATGCTCAGCGAGTCCCATGCCTTCACATCAAACCTCGTCAATGAGTTCCGCTTTGGCTACAACTGGATTGTCTCGCAATACCACCAACCCAACGCCAATGACTACTCTCTGGCGGCGTCGCTTGGGCTAGGTGGCATTCCCAATAACGGTCCCGGCTTGGGTGGCATTCCTCTGGGTTACTTCGGCTATGGTCCGATCCAGATCAACCAGTGGGGTTCGGTTGGCACACAGGACGAGGCCCAGAATGTCTATCAAATTCTGGACAACGTCACGCGCACTATTGGAAACCATTCCCTCAAGGCGGGCGTGTCGCTTCAATCGATTCGTGTCTTCGATCGCTATGCTCCGAACCCGATTGGCCAGTACTATTTCAACGGACAGTACACGGGCAAGGTGGGGAGTTCCATCACAACAGGCGCAGGTCCGGCGGACTTCCTGCTTGGGCAGATGAACTCCGCCGCCATTGCGAACAGCCCTCCGATTAATGATTCGCAGTGGTACAACGCGGCCTATTTGCAGGATGACTGGAAGGTCACGCCGCGGCTGACGCTCAACCTTGGCCTTCGCTATGACCACTATGAGCCATACAAGGAGAACGCCGGCAATCAGGCGAACTTCATCTCGACAGGCAATCTGGGCCTCGGGACTGGAACAGGCATCTATGAGCTTCCCAGCCGGTCACGCAATCAGGATCTCGGTGCTCCGTTCCTCGCCGTTCTGGCCAAAGATCACGTATCGCTCCAGTACAACGACAATGATCGGCTTGCGTCGGGACAGAGCTTTAACTTCGCGCCGCGTCTGGGTGCTTCGTTCCGGACTGATGAGAAGACCGTCGTCCGCGCTGGCTTCGGACTCTTCTACGGTGGTCTGCAGAGCCAGGGCAATACCAATCTTGGAACGAACTTTCCCTGGGCGAACGGAGCCAATCTCCCAACGCCGGACTGCTCTCTAGGTAGCTGCCCCTCGCTGTTGTCGCAGGGCATCTCGCTGGAGAATGGTCTGGTAGCAGCCACCGGCGTTGGACTGCAGAACTTTGTTTCCTTTCCGGGTTTGCACGGTATCGATCCGAACATCAAGACGCCCTACACCATCAACTACAGCCTCACGGTGGAGCGGTCCATCACACCGAACCTTGCGGCGACTGTCAGTTATGTCGCCAACTCGTCCAGGCACCTCTCGACCTACTACGATCCCAACACGATACGCGGTCTCTTTGCTCCCGGTGTATCGACGCAGCAGTTCCAGCCGTTCCCCGACCTCAGCGGAATCGGAACGATCCACTTTGGCGGCGACAGCAACTACAACTCACTACAAACCAAACTGGAGAAGCGTACGTCGCATGGTCTGACGTTCCTTGCCACGTACACGTATGCGCACGCGCTCGATGACACAAGCGACGCCGGCGGACTTTCGACCGCAGTCGGCGACCGCAACATGGCGCTAATTCCGTACGGACAGGAATGGACGAACTCGCCCTACGACATTCGTCACCGCTTCACCTTGAACGGAAATTATCTACTGCCGTTCGGGAAGGGACGTGCGTTCCTGAACAACTCCCGTCTCGCGGAATATACCGTCGGCGGCTGGTCCACAAGCCTGGTCTTTGCAGTGCAAACCGGCACTCCTTTCACTGTGTCGCCGAGCATCTCTACTGCGAACGGTGGCAGCGCGCGTGCCCTGCTAGTCGGTGATCCGTTCAAGGGGGGCGGAACTCCAAACACGACCAATAATCCGAGCTTGACTTCTTGTCCGACAGAGGTCAAAACACGGACGAACTGGTACAACCCCTGTGCCTTCGTAAATCCGTTGCCCGGAAACCTCATTACGGGATCGACCGTCGTCACCGATTACGCGTCTGCTGTCGCATTTCTCGGCGGTCGCTCGAACCAGATCTACGGCCCCGGCTATTCGCGGGTGGACATGTCGTTGTTCAAGACCTTCCCCACTTTCCGCGAACAATCATTGCAATTCCGCGTCGACGCCTTCAATCTGCTCAACCATCCAACGAACGGAAATCCGTCAAACCAGGGTATCGGACCGCAAGCAGGTCAGATCACGGGGACGAAGTTTTTCCAGAACAACACACCTGATGCTCGCTTCCTTCAGCTCTCGTTGAAGTACGCGTTCTAACTCGTCAGGAGGGCCGGTTCTCTGTACGGCCCTCCTGGTTCCTGCGTCTCTAGGGAGTCTATTGTCTTCTAACCTTTCGCCCTCCGCCAGTCGGAGGTATCGGCGTCTTTTGGGATGAAGCGGAGTCGAACAGATGAGGAGTGCTGGTTGAATATCGACAGACGCAGTTTCGTGCAAGGTAGTCTGGCTCTGGTTGCCCTGCAACATACACCCGCCGCTCTTTCGGAAAAGAACTCGACGGCAATTGCTGAAGAACTCTGGTACAAGCAGCCGGCAAGGCGCTGGCTTGAGGCGCTGCCTGTTGGCAACGGCCGTCTTGGAGGCATGGTCTTCGGCGACATTCAAAACGAGAGGATCGCGTTATCTGATTCGACAGCGTGGTCCGGCGGTTCCGCAACAGGCGAGGTCAATCCAGGGGCACTCCCGCACATCCGCGAGATACGTGAGCTCTTCTTCGCAGGCAAGTACGACGAAGCGCAGGCGCTATGCAGTAAGTACCTCCCCGGACGCATGAAGAACTTCGGTACGAACCTGCCGCTGCCGGATCTCCAACTCGCATTCGAGCACGTAGACCAGCCGGTGGAGTACAAGCGATCGCTCAGCCTGGACGACGCTATCGCTTCAATTCGTTTTAAATGTGGCGACGTTCAATATACGCGTGAAATCTTCGCAACCCATGCTGACGGTGTAATCGCAATACGGCTGACCGCCAGCCAACGAGGTGCGATCTCCTTTCATATGAGCTTCAGTCAAGGTGAGATTCCAAATACGATTGGCGCAGAGAATCAAGACACACTAGTGCTCAGCGGAAACTGCTTTGAGCATAAGCACAGCAGCGGTCATGACGGGGTGGCAATCCAGATTCGAGCCCAGGTGCTTGCCCGCGGCGGCACGACGTCCGCGATGAGCCACGCCATCGCTGTCTCCGGCGCGGACGCTGTAACGATTCTGCTTGCTACCGGGAGCAGCTTTCGCGGAGACAATCCGGAGAAGATATCGCGCGAGGCTCTGCGAAGAGCCTCCGCCAAGTCGTTCGCGCAACTTCGCCAGGCGCACCTTGAGGACTATCGGCCACTCTACCGCCGCACGTCGCTGGACCTCGGCCCCAGCTCCGAGAGCACCCGGCTTCAACCAACAGATGCACGACGTAAGGCGCTCGAGGACGGCGGTGACGATCCTGAGCTTGTTACTCTCTTCTTCCAGTACGGCCGCTATCTTACGATTGCAGGTTCCCGCGCGGACTCGGTCCTCCCGCTTGCGCTGCAGGGTATCTGGAATGATGGGCTAGCCAGCAGCATGGGGTGGACCGACGACTTCCATTTGGACATCAACACTCAACAAAACTACTGGCCCACAGAGGTCTGCAATCTTTCGGAGTGTCATGCTCCGCTGTTCGGGCTCATTGAAGGTCTTGCCTCTGCGGGCAAGACGACTGCACAGGAGATGTACGGCTCACCCGGCTGGGTCGCGCATACGGTCACCAATCCGTGGGGCTACACCGCCCCTGGCGGCACAGGATGGGGCATCGTCGTGACAGCCGGCCTCTGGATCGCCACGCAGATGTGGGAACACTACGAGTTCACACGTGACACAGAATTTCTCCGCGCCCGGGCGTACCCAGTACTCCGTGAAGCCGCTGAGTTCTTTCTCGCTTACATGGTGGAGGAGCCGAAGCATGGCTGGCTTGTGACTGGACCTTCTGACTCACCAGAAAATTGGTACATCACTCCGTCCGGGCAACACGCCTCGGAATCGATGGGAAATACGATCGACCGCGTATTCGTCCACGCCTTATTCAGCATGGTCGCGGAGGCCTGCGCCGCGTTATCGATCGACCCCGATCTGCGCTTGCGGGTAGAGGCAGCCCGTGCGAAGCTGCCGCCGCTGCAGATTGGCCGGCACGGCCAGTTGCAGGAGTGGATGGAAGACCTTGAGGACGCCGAACCGAACCATCGGCACACCTCTCATCTCACGGGGCTCTATCCCGAGCATCAGATCTCGCCGCGCACTACTCCTGCCTTAGCCCGTGCAGCAGAAGTCACCATCCAGCGTCGAATGAGCGCGCCGCACTGGGAGCAGAGCGAGTGGGGCCGAGCGAACCTGGTGGTCTACTACGCGCGATTACTCAAGGGGGAAGAAGCTCACCGGCATCTCGTAGGTCTTATCGCAAAGGCAGCGGACGACAATTTAATGACCTACTCCAGTGCGGGCGTAGCCGGAGCCGATTCGAACATCTTCGCGATTGACGGCAATACGGCTGGAAGCGCTGGGATTGCCGAGATGCTCTTGCAGTCCCATGGAGGCGAGATCGAGTTACTGCCTTCGTTGCCGGCAATGTGGCGAAATGGATCCTTCCGTGGCCTCTGCGCACGAGGGAGTTACTTGGTAGCCGTGAAATGGCGCAACGGCGACCTTAGCTCAGCTACCGTCAGCGCGAGAGGAAGCGGCTCAATCCCAATCCGTTATCGCGACCGGGTTACTCACGTTCATCTGCAAGCGGGTCAGCAGGTCCGATTGCGACCGCAGAGCTTTCTCGACAAAGCGCCCGACGTCGCCTGCTCTCGCACCCAAACGTAGGAGTTTGTATTCATGCAGTGTTGTACGGTTCTTTCGGCTCTCCATCTACGTATTGCCGCTCTGGTGCTGGCTTTGTCTGGTTGTTTCACCGTCAACGTAAGCGCCCAAACAGGCCCGGCGACCATTCAGTTCGATTCCACCACCGGTGTGTTTCGCATCGATGCCGCTGACAGCACCTATGTGTTCGGTATTAATGAAGTGCAGGGGATCCAGAACTTGTACTGGGGCGGACATCTCGCTGCAAGTGATCATTTCGCCGCCGCACACAGTATGCCGGAGCTTTCATCGTTCGAACTTCCCATTACTGTCACTCCACAGGAGTACGTAGGGTGGGGAGGCGGACTCTATGTCGACCCAGATCTGAAGATCACCTTTCCTGATGGCAATCGAGATCTTGCACTGAAATACGTCTCGAATCGTATTGATGGAGATACTCTCTCCATCGTGATGAAAGACATCTCACGCGATGTATACGTCACGCTTAACTACCAGGCCGATGGAGAGACGGGAATCCTTCGCCGCTCCGCGACAATAGAGAATCGCACCGGCGTTCCGTTCACGGTGGAGCAGATTGCAGCTGGCACCTGGAATCTCCCACGTGGCACAGACTATCGGCTTCGCTATCTCACCGGCCGCTGGGCAGGGGAGTGGAACGTGCAGGAGAGGCATGTTGAGCCGGGTAAAACCGTGCTCGAGAGCCGCCGCGGCACTACCGGCGCACAAAACAACCCGTGGTTTGCTATCGACCGCGAAGGCGCAGTTGACCAAGATCAAGGTGAGGTATGGTTTGGGGCGCTCGGTTGGAGCGGGTCGTGGCAGATATCTGTGGAGCAGGATCAACTCCAACAAGTACGCGTCACCGGCGGTCCGAATGCCTTCGACTTCGCCTATCTGCTGAAGCCTCACGAAAAACTCACCACGCCCGACTTCTATGGAGGCTACTCTAGCCACGGCATCGGGGGCGCATCCCGGCTGATGCATCGTTACGAAATCGACTCCGTCTTGCCCCGTCATCCCAAGCCAAAGCTGCGACCCGTCGTCTATAACTCGTGGGAGGCGACTGGATTCGACGTAAATGAAGCTGGCCAGATGGCGCTCGCCGAAAAAGCGGCAAGCATCGGCGTCGAGCGCTTTGTGATGGATGACGGATGGTTCGGCGAACGCAGGAACGATCATTCCGGCCTCGGCGACTGGTACGTGAACCAGCAAAAGTTCCCCCATGGTCTCAAGCCGCTCATCGATAAGGTGCACTCGTTAGGCATGGATTTCGGTCTGTGGGTTGAGCCTGAAATGGTGAATCCAAACAGCGATCTCTATCACAAGCATCCCGACTGGGTATTGAACTTTCCGGGGCGTCCGCGTACGGAGGGGCGCAACCAATTGGTGCTCAACCTCGCCCGGCCTGATGTGCGGGCGTATGTCTATAGTTTTCTCGACAAGTTGCTAACAGAGAATGACATCGCCTTTCTCAAGTGGGACTACAACCGTAACTGGTCTGAACCCGGCTGGCCCGCGGCTGCGCCCGACTCCGAGAAGAACGTTTACGTCGACTTCACCAATAATTTCTACTCCATCCTCATCGAGCTGCGACAGAAGCATCCGAATGTCGAGATCGAGTCCTGCTCGGGTGGTGGCAGCCGCGTTGACCTCGGGGTCATGCGCTACACCGATGAAGTCTGGCCTTCGGACAACACGGATGCTTACGACCGGCTGTTCATCCAGAACGGCTTCACCTATGCGTACTCGCCCGGAGTCATGGCCGCCTGGGTGACGGATTCACCGACCTGGGTGAACAGTAGATCGCTCTCACTCGAGTATCGCTTCTTGTCGTCCATGCAGGGGGCGCTCGGCGTCGGAGCCAACCTGAACAAATGGACGCGCGAAGATCTAGACCAGGCCCGGACGATGGTAGCTGCGTACAAATCCATTCGTGAAACGGTCCAGCGCGGTTCTCTCTACCGGCTCATCGCTCCGGAGAACAACAGCGAGCAATCCGTGACGGAGACCGTATCACGAGATGGCAAACAAGCTGTCACGTTTGCCTTCCTTCATTCCAGCCGCGAGCTCTATCCATTTCCACTCGTGCAGTTGCGCGGACTCAAAGAGAACGCAACCTACACCCTATCCATGATCGCCGGAAATGTTGACGACGGAACGCCCGTCACTGCTTCTGGCTCATACTGGATGCATCATGGGCTTGGTCTCAAACTCCGCGGCGATTTTCAGGCGCTGGCATTCACCTTAACCCAAACGAAGTAATCATGATCGCTCATGCGCTGGGTTCAGAACAGGTAATCATCGGGAGAATAATTTGCACGCGTCCATGCGTTTACGCAGCCTGACTCACTATGCCAATCACAAGCCTCTTTACTGCTCCATCGCGATAGCCGCGTTGCTCGCCTGCACGACGCTGCTCGGCGAGGCTCAGAAACAGCCTTCCATTCCGGAGGAGATTGAGTGGACGTGGGAGGTGCGGCCACCACACGCAGATCCGGCTCTTCCCAACGTGCTGCTGCTCGGAGATTCCATCACACGCAACTACTTTCCTGAAGTCACGAAGGACCTGAAAGGGGCTGCGAATGTCTATCTCATGGCCGTGTCCACCTCGGTGGGAGATCCGCGGCTTCCGCGACAAATTGAGGAGTTCGCAGCCATGGAGAATGTCGCTTTCCGAGTGGTTCACTTCAACAACGGTATGCATGGCTGGAACTACTCAGAGGCACAGTACAAAACTGCGTTGCCCGATCTGCTGCACAGTGTTGAGCAGATCGCTCCGAGTCACCATGCGTTGGTCTGGGCGACGATCACGCCCGTGCAAATAAACGCCTTCAACGGCGCCACGAATGAGCGAATCAAAGAGCGGAACCAGATTGCACAAGCGCTGTTCTCTTCGCTTGGAATCACGATTGATGACCAGCATTCACTCATGATGAAGCACCTGGACACCTACGAGGACACAGTGCATTTTGGGCCCTCAGGCGCAGCCCTCATGGGCGATCAGGCCGCTGAAACGATTCGTGCGGCACTGCGAAGATAAGGCGGCGTTCGACGAGGCTTGTTTGGTGCCTTACAACTCGAACGGGAATGTAACCCTGTTCCACTGGCGCTTCATACGTATCTCACTTCGCCGTTCCCTCGCTTGAGTAGGATACCTTGATCAGGCGCGACTCTGAGGGTGCTAGATCGACGGCAATGTTACTCCCTGACATTGATGCAGAGACACCGGAGGCGACATCCCGTGCAACGGAGCCCTTGAATTTGGGATCAATGCGATCGAGATTCACCTGGATGGTGTGTTTCTCTTTGTCGTCAAAATTGAAGACGGCAATGTAGTAGCCGCGAGCGGACTGTCGCGCGAAGATCTTCGCGGCAGCATCCCCTGTGTCGCCTTCCACGGGGCGAAAGACCTTCCCTTCATCGGCCACCTTCATTAGGGCGCGATTGTTGTATACCTGCAGGGCCATTGCTTGCCCGTCGGGATCGTCCGCCAGCCGCGTACTATCCAGAATCATGCCCCCGCTGATGATCGTCGATAGAAGGCGGCTTTGAGCTTCCACGAGATTGCGTGCGCCCTCGTCGGCCTTGGTCCCTAATGGGATGTGGTCGGGGTCGATGAGGTACAGGCTTTCGTCCGTCCACCAGGCATAGGTCAACGCATTCAACATATATTCCGTCGATTGATCTTTACCGCTGATGTGACCTTTGGTATCGCATGAGAGTCTTCTCGCGTGGCCATAACCGGAAGGGAACAGTGGGGCAATGGAGAGGCTCAGGAACATGCGTCCTGCGTTCGCCTTCACGACGTCCTGCATGCCCAGGTTGTAAGCCTCGGTTCCTGTCTGGATCGCAGGATCAGCGTGTACGCCTTCCAATGCGCCGTGGCTGAGAAAGTCGAGCTTGAGATATTTGAAGCCCATCTTCGCAAGCATGTCGATGTAGAACTGCGTCCGCAGTCGCGTGCCAGGTGCGGTTGGATCGATAGGCCTGCCACCGTCGACCGTCGGCAAAAATGCGCCGTCAGGTCCTTTCAGCAGAATGTCGCGATACCGGTACTTCCCATCCGTTCCCTCGACAAACGCGTCGAGATCGCCACCCCAGGCAGCAAATGGCGTCCAATAGATACCGGGTTCGAAAACGGTGCCGTCGCTCGACTTCATCGATTTCACGGTGGCCATCGCGTCTTCGAGCGCTACCCCGTCCAGGCTGGACCAAAACGCATCGAAGTTGATGTAGACCACCTTTCGCGAGAATCCTTCAGGGCTCAGCTTGTCATGTACGAACTGGGCGGAACCGATGTAGCGTTGGCGATTGATCTTGTCGGCGTAGGCTGCCCAACTATTCCAGCCCAATGGACGTGCACCGGACCACGCGAGCGGTGGATGCAGCTCGGCGTTCCGTTTGCCGTAAGCTTCCATGCCATTGCGCCAATCACGGAACTCTCCCACCATCACGCGGGGAGACAGCACCTTCATACCGCTCACAACACCATGAGCCACAAAGTCATGCGTATCGCTCCGTTCGCCAAGTTGCCCCTGCAAACCACCGAAAACCTCGAGGTCTTTCAACGACCCATTCTGCGCATACACCGTCAACGAGGTCTTCCAGACATCGTGGGTCAACGATCCGAACACAAAGCCGCGCCGGCTTGTGTTGTCGTAGATCGTCGTCACCTCGTTGCTTGTGATGTGTTGGTCGGGTTGCTGTAGAGCTACAGCATTGAAGCGAAACCACATGTCATTGTCATACGGCACGTGGAGCACACGCAGTGCGTCCTCATGCGCGACTTGGAGTGCTCCTTCCCCCTGTACCCGCACCGCGACGAAGCGATTGGTCGAAACAGGGGTGGTCGAGGAATCCAGTTGAGCTTGGATCTCTACCCACGGCTTTCCGGCTGGGATGTAGACATGCTGAGTCAAGGTAGGCAGCCCAGGCTTAGTATGTTCGACCGTGATCTCATGTGAGCCGTTAATGACTCTATGCTGTGCGTAGGCGTCACTGCTGAGCAGACGTCCATCGGTCAGAGTTACATTTGACGTGAGCCCGTGTAGCTCGCTTCCGTCCCGCCATCGCAGAGTGATCTCTCCCGTTGCAGAATCGACCTTCACTACGACAGCCTTCGCGTCGGACACGTTGGAGCTCTGCGCGCGAGTGTAATTGGTTACCGCGCACGCGAGAACAAGAGAGAAGACGAATGGTGCCGCGGAAGTTCGACTCAGCTTCAGAATCATGAAGCCTCTCAAAAAGAGGTCTGCAACCACCCAGGTTGCAGTCAAAGCATCAGGTCAGTCATCTTGACGACTGTTTTACACTTCAAAATGTATCCGGTTACATGCAAACCCACAATATAGCGGCGCTTTGAAGTGTGTCAACTTCGCAAAGTGTTCTTAGCCCGATAGTTTCGTCAGTTGCTCTCGGCAATCGCGTAGACTGAGCGGGAGATTGATCGTGGCGATTTGAAGTTCAGCAACAGATTTCGCAGTCGCGGAGACGGAATCCATGCGCCAGAAGGCCGAGAAATCAGGTCCTAAAAAGCCTGCGACGATGCGTGATGTAGCAGGCTACGCGGGAGTGTCAGTAGCCACGGTCTCGCGCGCCCTGGATGGCTCTTCGCTGGTGACAGAGGAGACCGCGCTCGCGGTACGACGCGCGGTAGCGAAACTTAATTTCGTCCCAAACATCTCGGCGCGCACATTGAAGTATGGGCAGAGTCATGCTATCGGCGTCATCGTTCCAGACCTGACAAACCCATTCTTTTCAGAATTTCTTCGGGAATTTGAAGCGCTGGCCTCAGCCAACGGACAAGTTGTTCTGCTGGCGAACGCAGAGGCCAGTGTTGGTGGGGCTCTCACTTCGGTCCGCCAGCTGCTCATGAGGCTTGTCGACGGTGTCGTCGTTCTGCCATCGCTCGACGAACTGGAGCCGTATCAATTGCTCACGCTTCGCAAGGTACCAACGGTGGCCATTGATAGCCGCCGAACCGGCCCTAGCTTCAGTGACGTGAGTTTGATGCATGAGGAAGGAATGAGGCAAGCGATCGGTTATTTGAAAGACCTTGGGCACCGAAAGATCGCTTTCATCGGCGGTTCATCGGGGCTCATGATCTCGAAGTTGAGGCTGGAGGCCTTTCAAGCCTCCCTTAAAATTCACGGAATTACGGTCCGCCATGAGTATGTCCGCTATGGAAACTATCGTGCCGACGGAGGAGACCGTGAGATGCGCAACCTCATGCTCCTGGCGGACAGGCCAACCGCTGTCATTGGAGTCAATGATTTGACTGCGCTGGGAGCTCTTCGGGCGGCACGTACCTTGAACATCTCTGTCCCAAATGAAGTCTCTATCGTCGGGTTCGATGGCATCGAACTGGATGATCTGGTATCGCCGAGTCTGACAACCATGAGCGTTTCTCGCAAGCTTATCGCCCAAAGCTGTCACGGAGCCATAGAGGAGATCCGCCTCGGGCGAAACGGTTCTGGCAGGCAGCTCTACATTCCCGTTGAACTTATCGTTCGTCAATCGACGGGTCGGCCATTTCGTAAAAAATGACGTAGTCTCCCGAGCGAAGCTGCTCTCGATGCCAACAAAAAAGGCCTCTTCGATATAAGAAGAGGCCCAAGTGTTGACGAACGACTAGAAGACAAGTGGCGAAATGGTGATTGCGTCCAAATCAGGAGCGTAGTTCGAGGGGTTATCGAACACGATCTGATTCTTGCCAGCCGCAAGCTGGACCTGGATAACAGCGCTCGTCGGCGTGCCGAAGCTGTATCCATTGAGGTCGAGCTCTTTGGCCGGCTGATCGTTTACGGTGACGAAGAACGACCGTGGTCCTTGCGTGAAGTAATCGATTTCAAGGTTGTAGGTACCAGCGGATGGCACCTCGACATCCGCGAAGTTCACGCTGTTTCCTGCTCCTCCACCAATGTTTCCGGCCTTGGCCAGACCGGAGGCGTTGCCGTTGAACCCAGCGCTGGCAGAGCCGTTGAGCGTTGCCAGCTCCGCTTCGTAGGTCTGCGCCTCAGGATAAGGCGCGGTCCCATTTCCACTGATCACGATACGGTCGAGATCGGGAGGATAGCTGATGGGATTTCCGAACTCGATGCTGTTGTCGCCTTTTTTCAACTTCACCGGAATCGTCAGCTTGGAGGGAACGTTGCCGCTTCCACCACTTGAGTTAAGCGTGACTGCTGGGCCTCCATTGACATTGATGATGTAAGAGCGGGTACCGTTCGTAGCCGAATCAACTTCCATGTTGTAGACGCCATCGCGATCGACCTTCACATCGTCGAAGAAAACGTTGTTGTTCGGGCCGAGGCCGAGGTAACCAACCTTCTTGCCCTCCGAGCACAGCGGACAATCGGCCACCTGGGCCGAACCGGTGAGCGTCGCTTGGTACGCCTCATAGCTCGTGGACTTGGCCAGTGGGACCTTCACCACACCACGCACCTTGAGCAAACGCACGCCATGACCCGGCACAACGGTCGAGTACTCAAGCAGCGACGGCCCAAGCTCCGTGTGGCTCCATAGGTCCCGCGTGGTCAGCGTCGCGGCGAAGCCGAGATCGCTCCACGGCAGGCTCACCCGCGTGGGAATCGAGTTCAGGTTGAAGAGAGCAACGTAATACTCGCCATTGCCCAGATTCGACGCCCAGATCGGCGTAAACCCTGCGCGAATCTGCTGCGCCGGATGGCCCGACTGGTCTACCGCGATCACCTCGTCGTTGCCGAGAATCTTCTTGCCTGTCGCTGACATCTTCGTTAGATCGCCGCCAATCGAGAGCGGAGCGTTAGCCATCGCCCAGAAGCTCATCGCCGTCTGCTGCTCCTGCGGCGTGATGCCATCGGTCGCGTCGTTCCCGATCTCAAGAGAATCCAGATCGTTCCATCCGAGCGTGGGTCCCGCAGCCGACTCCCAACTCGGAAGATCGAGGAAGCGAACTTGGATACGATTCCACTCCGTCAGAAACGGGCAATCTCCCTCGCACTCTACGTCGCCTTCGATGCGCCGCGCGTTGCTGGTCGCCTGCCAGTCTGCGATGTAATCCTGATCGAGCGCCCACGATATCGTCAGCCAGATCGGACGTCCGCTCTGCGCAATTGCCTTGGAAAATGCGGCTACGTCAGGACGATTGTCGATGCTGGTGTCGTCGTTATACGAGCCCGGCGTGACAGCGTCGAGTTTGATGAAGTCCGCACCCCACGAAGCGTAAAGATCGACAACGGAATTGAGGTACTCCTGCGCTCCCGGCTTGGTGTAGTCGATCTTGTCCCCTCCGCCGAACGCGTTCGCGATGGTTGCCGGCTTCACAATGATGTCCTGCAGGTGATACGGGGTTCCGAGGATAGGCTTGTTAGCTGCTACCTGATCGGTGCCGACGCCAGGGTTCAGGTACATCCCGAACTTCTGCCCGTTGGCATGAATATGCTGGATCATCGCGACCACGTCGGGGAAGCGTGTGGTGTCGAACAGCGTACGGCCATACGCATCGGAGGCGCCGGTCCAGCCGGCATCGACGTTGATGTAAATGTATCCGTGCGGCTGCAGGCCGGAGTTCCGCAGAGCGTCGGACTGCGCGATGATGCTGTCCTGCGTGAGGAAGGTCTGCGTGGGAGCGATTGTCTGTTGGCTGTAGGTGCTCCAGCCAAGATACGGTCGTTGGCCCACTCCATTCACCTGCGCGTGACTTCCGGTCGCGCAGGCTATGAGCGTTGTGGCAAGTAAGAGGCGAGATTTCACGATAGTTTGCATCCAGGAAAGCGGTTTTCTCAGCATTCGGGTCTCCCATGGCGAGTAGTTGCATGCGCCAACCCTCACATTTTTTGGTTTTCAATAGTGAGAGTTAGCTTGCGCCAATGAAAAATACTCCTATGCCCAAGGATTTGGCAAGTAACTTCTCAATAAAGATGGATCATTGACAACAAGCCGACTGTTGCGGCGAGTCGAGCTCGATAGCGCGGAATACCAATTCCGAAGAAAGCTGCCGACGGGTCCAGATTATGTGGGCGCGCGTCTTATCTAGAGAAAACTATGGCCCAGCCTCAGCACTTCCCACGTGAATCGCAACAGCTTCTTTGAAACACCTTCTTCACCCCGTAGAGCCGATCAACTCCGTGACCTTTCGGGAGCCGCCCTTTGACGCCGATCTCATTAACCCGCCTGACCCGCAACGGCTCTAGATGAACGTAAACGCTCGCATAGAATGGAAGCTTCTGGGGCAATTCAACTTTACAGTTGGTTGATCATTGCGGTTTCTTGAGTGTTCAGGAACGGCTGGCTGCGGGCCCAGCAAGCCGTTCGGCGATCGGGTTCGCTTCGTAGGTGTTATTTCTTCTCGGCCGTTTTTTCTGTCTGGGCCAGGAAATCGATGAGGTATTGCTTCCACACGATGGCCTGGGTGTGGGTTCCGTGACCGCGTGTGTCGTCGGAGATAGGAATGAGGATGAACTTTGCATTCGGCATCCTTGTGACCATCTTTTCGGCAATGCCGAGTTCAGGCGGGTTGATGAAGTCGTCGGCGGAGTTGATCCAGAGGACGGGCGCGGTGATAGTCGCTAACTTTGGCGCGGGGTTGTAGTTGCGCGAGGCGTTGACGTAGTAGAGGAAGTTGTTAGCGTCGGTGCGGGCGATGTCGGCGGCGATGACGCGGTCGATGAAGGCTTCTGCCTGGGTGCGGGTGGGGAAGTTTTTCTGGAGTTGGAGCGGAGCACCCCCAGCGATAACGATGAGGTCGCTGGCGCCGCGAAGACCTTCGGCGGGTTCAGTGGTGTATTCACCGTTGTTCCAAGCTGGATCGTGTTTGATGGACTCCATGGCCATGTAGCGCCACATGCGGTTGCGGCCGGCGAGCTCGACGGGGAGGCATGCGAAGGGTGCGAGGGCGTCGGAGAACTGGGGGAAGGTTTCGCCCCAGACAAAGGACTGCATGCAGCCCATAGAGGTGCCGAGGATGAGGCGGAGGTGGTCGACGTGGAGGCCGTCCGTGAGCATGGTGTGCTGGGAGGCGACCATGTCGTCGTAGTCATACTGGGGGAAGTGCATGTGGAGGCCGTCGGATGGCTTGGAGGATTCGCCGTGGCCGATGTCGTCGGGGAGGATGATGAAGAATTTTGTGATATCTAAGGGCTGGCCGGGACCGAAGAGGACGTCGGAGAAGACTGGGTTGAGGAGTGAGTGGGCGTCGCCGCCGGTGCCGTGGAGGAGAAGGATGCCATTATCGGTGTGCCCGGCGGCGTCGCGGTGCGGCTGGCCGAGGGTGAGGTAGTGAAGCTTCAACTCGGGGATGGTTTCGCCGGTGCCGAAGCGGAAGTTCTTAATGACGTAAGTGCCGTCCTGAGTGGACCACTTGGTGGGAGTTGGTTGAGAGTGGGCGGCGATGGTCGAGAGCGCGACGAAAAGAATAAGACGGATAACGTTGTGGGGCAGGCGGGTTACTGAGATCAGCGTCAAAGGGCGGCTCCCGAAAGGTGATATATGTGATATCTCAAAATATACCTTCCGACGGTTTTGGTGGGAGCAAAACGACAGGCGCGAGGAAGAGCTTGGATGGAGCGGAGTTGATCGGCGGCCCTGGCCCACGCCAGCAGGGCGGCAAGTGCAAGAGGAGGTTTCCCTACCCTCGGAATGGAGCGGGAGCGGAGTGGAGGGGGCGTAGCGCAGTGGAGGTCTGCACAAGCGCAGCGCGGAAGATTAGGGTGTCGTCGCACTTGAAATCAGCAGCGGGTCTCTTGCTCTTGTGCAAACGACGTATAGAATCTGCCGCTCTGAGTCGCATACATCTTCCATCTCTGAGGTGTCGCCTACAAGCCAGATGCACTCCGCGTCTGGCATGACCTCATCGTCGCAGGCCATCACGGCGACGGCGCGAAATTCCAGACCCTTGGCGAGGTGCATCGTGCACAGCGGTATTAGATCTGGAGTGAGACTCATCTCTTCCGACAGGCGTACGAAGCGTAGATTCGCGGCCCGCGCGGCCTTTTCTCCGCCATCAAGCTGCGCTGGAGACCGCACGAAGATCGCCATCTCTTCCGGCCGCATTCCTTCCGCCTCGTCGGGCATTCAGCCAATATCCGACGAAGCGCTCTTCGCCAGACTCGTCCTATGATCGCGTCATGGGCGATATTTAAACGGGCGATCGTGCGGGGAGAAGGAAGAGCGAGTTCAGCATCGCTTTGCTTCTAGGTTGGTCATCGCCTCGGCCATCATCGCGGCTATCCGCTTGGCTCGGGAAGATGACGTATCGAGACACTCCCCTCGTGTGACCTTCGCTACAGGATAGAGTGTTTCACTCGCAAGGGCTATTCTTGCTCGGGTGATTGGTAGATAGTGAATGAACGAGGAGCAAGCACGATGGAATCTCTGATAGAGCTTCGTGAAGATCGTCGTCGCTAGAGGCTCACTTTGGATCGTAGAGCGAGTGTATATCGAAGGGCGAAATGAGCTGCCTATAGTGGAAGGATTCGACCAGGAAGCGGAAGCTCTCAAACGGATGGGAGAGTTGATCGCAGAGGTAGAGGGAAAAACCTTCACGGAGGGCGAGCTGCAAAGAATTGTGCGCGAGAGCGGCTTTTATCATCCCGCCTTAAGGTCAAGCTGGAAACCGTGGAGTACTATCGAAGGCTTTACGACGTTTGAGGAGCTTACCGCAGCTAGGAGGAGCACCTTCGCTAATCTTCCTCTATCGAAAGGCAGGTAATTGGGGGTTCAGGGGAGTAGATCATGTTTCAGCTCCAACAAACTTACAGTCGCCGACCGGGTCAACCCTTTGCTGTCCCTATCGGAAAGCAGGCATCGCCCAAGGCCCGAGCCCAACATAATTACCGAGAAGGTGCAGGTCTTTCAATATGCCCGGCATCCCGCCCAATCAAGACGGGAGTATTCTCAGCAGCTGAGACTTCATTCAAATACTGGAGACGTATGTTTGCTGGCGACCCGCCAACGAAGGTCTCAAACTGCTCTCCAGTAATAGCGGGGCTGTAGAGAAAGCCCTGATACAAATGGCATCCTTCTGCCTGAAGGAAAACCTGTTGTGCCTCGCTCTCCACTCCCTCGGCGATCACTGACAGACCAAGATTACTTGCCAACATGATGATGGTGCGAGCAATCGATGCTTCCTTTATGCTACTCAGCACATTGTGCACGAAACTCTTGTCAATCTTCAGCTGATCTAGAGGCAGGTGCCGAAGGTGTGAGAGAGAAGAATAGCCTGTACCAAAGTCGTCTAGCGAAAAACTGAGAGCTTCCATCTTAAGATCTGTCATGACGGCAATTACTTGATTTATTTTCTCGATGGTGGAGCTTTCCGTGACTTCTAATTTAAGTCTTCGCGGGTTAGCCCCTGAACTCCGCAGTGTCTCGCGCACGAGATTGGCGAACTGCGGATCGAGAAGCTGGCGTACGCTAACATTGACAGCCACTGTTAGGTTTTCCATCAACGGACTAGTAGACCATTTTTCAATTTGTGCGCAGGCCGTCTCCAGCGCCCAACGTCCCAATTCGATTATCAGTCCGGCCTCTTCAGCTAACGGAATGAATTCATCGGGGAGGATTCTGCCTCGCAAAGGATGAAACCAGCGGATCAATGCCTCAGCGCCGACGACAACTCTATTGCTGTCTATCTGCGGTTGGTAATGCAATTGGAACTCGCCATTCTGCAAAGCTCGGCGAATATCCCACCGCAGCGCAGCGCGGTTATCCACTTCCGTTTGCATACTTGGTTCGAAGAAACACAGGCCATTTCCCCCTGAGGCTTTTGCGCGGTACATCGCAAGATCGGTCCTTTTCAGCAGTTGATCAACCGTATCGTGGGCTCCGCAGAAGAGTGTAGCGCCGATGCTGGCCTTGGCTTCTGTCTCATATGAACCGAGGACAAACGGTGGGCGAAAAGCTCCAAGAATATTGGAGCCTGCGATATTTGCCGCGGCGGTGGCCGTCGCCGCATCGTCGAAGAGGTTGGCTAAGATAACGACGAACTCATCTCCACCGAGGCGAGCTACTACGTCGTATCGGCCTAAACAGTCGCTGAGGCGTAGGGTAACCTGCTGAAGCAAAGCGTCCCCTATGTCGTGGCCCATTGTGTCATTCAAGGTCTTGAAATCATCCAAATCGATATACAAAAGGATACCCATGTTTCGCTGGTTGGCCGGGTTTCCGAGGACCTCAGTCAGCCGATCCCGCAAGAGCTGGCGGTTCGGAAGGCCTGTTAAAACGTCATGGAAAGCTAGGTATTCGATCTTGGCTTGATCGGCCTTCCAGGCCGTAATGTCAGTGTTGATAGCGAGTACCGAATGCGGCGTTCCGTCCTCACCCGCGACCAAAGTTAGACGACTTTCCACAATTAGATTGCTACCATCGCAGCGGAATTGGGAAATCTCACCGATCCATTCGCCGTTTCGCCGTATCGACTCAAAGCGTTTCTCCAAATCTGTGGCTTGGTATCTGAATACATCTTTGACCAACCGTCCCATGACCTCTTGGGCGGTCCATCCGTAGAGTCTTTCCGCGCTCTTATTCCAATAAATGATTCGTGTGTCCAGATCAGTGACATGAATCGCATCCTGTGCTTTATCTAGGAGCTCAGCCTGCCTACGTAGATTTCTTGTAGCTTCTTCTAGCCTGAGCCGGGAAACTATGGAGTCTGTGATGTTACGAAAGTAGATCGACAAGCCGTCAGACCGAGGAAAGCAGCGGAGATCATACCAAAGGGCGCCTTCTTCCCTCTGCACCTCGAAGAATGAAGTCGAGGTCCTGGTAGAGGCAACTTTTAGCTCGGCAATCACAGCGTCTGGCAAAAAGCCTGGCGCTGCATTGGAGAGAGTTTTGTTCAGAGACAGTTGGCGATCTACAGCCATCTCCAGACACGCGGCGTCATTCAAATAAATAAGCCGGGCCTCTGAGTCTAGAGAAACGAAACAGTCAGAAATGCTTTCCAGGATACCGGCTTCGATCTTGAGTGATGCGACGCGCTCTCGTCCGATAAGATATTTCTCTCTGTAGCGCGTAACAAGGTTAAGCGTGGATGCAAAGCAACAATAACTGAGACAATAGACACCCAGGAGGATCCGTTGCTCAAGTGTGAGGATCACCATCCATTTCGGCAGAAGGCAAGCTATCAGGACTAAAGGCAAAACTACGAGGATCTTGGCAAGTTGCCGTCCCATTGCGGGTTGGTTTACCAGCTTGTTGAAGACTAGAAAAGGAAAGAACCAAAGCAAATAAACAAAAATATTGAGATGCTCTCCCTGACCATATATCGCAATGACTATACCCGTGCAAAGGTTAATCAAGAAAAATCCGGTTGCCACGGTAGCAACTGTCTGAAGTGCAATACTCCGAAACGCGAGAAGAGTGACAAGGGTTCCGAGCGAGAATATAAAAGAGCAAGCTACTAGGACTGCTTCACTGCCCACCACTATGCCTTGCAGGTAACCAAAAACTCCAACCACTGTACCTGACAGAGCAAGCGCAAGCGTTATGATGAGAACACGGCGGGCAAGTGCGGTTGTGGTCTGATCGAAGTTTTTTGAATCATGCATGCTGTTGCCTCTGGGCAAATAGTTCTCGGATTGCTCGACAGGCACAGTGAAGCACTGCTCAATCACTCTGATTAGCAATGCGCTTCCGTTGTCGACTTCGAGAACGCGAACCCGGAAATAGGCGATGGCTATGTCATCGGAATGATCTTGCTGTAACCGTATCACTCGGAGTGTTTCCGTGTGTCGAAAAAACCGGCCCGCTTGGGTTAGTCACATGCAACTTTAGGTCTGTAAGTCTCATCTTTGGTGGAGTGCCCCAGATCAAAGTAAGTGCCACATGCCGCGCGGACCATGGCGGCCAACGGAGTTCCTTTTGCAGACTTTGACTGCCCGGCCTTTTGAAGATCCCTCTCGGCCTGGATAAAGCACAGGATGAGCGCATAGACCGCCGGTTCCGGCCACTTCACCGGTGCGTTCGAGCAAGGCCCGGCTCCTGCGGAACGCTTCTTCTTGTTCCTTGCCCTCGCTGATGTCAGAGGCCGCGACCGCTACACCATCCCCAAACTTAGTTGCCTGGACACGCAAACACGCGTCTTTATGTTTTCTTCCTGACTTGAAAACTCGCCGATAAGGACGACGTGTTTGTATTTTTCAAACAAGCCAATCTTCTGATTAACAGGAAAGAGCTCGGACATCCTGCCACCGAAAACGTAACTAGTCTTACCGCGTTTCCATTTACGTAGGTAAAACGAAATCTTCTATTTGACCATTCGCATCGCGCACCTCGTCGGCAAGATAAAGGCAGTCCAGGCTGCTTTCCGCTACACTAAGGAACCGGAGCTCGTTTACTCGAGAAGACGCCGCCTGTTTCAGAACTTGCCCGACTCTGGGCACCAGGACCGGAAGCGCGATAGCCGTCACCAGAGAGGCGATCGCTGTGATGAGTTTCAATCTGCCGGACAGCTAGTACAAAAGCGCCCATAAAACGACAATGTCCATAGCGTGGGTAAATCCGCAGGCCACGATAAAAGCGCAGAAAGCTACAAATATCCAGACAAATGGCAGGTGCTGTTTCTCACGATGCAGAAGCCACGCGATCGTGCATGATATCGCCGAAAAGGACGGAAGATGAGCGAGTCTGAGATGACATGCAACGTGAGCAGCTGCTTATTCCAGCTATAGCATAAGCCGTGTGGTAGGAAGTAACACGACGTTATCCGCGTGATTGTGGAAGGCCATGCTGCGACAGTGGTGGTAAGGACGCCGACTATGAGGACTATTATCTAGACCTTCTTGTTCAACGCTTTGCTAACTTCCACCTGTCAGCCTCCGTACGTTGGGAGGAGTCAGCTCAACAAACGGAAGATTATGTACGTTAGTGGCTGCTCCGTGCTAAGTCTCGCGGTCTCTCCGAATCGAAACATTTAAGCACGTTAGTGAAGACGAAAGTTGTAGAGAACGAGATATTTATGAGACAGCCGCGAAGTTGAATCAGTGGATTATAAGTGCTGTTTTCAATTCTGCGGGGACCCCCAGTAGCGATTCAGAGTCAGTTAGCATCGCGATCATTGGCAAAGATTCGAGGACTGGTTTGAAGATGCCAAATTGAACCCTGGCCGTAGGCCGATCTAGTTCTTCGACTGGCGACGAACGCTTGTTGCTGAACATTTGCTCTGTAAACTGTTTTGCCACAACTAACACGATGCAGAGAATCGGCACAGTGAACAAAATAATAAGCGCGTTATTCATTTCGTACCCCATAGATGTTGATCGTGAGCTAAAAAACGGCAGTATTATTTAGACGTATACAACACCGAGACATCACCATAGTTACTAATAAATGTTACTCGCTATCCATTTGATGGACTCTTATAACTCCTAAGTTAGATAGACAACATAGTGTGCTTACCTTGGTAAATGCCACGGCTGCAGATTTACTAGAATCGGTCGTCCCCTAGCACACGTTTGAGGCTGCGTGAGCTTCAGATCCTTTACCGATCGGTGGCCGAAAACCTCGATGGTGCAATAAAGATCTTCGAGTGAAAAGCCCAACAGCCTTCGGACCGGCGCTCTAGTACGCGTTCTCTGCTGCTCTCGACAGCGTATCCGGTTTAGAGAATACGATCCCTCCGAACAAAGCGCATGACGCGCGCCTTGCAAGTAGTACACTTCCACGGAAATAGGTAGACCAGCCACAGAATATTTTTCTCCATGAAGCCCTTACGACCGGCGCGTCTGAATTGCGGGGATGCACATAAACAGCTCTGCATTTTCATTAAGGTATCTCCCATTGCAAACATCGAGCGTCTTTGCATACAGTTGGAGGATCTAAGCTGCTCGAAGGAGTTGTCTTTCATCATCTGTAAGAGTCGCAGCCGTCGCAGTGCTCCACTAAAGCCATTATCCAGCTGTCGTCTCTGTGATGCGATCCGCAGGTTCTTCGGAGACCTAAGGTCAACATCTCGGCCACAGCTAATGAGGAATGCTTGAGCCAGCTTTATGCTTTCGCCGCAAGCGGGCACTTCGTCCATCTTTCATAATCGAGAAGCGCCTTGGATCCATGAGATGGTGTGACGTCGATAACGTGAGAGTCTCGCTTCTCGTGGATATGAAATGCCACGGCGTTAGGTCATCGTTAGGCCATTGATAGTTACTATGGACCGTGACATTTATATTGGGTTGTTACACCCCGTGTTGGTGCAAAGTTGAATTGTCCGAACTGTGCAAAGTAGAAATGTCTGGTAGCAGTCGTGCGGTGCGTAATGTGGGAATCGATGTACTCTATCGATTTCCAAGGGTTGTGGGAAGCGGGGGACAGTTTCATCGTTCTACGCTTTCCATCAAACCGTCATTTCCACCGCTTCTGATTTTCGCACGCGCTTTTGATAATTGATCTTCTCACTGTTGGTCTTCACCTTCGGAACATACTTCAGATCCTGCTGGGCCTCGATGAACGCGAGTGCATGACCGAGGCGCTTGTTCTCAACGATGGCCGTATGGCTCACACGCCGATCTTTATCGAAGACGCGGTAGGGAAGCGCCTATCCCCTCCAGCGCACCTCCAGTCTTTCATCCGTGAAGTCATAGAGATCCACGTACTGGCCGCCTAGTTCTTCGGGCTCTGGTGCAAAATCGTGAACAGAGCCCGGGTAGAGTGATGACTGGAGTGGAATCGTGATGGGGATGAGCAAACTGAAGCGTGTGAAGGGACTGTTTTCCGGGCGTCATTTCGAACCGAGAGGTGATCCTCTTGTGTGTCCGATGGTACCTTCGCTATAAGCTCAGCCTGCGCGATCTTGTCGAGATGATGACAGAACGCGAACTGGAACTTGCGCGTACTACCATCATTAGTCGGGTCCAACGGTATGTGCCGGAGTTCGAAAAGAGCTGGGCTTGCTATGCACGCAAAGTCGGCCGATTCTGGCGTGTAGACGAGACGTATCTGAAGGTGCGCGGACGATGGCTTTATCTGTACCGTGCCGTAGACAGGAACGGCAATACCGTGGATTTCCGTCTCAGTCCGAAGCGGGATGTAGCGGGCGGCCAAGGCGTTCTTCCGCAAGGCCTTTCGCACCCGAGGGCGCGCTCCCATCAGCATCACTCTGGACGGCTATGCGGCATCGCACCGGGCAGTGCGTGAATTGCCAGGCGAAAACGAGGCATGGAGGCACACTAAGCTGCCAACGTCAAAATACTTGAACAACATGATCGAGCAGGATCATCGAGGTATCAAGTCCCGAGCCAGGTCCATGCTCGGATTCAAGAACTATGATTGCTCAGCCACTACCATCGCCGGCATCGAATTGCTTCACCGGATTCGCAAAGGCCGATTCGCCTTTAGTCAACTACGTCTCAAAGACACGTCCGCGCCCGCTCTCTGGAACGCAGCCTTTGCGGCATAGCAGATGCCTCATCAGGCACTGTTCTTTAGCCCATCTAAATTTGCGCCAGAGCCGGACGAGCAATGTTACGGGGGACTGCGTGGGACCGGGACGGGCGACGGTGTCGCGCTTGTCCGAACTTAGAACCTCGCAAGCTGGCATGATGGTCGAAGAGTCGCGTATGTCACAGATCACCATCTTTGACAAATTGCAGAGGAATCTGGCCAGCATCGATTTCAGCGTTGTGTTGATTGGTGTGATGACCATTGCGGATGAGATTGATGCGCAACTCAGCCAAGCAATGAAGGCCTATATCGAAGAGTCGGTCAGCGATTCGCTGCCTGCTTGAGCAAAGACTGCTGTCTAGGGGGGGCCGCCATTTCCACGGTTCTGTTTCGCATCACTCGCTCTGAACTTGGTAGGTTTTAACAAGCAAATTGCCGCAAGTAGTTTTTCAACAAGATCGTTCGTTTCTGCCACATGCACTTCTTGCCAGCCCAGCTGGATGCGTACGTAGGCATCCAGTCCATCTCGGGCGTTCTGCCCGCCCAGTAGACAGCCCATTAGCCGCTTCATTAGGTATCTAGGGGTCCGGCCAGAAATGTATATGGTCCGCCGTCTGGGGTATTGCTGCTTCGAAGATGACAAATCAAGCGAAAGAATTAGATCGCTCAGTTAAATTGAATAGACCTTTGTAAATCGTGTAAGCGAAGCTCTTTAGTCAAAGCTCGCGGCAAACGAAGAAGAAAGGCAGAAGAATTGGAGCCGGTCTCCGTCCCAGGGGTTACGTATGAAAACGCCTTTAAGGACTTTGGAGCATCTACTGATTGTTCCAAGAGGCTATTTTGCGTCGACCGCGCAAGCTGTTCTAATAGACCTTCGCCGCTCCTTTGGTAGAATTGCCTGCGAGGTTGAGCGTACAAGAAGCGGTGAACCTGGTCTGGCTAGGCTCGCGCCCGACCCATTTTCGGGTCGCTGATTGACGGTTGACCTGTCTCCATGCGGCCCGCGAAACGGCGCTCGAAGACTTCGCCCCAAGCGACGGTGAAGTCATACCAGTTGCCGCTTTGGCCGACCGGCAAGAGCAGTTCGACAGACAGACCGACCGGTAAGTAGATCATGCCGGGTTCCCGACTTCCGTAGGCATTATCAGTGACAGTGACTTCGAAGGCTTCATCGCCCTTGTTGGAGAACGACAGCCCGATGCTGGCACGGCGGATGTCATAGGCAAGTTGAATTGTGGGAGCGGCGTGCCGGTCGATCTGGCTAACTTGGCCCTTGAATGTCCGTACGAAGCCGTTGGGGCCATACACCCAGAGGTGGTACTTGCCGTTGTCCGTCAACAAGGTATTCCAAGCGCTGTCGGAGAGGCTTTGACCGGCCTCGACCGTATAACGGCGCGGAATATTGTCAAGATGCAGCCGGTCGTAGACATGGAAGACGACGCCTTGTGTTCCTTTGTTTGTGAAAGTGAGGCTTACAATTCCCTTTGAATCCGCCTCACCGGTTGTATCGAGGACGTACGGAAGCGGGCGGGAGAAGCGAACGCCGGGTTCCTGTGTCAGCGGTTCCGGAACTGCCGGTGGCGTGAGGGTCATGACGTTTGGCAACGCCTCCGAAGTCGCATCTATCGCCTTGTACTGGCTCGCGTCCGGCAGCACGGGAAACGACTGGTTGTTGGGGTTGGCGAAATCGAAGGCTGAGGTGAGATCGCCCGCCACCGCACGGCGCCACGGATTGATTGCTGGGATGGTGACGCCGAAGCGCTGCTCGATGAACTGCGCCACCGATGTGTGGTCGAAGACTTCCGAGTTAACCCAGCCACCCCGGCTCCAGGGAGAGACGACGAGCATTGGAACTCGCGGTCCCATTCCGAGCGGACGAACCGTGCCTGAGATGGTGTCCTTTGGTGCGCCCAAGAATTCTGACGGGATTGAATTGAAATAAACATAGGTGGAGCCGGTGGGATCCGAGAAATACTCTCGTGTGACATCATCTTGCTTCAGAGTCGAGAGCGTGGTTTTGCCGGCCATTGTGCCGTCAAGGTTGATGGAAGGTACCGCAGGAGGCAGCACATGATCGAAGAGTCCGTCATTTTCGTCATAAGTGATGAACAGGGCAGTCTTGCTCCAGACCTCTGGGTTCGAGGTCAGCGCTGCCAGTACTTCGCTGACGAGAAAGGCGCCGTCGGCGGGACTGGATGCGCCGTCCGGATGCTCAGAGAGAGCTCGGGTTGGAAGCACCCAAGACACCTGAGGCAGGGTATCGTTCTGTACCTGCGCCGCAAGATCCTGTATGGTCCAAAGCGACATGCCGTTGTCATAGATTGGCGAGCCAGGCTCCGAGGTGCG
>CAZZZG010000031.1:0-36661 GCA_964658525.1 uncultured Edaphobacter sp.
AGCGTCTCCCGAAAGTTATGATCGTCGTCCACAATGAGCACTTCAGACATCTTGCCCTGCCTCTTGTTCCGCCAACCTTAGCGTATCGCGATCATCCGTCTCCAACGGTAGTCGGATTGAAGCTATGGCCCCTCCCCCATCGCGGTTGGCGAGCAACAATTCACCCCCGTGAGCCTGCACAATCTCGAATGAGATCGAAAGACCGAGTCCTGTTCCGGTGTCTTTCGTGGTGTAGAACGGGTCCATCGCATGACGTAAGGCTGCTGGTGAAAATCCCCTCCCATTGTCCGCGATATCAATGCGGGCGAAGTCAGCGTCGAGCATAGTACTGATCGACACTCTTCCGCCTTGCGCGATGGAATGCGACGCTGAATGAATCGCGTTCTCCATGAGGTTGTCGATCACCTGCAGCAGTCGGCCTTGATCTGCACTGACGACACTGCGGGACGTTGGCTTGCAGATAATTTCGATACTTTTAGCCGCTTCTTTCTCTGCCCACGTCGAAGCCGTGACCGTGCATAGATCATCAAGCGAGACGAGCTGAAGTTGAAGCTGAATCGGTCTGGCGAAATAGAGGAGACGGCTGATGATTGTGTCCAGACGGTCAATCTCTTCGAGGATCACGGTGCTGCTCCGTTTGGCCGCTTCCGCATCAGTGGATCGCTGCCACATCTGCGTACGCATCCTGATCGTTCCAAGCGGATTACGCAGCTCATGGGCGATACCCGCGGCGAACTGCCCTAACGCGGAGAGTCGTTCGTTGTGGCGGACCTCAGATTCCAGGGTCCGCTCGTTCTCGATCTTTTCTTGTAAAGCGAGCGCGAGCGAGTCTATGCCATGGAGAACGCGGTCAAATTCTTCCAGCGGTTGGCGGCCCTGCATCTGCTGATTTACTCCAGTCAATCCACCCTCCATTGAACCTAATCGTTGGAGAACGATGTTAACCCCAGTGCGAATCTCCGTTGTCACGAACACGGCGAGAAATGAGGTCATCAGTGCTGCGATTCCAAACCCCACACTTCCAAATAAGAGCTCGCGATTCTGTCCGCCCTCGATTCCAGGCAGCCGCTCCATGAGCCAGGCAGCGCCAGTAAGCTCATTCGTAGTATTCGCAGTTTGATCTGATCGTGATGACTCATGGATCGGAACCGCTACGAAGAGGATCGCGTCGTGCGATCCCTCAAAGCGAAAGGTCTTAATTGCGTTCGCCGCTACCGCTTCTCGAGCAAGATTTTCAATCGTGGGCCGCTCTCGCTCGGGCATACCTTTCTCCGCCCCCGGTCCCTCATGAGTTGGGAAGGCGTACCCGATGAGTGCATCCGCTCTGGCAGCGTAGAAGCCGCCTTCGACGCCTTCCTCGTGCTGCAAGGTTTCTGCCGTTAGCGCCTTCAGTAGATCAGGTTTGGGAGGCGGTGGCCCACCTTCCTCGAGGCGTGGTGGAGTGGGAGGCATTGGAGGAGGGTGAGGCGGCGGCGGAGCCCCTGGCTCGATCGCTCGCAGAGAAATATTCAACTCTCCACGATCTGTGTAGTTTCGCGCGAGACTCACAGCCACGCTGACCAGATGATGCTCGGTCAAGGAGAGGGTTTCCGCATGGCGATTGCGGAGAAATGTAAACAAACTGATGGCAGCGGCTGCGAGGAATAGGAACGTCAGAACGACGAGCAACAGGATGCGAGAGCGAAGGCTTCTCCAAAAGATCTTCGGCATTCTGCTCCTCCATTGTCATGCTCTTTAGGACTTCTAGCGGGCACCTGTCGTTATCGTAGGCAATCTGGCTGCCGTCTGTAATCGCGCGTGCATTTGGCAGTTGTCATGGAGATGAGATGCTGAGAACCTCATTCATCGTAATGATGTGTACGCAATCAGCACAACAAGGTGAGCGGATTGCGGTCAAGCCAAAGGGCTCCGAGTCTATGATCCTCCGCCTATGTAGTGATTGCCGGCGGCTTCTGGAGTTTCGAAGAATGGCACGCGGCTTGCCCTATCACGGATCGAGGTATGCCGATGTACGTTCCCTTCTCCCTAAGAATCCCAGTTCTGGGACTCGCATTTAGCTCCGTGGCGATTGCACAGAGTCCGGTTCCCCCACCTCCAACACGTCCCGCTGTGCGAGCGGGTGTAGCTGATGCCCCTCCGCCTAGCCCACAGCAGCCCACACTGGTCACTCAATCCTCTCGCGTCCGAGCTTTCAATCCGGGTTCGGATGGCGTGGTTCGCAGTCTCTATCTTCAGAATGGTAGCGTTGTTGATCTGACACCGGCCCTCGGTGGGCAACTTGGCTCGGCAGTTCGTAAAGGTGAAAAGATCACCGTAATCGGAACGAAATTGGAGACTAATGGGCAATCTTTAGTCGAGGCAGCGAGTGTCCAGGTAAACAATCAGACTTTCTCTGCGAACACCCCGTCTGCCATCCCGCCCGGCTCTATCGCGCTGGCTGACGGCGCGGCACCGCCACCACCTGGCGCTCCGCAGTCACCGCCACCTGCACCGGCACCACGACGCAGAAACAAAGCTCTTGCACCCGCCCCCTGTGACGTATCGGGCTAACGCACCTTCGCCCGCTTCCGATTTTGGTCAACCGCCATCGCCTCCACCAAACGGGACGGCCCCACCTCCGCCGCCACCCGATGGGATGCCACCACCGCCTCCTCCAGGGATCGGTCCGCCACCACCTCCCCAAATCTAGGTAGCAGCTGCTATGTGGATGCGTGTAGCCTTTCAGGAAGTATGTTGCTTCTGACCGGATGTGCGAGCCTTTTGGGTCCGCCGTTCGGGCGGGACCAGAGGTTGACATTCTATTCGCACTCGTCGTGATCCTGCTATTCGCCGGCCTTCTTTATCGCCCAACTGCATCTGATCGCGTCAAAGTGAAGAAAGATTGCTCGTCGCAATCATTCGCTTACTGCGAAAGAAGTACCTGTTTGAAGTTTGGGGTTTGAGGACTTATGAGATCCAATTCGACCGTAACAACCGAGAAGAAAGGGAGCGTCCGCGCGCTCGAAGCGACAAACTTCTTTCTCGCCGATGTGCAGACCGGCCTCGGTCCCTTTCTCGCAGCGTATCTGGCTGGAGCAGGATGGCAACCAGGTCGCGTCGGAATGGCTCTCGCTATCGGCGGCATCATCACGGTTGTGCTGCAGGCTCCGGCTGGTGCCATCGTCGATCAGGTCAGGTCGAAGAGACTGATTCTCGTTCTCGCCTCCGCCGTTCTAGCTTTGGGCGCGGTTCTGCTCAGCACAACTGCTGCTCCATGGGCGGTGTACACGTCCCAAGTCTTGATCGGAGGAGCAGGGCCATTTCTGGGACCAACACTGGCCGCAGTCACGATGGGGATCGTAGGCGTCACCTTGTTCGATCGCCAGTTTGGTAAGAATCAGTCCTTCAACTCCGCCGGGAATGTGGCCTGTGCAATTCTGATTGCAGGTGTGAGCCATCTGTTCGGGAATCGAGCCATCTTCATTACGGCTGCGGTCTTGACTATTCCAACGATGCTCGCTATTCGGGCGATCAGAAGCAGCGACATAGACTATGATCTTGCGCGGGGCGGGGCACCACAATCGATTGACAAGGACCTACCTGCGAGAGCGTCTGTGATGAAGACGCTGTTCGGAGACAGGATTCTACTGATCTTTCTGGTCTGCGCCTTCCTCTTCCATTTTGCGAATGCTGCCATGCTCCCGCAACTCGGCGAGATGCTCTCGCACGGTGCGCGAGCCACTGCTGCTCCGTTGATGTCGGCATGCATCGTCGTCACGCAACTCATCATCATGTGCTTCGCCCCCGCGATTGGACGATTCGCCACTCTGCATGGTCGGAAGCCTCTGCTCCTGGTGGGTTTCGGCGCCCTGCCCATCCGTGCGGTGCTTTATACCCTCACCCATAACACTGAAATCCTGATTGCGATTCAAATCCTGGACGGCATTGCGAATGCCATCTTTGTCGTCGTTTCAATCCTAGTAGTTGCAGACAGAACGCGCGGAACGGGGCGATTCAATCTCGCGCAAGGCAGTCTCGCAACCGCAGTCGGGATCGGCGCAGCTCTTAGTAATACGTTCGGTGGAGAGTTGATTCAGCATTTCAGCTATCGAGTCTCTTTCCTATCCTTAGGTGCGATTGCTGCACTTGCGTTTGTTCTCCTATGGACAGCTATTCCCGAAACACTTTCGGTCAAGAACAAACCAGATGAGAATATACCTTCCCCACTCAATCCCCAGGAGCTTCCAGCATGAACACTCTCGCATCGCAACGTCCATTTCAACCTCGTTCACCCGACGCTGCTGGTGTGATCAGCTGGCTTCACTTTGGCGATCTCCACATGACTGAGGCCGGTGAGCGCAATCAACTTGACCTGGAGGCGATTGTGAATGAAGTCAATCTAGCCTTCGCCCAAACTGTAAGTTTCGTCTTCTTGCCTGGGGATGTGGCCGACGATGGGAGCCGCGCCGCATACGCAGTGGTGCGGGGCGAACTAGACCGTCTCAGGGCACCGTGGTGCTCCATTATTGGCGACCACGACGTTCATGAGAAGAGCTCCGCAAGCTTTCTGGAAACTATGTCGGAAGAAACTTACTATGCCTTCACAGTCGGAGGCGCGCGATTCTTGGCGATGAACGCATTCGACGTGCCTGAATCTCAGTCCTTCACAATTAAAGATGAGCAAATACAGTGGGCGGAAGAGGAATTGCGACAGGCGACGAGTAGCCGGCAGACTAAAGTTTTCCTGTTGCACTGCTACCCTAGTGATCTGAAGGTCGGCGGAGGAGAGCTAAGCCGTCTCGTTCGCGATTACGACGTGCGGTTGATCGACATGGGCCACACCCACTACAACGAAATCGCTAACGATGGCCGAACACTCTACTCTGCGACTCGTTCCATAGGGCAGATCGAAGAGGGACCAGTCGGCTACTCAGTTATCAACATCGACGACAACGTCGTGAGTTGGCGATTCATCGAGTTGGGCAAGCTGCCGACTGCCATCATCACCTCGCCGAGCGATGAACGGCTTCTGACAAAATTCAGCGAGTTACCGCAACAAACTATGAAGGTGCGAGCGAAGTTCTGGGGCGAGGCCAAGGTCGCGGAAGCAACCGCCCATCATCACGGGCAAACGCACCCGATGAAGCGCGTAAATGACAGCCATGTATGGGAGGGTGACGTGCCAACGCCGCATGAAGGAACCCATTCTTTGAAGGTGTGCTTCAGAGATGTGGATGGAAAGATCACGAGCGATGAGATTCGTATCGCGGTCGGACAGCGCACGGAACGAAAGTTTGAGGAGCGCGATCAAGACAATGCACTTGGGGCTTGGCCCGAACATGGACTGCTCGGAACCCAACTCGGACCGAACAAGAACGGGAAGAAGTGGTGATAATTCCGACGGAGATTGCGCATGTTGTTCTTCCCCTGATCGTCGCCGTTAGCATCGTCCTGATGCTGACGCGCCCGCGTGGGATTTCTGAAGTATGGTGGATCTCCGGAGGAGCACTGCTCCTGATCGTTCTTCGCCTTGTGCCACTAAAGTTAGCAGGGAATGCGGTTGCGAAGGGGAACGATGTTTATTTGTTCCTCATCGGCATGATGCTCCTAAGCGAGCTAGCGAGGGAACAGGGTGTCTTCGATTGGGTGGCTTCGGTAGCGGTTCGCAGAGCCAACGGGAGTTGCTCCCGACTCTTCCTCTTGGTCTACGGGGTGGGAACGCTCGTGACCATTTTTATGTCGAACGACGCGACCGCAGTCGTTTTGACCCCGGCGATCTTATCTGCGGTGCGGAAAGCAAAAGTCTCCCCGCTTCCGTACCTGTTTGTGTGCGCGCTAATCGCTAACGCAGCGAGCTTCGTATTGCCAATTTCAAACCCCGCGAACCTGGTGGTCTTCCACACCGGGATGCCTCCACTGGGGACATGGCAGGCGGACTTCGGTCTTCCTTCACTGCTCTCAATTCTTGCGACATTTTTTGTCATGCGCTATCTATTTCGGAGAGATCTTGGCAAGAGTATCGAATGCGAAGTTGAAGATAAGAAGTTGAATGGCAACGGAAAATTAGTCCTCGCAGGTCTGACGCTGATGATTGCAGTTCTTCTGACTGCCTCCGCACTGAAGAAGGACCTGGGCTTGCCGACCTGCCTAGCTGCGCTTTTGATTACCGCCGTCGTTTCCATTAAAGCAAGAAGCAATCCCATTAAACTTGCTCGCGATGTTAGTTGGCCGACGCTTCTGCTTGTCGCTGGTCTGTTTGTAATGGTCGATGCCGTCGAGAGTCAGGGGGCGTTAAAACTGACACAACAATGGCTCGCCTGGGCATCACATCTGGACCAGATCGTTGGTGTTTTCGTTGTCGGGTTCGTCGTAGGTGTGGCGAACAACATCGTGAATAACCTTCCCTTAGGTCTAATAGCGGGTGGCACAATTCAAGCCGCTCATACGCAAGGCTTGATCGCCAATACCGTCCTCATCGGTGTGGACCTCGGACCAAATCTCTCCGTCACTGGCTCGCTGGCTACGATTCTGTGGGTGCTTGCACTTCGCAAGGATTCGGGCGGAGACGCAAGAGGGGAGAAACTCAACGTGAGTTTCTGGACGTTCTTGAAAGTCGGCGTAATCGCAATGCCTGTGGCACTCTTTGCCGCACTCGGCGGAGCGATCATGATGAACATGCTTTTTGGACAACACTAAACAGAGAGGAGAGTCTTATGAATGCCAATGCGGGTTGGATCATCCCATTCATTATTATCGGAGGTGCGCTACAGAGTTGCGGAGCAGCCATGAACGGTCAACTCAATAAGCATGTCGCGAACCCGTGGCTTGCTTCGGCCATCTCATTCGCGCTGATAACATTCTTTTTCGCTAGTGCATCGTTAATCCATCCGAATCCGCTGCCCACTCAGAGCAACTTGGCAGAATTGCCCTGGTGGGCAGTCGTCGGTGGTTTGGTAGGAGCGGTACAAGTCTATGCTGGCCTGACACTAGTGAACAAAGTGGGTGCGGGGCCGTTCGTTGGGTTTACTGTGACCGCTGCTCTGACTACCTCGCTGCTGATCGACCATTTCGGCTGGTTCCGAATGCAACCTCACCAACTGAACACGGGCCGCATCGTAGGCGGTCTCCTAATGGTCGCTGGTATCAGTCTCATCGCGAAATTCTGAGAGAAAGACTGCCACGAAGATTGAATCGTCTCCATACAGTAGGCGATAAGTGCACCTGCATCAGCGGTCGCCGCCATGACCGCTTCAGGGTCAAGCTGATGGTGGACACGACGCTGAACTGGAAGGGGTAAGGGCAAAAGTTCTTCAGGGTCCATCTAAACGCTTTCGAGCGAGTCTGCATCTAAAGTTGGGTATGCGAATACGCACGTAACCGTCAGACAGAGGTGTTGAAATGAGCGATACCAAGAAATGCGATAATCCCGCGTGTAGTTGTATTCCTGCTAAAGGCGATAAATTCTGCAGTCCACACTGTGAAGGTACCAAGGGAAGTACGGAAATTATGTGCCAGTGCGGACATCCAGGTTGCGCAGGAGATGCCGTCAACCGTTAGATTACTGATGGGGGCGCCAGTGGCGCCCCCATTAGGTTTTTCGACTGCGTTGCACAATTATGAGCAGAGAGTTCACTCCTCCTCTTGTCGCCACCGACGATGCGACACACGGGCTCGCCTAGGTGTTATTGAAGCTGATGTGGATCTGATGGTAACGGCCTTCGCTAATCGCAATTTGGGATACAGACGTACACTAATATCTGTTCATCGCCTTCGATGCAGTAGCCGCAGATATGAGCCGCAATAAAATCTCGAGCGTGTGCGCGTTCGTTGGCACGCGGTTCGGAATCGGTCAAAAAGATCCAACAATATTGACCAGTCAATCACCCTAGCATCTCCATTGCCTTCTTTGAAAACTTATAGGGGTGGGTTCACACTCCAAGGTCATAGTGTCGGACGGTGCGTTCACGCGGACAGCAGCACGACTGCTATTAGGGAGCAGGCGACTCCGGCCCATTGCAGAAGGCTAATGGACTCATGCAGGATCGATGGAACAAGCACAATGACCACCACAGGATAGAGTGCCGTAAGGGGCGCGACGATTGATGCCTTTCCGCCACGCTTAAGAGCTGCGAAAAGCGCCCACGCACCCAGTGCGTTGAGCAGACCACTAAGGATTGCATAGGTTAGGTTCAGCCTTGAGTAACGGAGAGCCGCAGAGCCCGGATAGAAGAACGGTTCCAAGAGGAGGAACCCGACCACCAGCCAGATGAGCGACGACTCTGCGGAGATGTAATTGGTGGAAAGTTTTTGAAGGATACCGACAACCCCCCACGCGAGCACGGTAAGGATGGAGTACCAAAGCCAAGGCGGGATGTGCACCATGCAAAACCTCCTAAAGGGAAAAGATGACAATGGCAATTGCGGCGAAGAATAGCCCGAGCGCTTGGATGGGACGAAAGCGCTCACGCAGAATCGTGATCGCGAGAACGACGGTGATCATGGGATAGAGCGCTGCAGCCGCTGTGATCAGCGTCGTGTTGCCGTTGGTGTGATAGGCGGCGAAGAGTGCAAGGCCGCCAATTCCAGATAGCACGCCGTTGAGTACGCCATAGGCGATGCCGCGGGGACTTCTTTCGAGGTTTCCGCGACGTGCTATCAGCAGTACGAGTCCGACGGGAACGGTACCTACCGTGAACAGAAACTGCATCGTGTCTGGGGGAATCTCTCGTGAGCCGAGTTTGGAGAGAAGCGCCCAGGCACCCCAACAGAGCACGCAGATCATGGAGTACCAGAACCAGGATGCGTTGCGCATTTGTCTCAATAGGTCCATCGTTTCTCCTCTAGTTCCCCTTCACCGCGAAAACTAGCGTTTGTTGAAGCTGGCTTCGTCTACCGCTACCTGCGGCGCGTAGCGAAAACTTCCCGGCACGATTCCTCGCAAGACCGCCAGTTGAAAGGCTGCCGCCTGCAAAGGCACGATCTCAAAGAGGGGTGCGAGTGTTTCGGAGATAGATGGGAGATCACACCAGCGCGCATCGCGGACTTGCGATCCGGATGGACCGATCAAGCGGATCTCGCCGCAAAACTGCACAAGGTCATCGGCCAAGGAGAGATTCAGATCCCGGGTGGGGCCCTGCGGTGCGAAGACGAAGCCGCGGAAGTTTTGATCGACGACCTCGACCGGACCGTGCCGAAAGGAGGCGATCGGCATCGCGATCGCCGGACTCTTTGCGACTTCATGAAAGAGCAATGCGCCCTCATGAGCGGATGCGAGAGAGGGGCCTCGCGCGAGCAGATACGGCGTTGCCAGGGGCGACAGAAAGGTGTCCCAACTGGTGAGAGTCTTCATGCTTGCCTCAACGAGAGAGGCGAACGAAGGCAGGAGCGTTCGAACCTCTTCTGCGGCGGCGTCGAAGGAGCCTGCAATGAGATTCCCTAACAGGTGCAGCGTAAGAAGCGTGCCGGTGTAGGTCTGGATGGCGACCATCTCGTCATTGAGGCTGGCGGTCGAGAGGCTCACGTCCGCGGAACGGGACAACTGGCTGAGTGGCTCGTTAGTGACACCGATGATTGGGACCTTGCCCTTCATTTTTTCGAGCAGCTTCGCTATCTCGACGGACTCCCCCGATCGCGAGACCAACAGGACGACGGAGCCTTTCCAGACGTTGTTCAAATAGTGGAGAAGTTCTCCTGCTTCAATCGCAACTGCATCAAGGCCGAATGAGCAAAGGAAGTATTGAAACGGAATGGAGGCGAACAGCGATGCGCCCATGGCCGTAATGATGATCTTTTTGCCAGAGCGAAGAAGTGTGGCAGCGTCCTTCATGGCCGGTGCCCCGTCTTCGCATTGATATTGCAGCGTGTGGGTGAGTGATTCGGGCTGAGCGTGAATGTTGCTGGCTAGATTGAGCATCTCTCACCTTTTGTGAATTGTTTGGCCTGATGGATTCCGAAGCAGCCATGACTGCGCGGCACCCAGCAAGCCGATGTCGGGTCCGAGCGACGACAGCGTGATGGTGGTGTATTCCACTGGCACTTGCGTGCACATGCTTCGCACTGTAGCCCGAACATCATCGAGAAACAGATCACTGCTTCGCATCACTCCGCCTCCCAAGCAGATGACCTCAGGAACAAAGAGAGTGACAAGATTGGCAAGACCCAGTCCGAGGTAGTGGGTCTCGCGTTTGACGGCACGGAGTGCGAGCGGATCGCCCTGTTGGGCAAGCCTGCATATCTCAGCAGCAGTCAGCGGGCCTCTGGCGGGATCGATTTCTGAAGAATACGCAGTCATTGCGAGGCCGCTCGCAAGGCTCTCCCAGCAACCGGAGAGTGTGCAGTAGCAACGAGGTCCGGTGGGGTCGATGAGTTGATGACCAAGCTCGGGATGGGAGCCGCGCACTCCGCGATACAGCCGGCCGCTTTGCACAATGCCACCACCGATGCCGGTACTGACGGTGACATAGATAAGAGTTCCTGAAGTCTGCGTTGCACCCCAGGCATACTCCGCAAGCGTTGCCGCGTCCGCATCGTTCTCTACAACGACAGGGAGGCCAAAGCACTCGCTAACGACATCGGCGAGACGGCCTCCTTCCCAGCCGGGCAAAGTACCTACGTCACCGATGACTCCGGTTAACGGATCGAGTGGGCTCGGGCATCCGATACCGATGCCGTCGATGCTGCCGCATTGGTTGACTGCTGTTTGCAGCATCCGCTGAATTCGGTCGACAGCATCGCGCAATCCACGCTTTGGTTGAGTGGGACACTCGCTGCGGTGAAGGATCTTTCCATCATCGCTAACGATGCCGGCGGCGATCTTGGTACCTCCAATATCTACAGCCCCGATGCGTCTCATCTTCAACATCTCCCCCGCTGCCTGCTGACTTCGGTGCGTGTGTGGACTTGCTCTCCAGCCAGCCAGACATCCTCGATGAGGAGCGAGTCCTGCATGCGGAATCGGAGGATGTCAGCGCGGGATCCGATGGTAAGTTGGCCGCGGCGTCTGACGAGTCTGCCGGGGTTCGTTGTGGCCATGGCCAGCGCCTCGTGGAGTAGCACGTCGGTGGTGAGGACGAGAGTGCCGATACCTTGAGCGAGTGAAGCCGTAGCCCCCGCAAGAAGTTTGGAACCGAATACACAGAGTCTGCCATCTGGCCGAAGCTCGACACGACCTCCAACCGGGGTAGTGTAGGTGCCTGGGGGCATGCCAGCGAGCGCGACCGAATCAGATACGAGCACGCATTGCTGCAAAGTTTTCACGCGCAACATTACTTTGAGAACATCGGGCGGCAGATGGTGTCCATCCGCAATGAAGGTCGCGGAGACACGGTCGTCGGCGAGAAGGGACCAGATGGCGTTGCCGTGCCTTGGAATCTCCGGGGCAATTCCATTTCCAAGGTGCGTTGCAAGGCGTGCCCCGGCATCAATTGCGCGCACAATCTCCTGTGACGAAGCATGCGTGTGGCCAATGGAAACATGGATTCCCTGATTGGCCAGGGCCGCGATATACGCGCAGGACTCTTCGAAATGCGGGGACAGCGTGACCATGCCGACGAGGCCGCCGGAAACCTGCTGCCAGCGCTCGAACTCTGCAATCGAGGGTGGCCGTACGGAGTCGGCAGGGTGAGCGCCGCGGTATCCATCGAGCGGAGAGATGTGCGGACCTTCCACGTGAATAAACGGAATGCATGCGGCCGCGCGTGGATCACTGCGCCGCGCCTCGGCGATGATGCTGAGGGCGTGGCAGATCTTATCTTCCGGGGCGGTGATGATCGTCGGCGCGAAACAGGTGACACCCCGGGACAACATCGCATCAACCAGGTTTGTGATTGTGTCCGGCGTGAGTTGAGGCGCATTCACATCAAATCCCGCACAACCATTCACCTGAAGATCCACTAAGCCGGGGGAGAGAAAGAGATCGCTGCCTACGGAACTTTCTTCGATGCGCACAATCACACCCTCGTCGACGACAAGGGTGAGGTTGAGCCCGCTTTGCGGGTCACGTCCGGTTATGGTTTTCATGCTCATAAGATTTCGCGCATCGAGCTCGACTCCTGATCGAGATAAAGCGTGCACCGGGGATGAGTGCGCAGGGCGGTTGCCGGGCAATCCCCGCTAATGGGCGACTCGAGGGCAGCTCGCACCGCGGCACTCTTATGCCGGCCCGGCACGCAGCAGAAGAGCTCGCGGCCTGCAAGGAGTGTGGGAATTGTTAGAGTGATTGCGCGGTGCGGCACGGCGTCCAGCGTGGGAAAGCTGCCGTCGAGAACCTGCTGCTCGCGACACATGGTATCCAGCGTGACGATCTTGACGGGAAGAGGGTCATAGAGGTCAGCAGGTGGATCGTTGAAAGCAAGGTGGCCATTGATTCCAATGCCGAGCAGAACGACGTCCACAGGATCTTCGGCCAAGAGTGCGGCGTAGCGCTTGCACGCTGCTTCAGGATTGTTGCACGGATTGATTGGCTCGAAGCGGGCAAACGGAAGGTGGTCGACGAACTCCCTCTTGAGCCAGTTGGAGAATCCCTGAGGCGCATCAGCCGGCAGCGCGATGTACTCGTCCATGTGGAAGGCTGTGATGCGAGTCCAGTCAACGTTTGGCTTATGGCGAAGGGACGCGAGCATATCGCTCTGGCTTGGCGCCGCTGCCAAGATCAAACGAAGATGCGTCTTAGTACGCAGACCTTCGCGCAGCGCTTCGCCGATCTCATGCGCAGCGAACTGGCCAAGTTCTGCGCGGGATTTCGCTACATGAAGTTTCATGACGTTCTCCATGCGTCTCCTGCATGAAAGGCAGGTCATACGGTTGCGACACTCGGGGTAGGCGGCGCGCCAGACTCCAAATCGGGTTTCTTGATGTCATTCCGCTCGCTTCCTGTTGCGATGGAACCAGGCGCAGCGCGTCCATTGCGCATGATGTTGCGATAGATAAAGAAGACCACCAACGCAGTGGAACTCAGACCGAAACCGAACCAGAATGCGGCGATGTAACTTCCGGTCCACTTAATCAGAAAGCCGGAGATGGCGATGACGGTGCCAGTGCTGAAGTTGCGCACGAGCGCGACTGTCGAGGTGTAGGAGCCGGTATCCGCCTTGTCCATCGTCCTCCAGAGAATCGTGTCTCCTGCTACCTGCAACGGCAAGAAAAGGAAGTACAACGACATGAGCAGGACGAGGCCGTGAGAGTTAGTGACATGGATCGAGCTGAGTACGAGTGTCAGCATAATCAACCACTGAATGCAAAGCGCGAGGTAGCTTCCGAAGCGATCGATGAGCCACCCCGCCGGGTAGGAGAAGGCGACCTGCAACAATAGTCCCCAGGAAATTGCGACGCCGGTATCACCGATGGTAAGACCGAGCTTGCTCTTCGCGTAGAACCACACCCACGTCTTGAAGATCATGGGAAATGAGTTAAGCAACGCGACGGCGACGATGAGTACGAGGATTCGTTTGTCGCGGCAGGCGATCTTGATGGGTGCCAAGAGATTGAAGCTGCTCTTGGCTGGGTGATAGACCGGTGGCTCCTTGATGCGCCAGAGCGCGATCAGCGTCATGCTCGTCATCACGGCGGCGGCAATGAAGAACACGCCTTTCGGATTGACGTCCGCCATCTTCGCTCCGAGGCGGGTTGAGAGGAATCCGGCTGTGCTGACGGTGATAGCAACCAGGCCAGAGACTCGCGCTAGTACTTCCTTGGATACACAGTCGATCGCGAGGAGCGGGTAGGTCGATGATTTCATATCGTTGAAGAAAAAGTACGTGAGCATCAACGTGATGAGCACCCACTTTTGTGTAGACAACGGAAAAAGCAAAAGCGCCACAGCGATGAATGGCAGCGAAAGGAGCGTGTAGGGTGTGCGGCGTCCTAATCGGCTCGTGCTGTGGTCGCTTTTCCAAGAGAAGTACATGACAAGAAAACTGACTGCCCACAAATTTGCCGAAGTCAGCAAGCCAACACTCGATTCGCTGACGCCGATCGCTTTGAGCCGCAGATTCATAAGCGGCTCGACGATGGTCATCGAGACCGACATACCAAATTGTCCGAAGGTGATCCAGAGGACGTTGCTCCACATCCGCTTGCGGTCGGCGTAGAAGGTTGCGAGCGCACTGCTCGTCGCAGAAGGCGGTGTAACCCCCTCTATGGCGGGTATCAGAATCTCCCCGCTCTCCTCGTCCTCCATCATTTCCACCTCCGACCCGGACTGCGGCTCGAGTTAATTTCTATTTGAGTTCATTTAGGCGGACGGGACGCTTCTCTGCGGCCGATAGTTCAGCGGCAAAACAGAGTCGTGTTGTTTCCAGCGCATCGCGGGGGTTGATGCTGGGACGCTCACCCTCTGCAACGCGGCGCACAATGTCGAGAGCCTGGTCATGTGTGTTGTGGAAGTAGGCGAAGTCGTCCTCCGGATCCCAGGTCTCGTTCTGGATCCATTTGCTGGTTTGACCGTAGTCATCTTCGCCGAACTCCCAGCGCTTAATTGATCGCTGAAAGACATCGGTCTCCGCAGCGCCCTTTTCCCCGTAGATCATGTAGCGCAGCACATGTCCGTCGCCAGCCTGTTGCGATACTGCATTCTGCAGCGGGTCCCCTTTGAAGCTGGCAGCTGGCCCCATCATGAAGGTGAGATGGCTGACAGCGCCGTTCTTGAAGCGGTAACTGCAGTGGTAGTTGTCGTGGACCTCATAGTACGGAATCACGTTGGGTGCGCATGTCGCGTACACTTCCTCCACTTCGTCGCCAATCCACCAGCGCACCAGATCGACATAGTGACTGAGCTTCTCCCCAAACATGCCGCCGCTTGTTTTGGAGGCGACCCTCCAGACATCGTGACGTCCCCAGGCACTTGAGCAATAGGTGCACTGCGTATTGAGCACACGGCCAAGGAGACCGCGATCGATCCAGTCCTTCACTGTTGTGTAGAGGTAAGAGTAGCGCAACTCGAAGCCGATCTGAAGAAACCCGTTCGTGCGTTCGGCTGCTTCCACCATGGCTTGCGCGTCTGGAATGGTGGTCGCCATGGGCTTCTCGCACATCACTGACTTCCCTGCCTCGAGTGCCGCCACTGTCAGTTCCCGGTGCGCATTGTTGGAGGCGGTAACGAAGACCAGCTTGATCGCCGGATCCTGCAGTACGTCGTCGAGTGTTGGAGCAGACTTCACGTAAAGCGTCGTTTTCAACTGTTCCATGCGTTCAGGGTTTCTATCAAACACCGTGATGGCACGGACCCATGGGCTGTTTTGGAGCGTATTTACGACGTTCTGTCCCATTTTTCCGCAGCCGAGAATGGCTACCTCGATTGCTTTTTCCGCGCTCATTCTCCCACCTCCGTGTTGGTCTTGCTATCAGCCGCTTTCTCAAAGGACGCGCGGTGCGTATTCAGCGTCTTCCAACTTTCCTCTCCAATGTGCGTCGATGGAGCGAGATGGAAACCAAGTTTATTTTTAGGATCAAGCCTACCCTGCGCGTAGAGTGTCCCCGTGCCGTCGTCTGCGTCGTAGGTCATGTCGACGGGCAGGGCGAAGGAAATCTCACTGCTCCCGTGGCGCAGACGGAGGAGACCGAGCGCCGTAATTTTTCGCGCTTCCTTATCCCACAGCAGACATTCGCAGTCGCACTCGAGGCCTAGCGCTGCGACAACAGGATCGCCGAAACGGAGGTTGCCGCCTTGCGGCAGGTGGACAACACCGTCAACGTACCCGATCTCTCCAGAACGCGGACTGAGCGCCAGGAGAAATCGACCCTGCACCGTGGGCTCAGCAACTTCAAGGCGCCAGCGACGATAGCGTGGAAAGCGTCCTTCGCTAATGTCTTCCTGACCGGTGTTGTTCAGTCCGTAGATGTATCCTGGGACCCAGTGGGGCTCTTCCACTACGACGCGGGCGGAGTCGGGACTCTCCAGGATCTGCACGAATATCTCTCCTCGTTCGGCATCATCGAAGCCCTTGCTGCCACCCTTAATTCCTGCGATCAGGTTTGCCTGGCCGCCAGTGAGGCGATACTGCTGGCCGCCAGATTCGGTCACCGATCCAGAGCAATGAAGATGCGTGGCAAATCGTATCGGGCGCTCGCCTCTGAAGGCATCTGAGACAACAATCGCCCCTGTCTTTCGATCCATCACAAACACTCTGTCGGCGTGCTTGACCTGGAGCTTCGGATCGAGCGCATAGGTGATGACGATGTGGGCGTAGATGAATCGGTCGCTGATGAGACAGCGACGAATGACGCCACCGCACTGCGGCGGGACGGCGCCGTTCAGGTACTGACCGTTGGTGACGGCGCCACCGTCTTCGAAGCACATCGTGTTAGTCAACGCGCTATTGAGACCGTAGAGGCCCATGTTGATGTTGCAGATTACGGGTCCACCGTCGACAGCGATCTCCAGCGCCCCCATCGACGGCGCAAACTCGCGGTTCTGAGGCATCAGGTGGAAGACGGCCTTGCGCCCCGCCTTGGGGCCACCACTCACCGACACCGCTATCGTGTGCTCTCCGCGAACCGAAGCAATGAGATCGCCAACACCGTTTGCAAACAGTGGCCGATCCGGGAAAGAGGCGATGGGGCCGGTAGACGGGGGAGCATAGAGTACGTCGAATATGCCCAGCACCACGTTGCCAGTGGCGCGTTTTTCTCTCTCGACAAACGCGCGGTAGATTGAATCGATTCCCTGCGTGGGGTGAAAGCGGCAAAGGAAGGCAGTGAGAAACCGATGCTCGCGGGTCCTCAGTCCACGCTGGAGTTCCTGGCTGTTTGGCACGTCGAAGCTGGCCAAAAGTGCCTCGCCAAGGTGATCGAGGAAAAGACTTGAGTCTAGCTCTTCCCTCTTTCCGCCGAAGGTATGCGCCGCAGCGAGGTAGAGCACGAGGTGGAAGGGAAAGTAAGTTGCCCAGGCCGCCTTACCGCTGTCTGGAAAGAGAGTAAGGCTTTCGCAGAAGAGCCCGTGGAAGAGAGGCAACGCGTGACGCGCGATCGCAAGCTCCTCGAAGAACGCCATGCAGGCGATGGCTGTGCCGTTCCATGCGCCGAGCGAGTGCGGATCGATGGCGGGACAGCCCATGTAACCGCGTTGCAGCAGTGTGAAGTCGTACATCTTGCCGATGTATTCCTCTGCCTTTGCAAGTATTGCGTGACGTTCGGAGTCGTTGAGCAGGGGTTGCAGATAGTCCCAACCCAGCGCGGTGAGGTAGAGCCGGAGGCTGATGCCGCGATCGTTATCACCGCCCATCAGCAGTGGATCGGGGCGACCGCTCCAGGTCGGAGCATATGCAAGCTCCAGTATCCGATCTTTGGCGCGCGCGCCGATCGCCGCATCGCCCGTAAGCGCGTAGAAGAGACATGCCAGTTCGAGTGTTCCCTGACTGTTGTCCGTTAGGAAGACAAGCTCTTCAGTGGATAGCCGATCCTTTAAGTTCTCAAATTGCGCGGTATTTTGCCAACGTTCGCGGAGCTCCGCAAGCTCATCGGCATGCAAGAAGATGCTTGGATGACTTGTCGCGGATGGCTGCAGAGGGACGGGGTGCCGATCATCTTCGCGCAGTTCGAAGTACGCAAGCTTTCCCCAATCCATGCGCGCGCGGTCACGTTCGATCAGCTCAAGGACGAGTTCGTTGACGCCATCCTTCGCTTCGAAACCGAAGTCTGCTGTGAGACGCCCCTCGTCGATCTGCTGCGGGCCAGGCATAGAGAACCACAGGCCACCCTTAAGCCTGCCATTGACGTAAGTACGAACCATCGGGACGGCCATCACGTTGTGAAGGTGATCGAGATCCCACGGTCCTACAGGCACTCGCTTACCGTCAGGAACCTGGACCATATCGATCATCGCGGTAGCCATATCGAAGGAGCCAGGTAGGGTGGCGAGGACGCCGCGATAGAGGCCAGCTGTAAGAGAGAGGTGCAAGGTAAGGCGATGCTTGTTCGCCTGGATGTCGGTGACTCGACCGGTCAGATCGATCAGCTGGACAGTATCATCGCCGCTGAACTGAGAGACGATCGGTTTGAAGTAAGCGATGAGATCGCTGTTTATCATCTTCTCCGTCCGGCGATCCATTGGTCTGGGAAACAGACACCATAGATATTGGATGAGGCTGTCGAGCGCATCCGCTAAGACTACTTGCAAGTAAGCGATGCCGCTGGAAATCTACCCCACGCAAATGCGCGGGATTCAAAAGAGAGCACGGCGCCGGACCTCGGTTTGTGCTGCCGCCCGATAGCCAGACGCCGCGTGATTACAACTGATTGTTTTCAGCCGGCGTGTAAGACCGGGTTAGAAGTTATATTTCAGAGCAAACTGAATGTTCCGTGCTCCCTCTGACGTCTTGATCTGACCTATTGTGCCGCCATCCGGGTTCGCAATGTCGATGCCTCCGTTGCTCGGCGCGTCGAGGATCACGTGGTTGAATGCGTTGATGAACTCAGAGCGGAACTCTATATTCTGATGCTCCGTGATGGCAAAGGTCTTGGCAAGGCTTAGGTCAATGTTCTGCTCCCCTGGGCCGTAGACTGAACTCACACTGCAGTTGCCGAAAGTACCATCGCTAGGCTCCTGGTAGGAAGCGGGATCAAACCATCGATACCCATAAAATCCGTTTCCGATAGTCTGCTTATGCAGTACACGCGGGGGCGCTATGCAGTTCGGCCGGTTCTGGAAGGAGTTGGTGCCAGAGTGATCGCTGTTAGAGCTAAGCGTGAGGGGGAAACCGCCGCGGAAGGTCGGTATCACGTTCACTTTCCAGCCACCCACAACAGCATCGGCTGCTCTGTTCATATTGGAGCCGAACTGCCTTCCTCGGCCAAAGGGCAGATCATAGATGACGTAACCGGTGAAGACGTTCTTAGCGTTGTAATAGCAGGCTCCGTTCTCACCCGACGGATTGTAGGTGTTCTGCCACCAGGCACTTGGCGCTGAGGATTGCCCGCCTTCTCCCCAGAATCCCTGTGAATCGGTCATGCAGCGAGACCAGGTATAGCTGAGCAGATACGAAAGACCGTGGTTCAGGTGTCCCTGCATCTGGGTCTGTAAGGCGTTGTAGTTCTGGTGTGCCGCAGCGAAAGTACCGAAGATATACGCTACCTGATTAATCACCGGCCGGTTCTGCGCGAAGAATGGTGATGGGCTCACAACACCCGGCGAGTCCCACACAAGTTGCGTGAGCAACTCTGCGTTGGTCAGGTGTGCGGTCGATTGGCCAACATATCCTACTTGAACGACGGCCGACGGCGACAATTCGTGCTGCACGAACATACTCCACTGATTTGATTGCGCCGGCTGTACTCTCTTGTCCCACGAGTATATGATGGCGCCCTTGTAACAGACCGGAGCGGCGCTCTCCAAACCGGCAATCGTGCAGCCAGAAGGGACGGCGATCGGGGTAAATCCCTGGTCTAGCGTCGTCGTCGGGTAGGCGAGGGCGCTGTAGTTGGCGCTGGCCGCAATCGGTTGCGGCGGGTTCCCCGGCAGACGCAGCCCTAAGCCCGTGCCCTCCATGAACGATGACAATCCGTAAGACGCGCGAATCGTAGTCTTTGGCATCAACTGGTAAGCCACGCCAACGCGAGGCTGGTAATTCCCGATGCCGTTATACGTGTTGTAGAGTGCGCGACTGTTGCCGTTCTGACCGGGCAACTCGAAGATACCGGTCTGAGGGTCCCAGTTGACTTCTTTGTCGTTGGCTTCGACAAAGGGTGTGTGCGTCTCATAACGGAGACCGAGATTGAACGTCAACCGATCCGTCACCTTCCAGTCGTCCTGAACGAAGCCGGCAAGAATGTTGTTGCGTTGACCCCACTCCGAGCCTAAGTTGCCAACACCAATGTTGGTCGGCAAGCCAAGCAGGAAGTCCGTTTCGGGGCTACCCGAATAGGTGGTATTGAAGCCGAAGCTTCCGGCCTGCCCGTTGCTGCCATTGAATAAACCATTGGTACGAACCCGCCATCCCTGGAAGCCGAAGCGCATGCTGTGCTTCCCTCGCACCCAGTTCACGACGTCCGAATATTGAACCGAGGTGTCGTAGTTGTCGGTGACGCTCTCCTTGGTGCCAAAGTTACTCACATAGCCACCACTGAAACTCATGGCGGGAAGGAAGCTTGTCGTCAAACCAGGAATCTTGAACAGGCTGGTTGCATCTCCTGAAAAGTTTGACGTGGTTTGATTCTGTCCAACCCTGACGTAGTTGACACCCAGGCGCGCATCGTTCAGCAGGGTTGATGATATTGTCCGCGTGTAGCCGGTGACGAAGTTCCACGTCGAAACCAAGTTGAAAGGGTTGTAGTCGAGGGCAAATGAGTTTACGGTCGGGTTCGTCAAATCGGAGTACGAGAAACGACCCATGAAGTGGTCCTTGACACTTGCGGCGTAATCGAGACGGCCATCCCCCTGGTCGCTGTCTGTCTTGACGGCAGTGGTGTTCTGCGCGTTCGCCTGCAGCAAACCATTGATCGGCGTTGGGTAATATTGCGAATTGACAATGGCCAGAGCTGCCGAGCTGAGGCGTGATTGCGGAATAACGTTACCGGGGAAGGGTAATCCGGTTTGCGGATCGACGATCGTCTTGCCCGCCGCGACCAGCTCAGAGACGTCGCCAGTACGCTCCTTCGCAGTAAATACAGAGATGGTAGATGTTGTCCTGGGAAAGTCGAACCGCTCGCCCTGATAGTCGGCAAAGAAGAAGAGCTTGTTTTTCAAGATTGGGCCGCCGATTGTCCCCCCAAACTCGTTCCAGCGCAGCTTCTGTCGGGGAATAACGTTGCCCGGGACCAGCTTATTCATCCACTGGTTCGCGTTGAGCACGTCGTTGCGGAAGAACTCGAAGGCGGTGCCATGGAAGGAGTTTGTGCCTTCCTTGATCGTGGCGCTGATCACGCCGCCCATGTAGTTGCCAAAGTCGGCAGGAGCGTTCTGCGTGAGGACGCGGAACTCCTGAATAGCATCGGGCTGCGGGGAGTATGCGACATAGTTACTTCCAGCATCGTTATTATCCATGCCGTCGAGCAGGTAGCTGTTCGCATCGAAGCGGTTTCCGTTGATCTCCGGACGAGCGACCTGTCCAGCATTTTGGCCACTCTGAAATCCTGTGGGCTGAACAGTTACGGCACCTGGCGTCAGAAGCGTAAGCTGTAGATAATTGCGGCTGGCGAGCGGCAAGCTTACGTTGGTGCGCGCGTCGATGACTGTACCGACATCGGTTGTATCGGTCTGCAAGAGTGGCGCCTCGCTCGTTACCTGCACCGTCTCGTTGGCCGCACCGAGAACAAGTTTGATATTCACCGAAGCCACTTGATTGAGTTGCAGTTCAATCGGCGACTCGACTGCCGTCCTGAATCCGGGAGAGACTACGCGGACCTCATAGCGCCCAACCGGGAGCTGAGTGATGGTGTAAAAGCCGGATCCGTTGGTATGGGTCGGCCAAATCGTGCCCCGGTCTAGGTCCTGAGCCTTGATATCGGCGTTCGCCACGATCCGTCCCGTGGGATCGGTGACAATGCCAGTGATGGTCGCGGTCACATCCTGCGCAAACGCAGAAGACCCTGAACAACAGACTGCCAGGATGAAAACGATCAACCCTCGAACGCCTGAGTGCCTCTTCACCAAACGCAAATGCGCAGTGTTCATGGTTTTCTAGACCTCCCTATCGATAATTGCGAAACCGGGCCGATCTGCTCGAAATGCAGTGTTTGTTCCGCATTACGAAACAAATGTTTGTAATGCGGATCAACTTAATAGAACTTGCATTGCACTGTCAAGACATATCGTGAGAGTGTTGCTATATGAAAAAGGCATCCACGGCCATGAGCTCCACGCTGCGTTGCCTCAAAGTTTTGGAATTACTGGCCGAGGAACCGTTTGAACTGTCGTTCACCGACCTTGCCGCGAAACTTGAAATTCCAAAGGCGTCCGCGCATCGACTCTGCACAACTCTCATCGAAGCAAATTTAATCGTTCAGGAACCAGTGACCCGACGATACATGCTCAGCAGCCACGCGCTATGGGTCGGCTCGGGATATCTTCGCCATTCACCCATCTACAGGGCCGCGTTTTTCCCTATGCAGGAGCTCGCTCGCCAGGTGCCGGGCACCGTCCAACTCGGTGTGCTGGACCAGGACTACGTGCTATTTATCCATTCGGTCGGGTACTCTGGTGCGCCTCATGCCTTCGCGGATGTGGGTCTGCGCCGCCCCCTCAACGCTACTGCTTCGGGAAAGATATTTCTCGGGGGCATGTCGCAGGAAGACGTCGAACGCATCATGGAGAAGAGCACGGAAAAATACACCAGCAGTACCATCACCTCGCTCGTAAAGATGAAACAGGAGATTACGCAGGTGAGGAAGATGCGCTACGCGCGCAACGTCGAGGAGCTTTTGCCGGGCTACTGGGTGCTCGCCGCAGGTGTGGGTAGACAGGAAAACAGTCCGGCTGCTGCTATCAGCCTTACGCTTCCGCTCGGAGAATTTTCTCCTGAAAATGAGATCAGGATCTCAGCCCTGGTCAAGGATGCTGCGCGAAAAGCGTCTCTACAGCTTGGCCCTAATGGAGCGGGACGGAGCATGGGCACCTGGCCATAGATCGTCACCGGCAATAACCCGATCGTCTCCCGATCATACATAGTGGTGAGCATGCAACTCAGTTTAAGTCACCTCGGCTACCTACCGAACAGCCCAAAGATCCTCACGCTGCTTTCAGAGGGCGCCGAGGATCTCCCGGACACGCTGCCTTTTTTTATTCGCCAGAACTGTCTCCGCCTGCCTCGCCAGACTCCGCCTCTGGCGGGCTTTTCCGAGCGCTTCCCTGCACCTTACCACCTGATGAAGGGACGGCTCGAGCCAGTTAGCTCCAACGCCGTGTTCTACAAGGGCGAATTGCGTCGCACAGACACTCGTTGGGGCAAATTATGGCAGGCAGACTTCAGCGACTTCACCACGCCAGGCAGCTACCAGATTGAAACTGACAACCAGATCTCTCCGCCATTTGCCATTCGCGAGCGCTTGTACGATCGCATCATCCTTGGCTATCTCACGTTCTTGAAAGCACAGCGATGCGGGTGCGCAATCTTTGGCGTGCATGCCGCATGTCATCTCGATGACGGGGTTCTGGATGTTGATCGGTCACCGCATGATGCGACCGGCGGTTGGCACGATGCAGGGGATTTTCGCAAATGGCTTGTTTTCACGCTGCCGCACATCGAAGCTCTCATGAGCATCCGCGAATACTCCGAAGAAGATCTTCGGCGGGGAGGCTATGCAGCGGACGCGCTGCTGGAGGAACTACGCTGGGGCAATCGCTTCTTTCATCGCATGATTGCGGCCTCTGGACAGGTGTATGAAGACGTAGCAGGTGGACGCGCTCCCGTAGGAAGCAAGCTCAGTTACGAACATGATTGGTGGTTTGAGAATCATCCGGGCTGCTTTGGCGACGCCAGCGACAACCGATGGACCGACAACATCGCACGCTCCGGCGATGAGCGCATCATCCGCACGACCTATAACCCGCTTGTACAGTGGAGCTTCGTGCAGATGCAGGCACGGGCGGCAATGCATCTCCCGACGGACGAAGCACGCGAGTGCGCCGCCATGGCAAAGCGTGCCGCCGATTACGGCGCCCGGCGCGGACACGATGGACGCACCTTGTTCCTCGCAGCCGAGTTGCGTGCTCGGCTGGAGATGCGGATTCTTCCCGAAGCTGCTGATAATGCTGACCCACTACGCGCGCTTGCACAACGACTGCTCGACCGCCAGGTGCTGCATGGAAGCAGACTTGCAGGCTTCTTCCTCGAAGAGAAACCAGCCAAAGATGCTTTCCGGTCGATCGCCTTCGCCGCCGAGCCGGTCTTCGCACTGCTGCGGCTCTGGGAGTTGCGTTCGAGATTTGATTTCGACTCGCTCGCCGAGCAGGCACGTACAGCAGTGATTGAATACGTGGAACGTTATCTCCTTGCCGACAGCACCAGCAATCCGTTTTCGCTGACTCCGTACGGCGTCTACCCGAATCCCCCACATCCCGAGCGTCAGCTCTTTCGCGATGCCGGAGCGTGTTACGGGGTCCGCACCTTCATGCACCCATTCAACGCGCAGGGCATAGTACACGGAACCAGTTCCGTGCTGATGGCGCACGCACACCTCCTCGCGAAGGGAGCTGCGCTGCTCGACCGACCACAATGGCGTCCAGCCGCCGAACGACTGCTGCACTGGTGCCTCGGCCATAACACGTGCAACCGTTCCCTCTTCACGGGGATTGGATATCGTCAACCCGTAGGATATTCGTTTCGCATACCGCAATTGCCCGAAGCGATGTTCGTCGGCTTCATCGGACGGCCGGACGATACACCCTATCTGGAAGAGTCCACGGCCATCGAGTGGAACACGCTTGAGTATTGGAGCGTGCCCTATCAGCAAGCGGCGCAGGCAGCGGTGTGGTTGCAATGCTGATGCTTCGGCCTGCTTGACAGGCAGACAGTCGCCTAATACTCTTTATCCGTAATTCAAACACGGTGTTCGCATTTCGAAACTATCAACCGCTTCTCAACAGATGCAGAGGTGACAGAGTTGCGTCCCGAAACCTCATTTGGAGTATTCCCTGCCGATGATTTCGCCTAAGTCGGAGCAAGAACTCGATCGATTGCTGACACAGCCAAACGCCGCGGACATCGCGTTCGCGCAACGGCTTGAGGGAGACACGATCGTTTTGGGGGCTGGCGGAAAGATGGGGCCCACTCTGGCCAAGCGTCTTCACTTGGCGCTGCGTGAAGCAGGCCGCGATGCGCGTGTCCTGGCTGCCTCGCGTTTTCAGTCTGCCAGCGCCGTCGCTGAACTTCACGATGCTGGCGTCGAGACCGTTAGCTGCGACTTTCTCGACAGCGCTAAAGTTCAAGCACTTCCGCGAGTGCCTAACGTGCTGTTTCTGGCCGGCCGAAAGTTCGGCTCGGCTGGTGATCCTGAGCTTACGTGGGCCATGAACACCATCGTTCCTGCCCATGTGGCCGAGCAATACCGCGATTCGCGCATCGTCGTTTTCTCGACCGGGAACGTTTATCCATTCGTCACGCCGGAGCAAGGCGGCTGCGTGGAAACCGATGCGCCGTCGCCGCGAGGAGAATACGCTCAATCGTGTCTTGGCCGCGAGCGTGTCTTCGAGTATTACTCCAAGCAGTATCAAACGCCTTGTCTCCTCTTCCGGCTTAATTATGCAATCGATCTGCGATACGGTGTGCTGGTCGATATCGCGCAGCAGATCTATGCGGGGGAACCGGTGAATCTGTCTGTACCCGCGGTGAACGTGCTTTGGCAGGGCGATGCGAACTCCTACGCAATGCGGTCGCTGGAGCTTTGTACTTCCCCGGCACGCAGTCTCAACGTGACCGGACCTGAAACGATCCAGGTTCGTCGAGCGGCGGAGTTCTTCGCGAAGCGCTTCGATCGCGAGGCGCTCTTCAACGGCGAGTCGTCGGGGGTCGCGCTGCTCAACAACGCAAGCGCCTGTCACGCCGCACTGGGATATCCCGAAGTGACAGCGGATCAGCTCATGGGGGCGGTCGCTACGTGGGTGGAGTCCGGAGGCACGATCTTGAATAAAGCAACCAAGTTTCAAGTTACGGATGGGAAGTTCTGATGTTGGATAGCACCCAGGAATTTCGCTCTCTCATGCAGCAGGGGTTGGTGATCCCCGCGCACCCCCTGGCTCTGACAGAGGATCTGCGACTCGATGTGCGACGCCAGAGAGCGCTGACTCGCTATTACTGCGACGCAGGCAGCGGTGGCGTAGCCGTTGGTGTTCACACGACGCAGTTCGGAATTCGAGACAGCGGTGTCGGACTTTTCGAACCGGTACTCGAACTTGCAATGGAAGAAGTGCGCACCTTCGAACAACGCACGGGCAAGCGGCTAGCCAAAATTGGCGGGGTCTGTGGCGACACGCGCCAGGCTTGTGCCGAAGCCGCGACTATCCGCAAACTTGGTTACGATGGCGGCCTTCTGAGTTTAGCTGCTCTCGCGGATGCTTCGAATGCGGAACTGATCGAGCATTGCCGAGCTGTAGGCGACAATGTCCCGATCATCGGTTTCTACTTGCAGCCTGCTGTTGGCGGACGTCCGCTGAACGCCGCATTCTGGGAAAAATTTGTAGAGATTGAATCTGTCGTCGCCATCAAGGTAGCATCCTTCGACCGCTATCAAACGATGGAGGTTCTGCGCACAGTCGCACATAGCGGTCGCGGTGACGAGATCGCCCTCTACACCGGGAACGATGACAACATTGTTGCTGACCTCCTTACCGAATTTCGCTTTGGCGATCGCACTGCCCATTTTGTCGGAGGCTTGCTGGGGCAATGGGCCGTGTGGACAAGCCGAGCCGTTGAACTGCTGCAGACGGTTCAGGAGGTGAAGCGCAACCGTGCGCGGCTCGACACAGTCCTGGCACGAGGTGCCGAGATCACCGATGCCAACGCCGCCATCTTTGACGCGCGACATGAGTTCCGCGGCTGCATCCCAGGCATTCACGAAGTTTTGCGCAGACAGGGACTCCTCGCCAACCGCGTTTGTCTTGATCCCCACGAATCGCTCTCCGCGGGGCAGTTGGACGAGATCGATCGAGTCTATGCGGCGTATCCTTTGTTGAATGACGACCAATTCGTTGCGGAGCATCTGGACCGTTGGTTGTCCTAGGGGTTCGGGATCATCTCGCAGATCCTGTCGTTAATAACCTCCAATCGCACTGCGAGCGCTATTGCAACCGGCTTGCCGAGCAGGTGCCATGAACGAGAAGACAATTGCAACGATCGCGCTCAGGGACCACGGCTTCGCCGATTTGCAGGCAGTCCTTCGCGAGGCTGCCCACTGGGTTGAAGCCGCATCCCTCCAGGGCGCGGACCTGGCCGTACTCCCCGAGACGATCAACCTGCTGCATCAATCGGCACACGACGCTCCTCCTGAGCATTTGGCTCTCGAGGACTGGCGAAGCGAGACAGCCATGCTCTGCGACGCCGCAGCTAGGCACCGGATATCGCTTGTGCTTCCGCTTCTGGTGCGCGATGGGACAACTCTTGCCAACAGATTTTATTTGCTTTCACGTGACGGATCTGAGCTTGGCTTCTATCAGAAGCAGGTTCCAGCCACGGGCGAGCGCCTGGCTGGCGTTCAACCCGCACGCAACACGCCGCTTCGTTGGGAGGGTCTCACGTTGGGCGGAGGCATCTGCATTGATGTCTACTTCCCAAAGAGCGTCTTCGATCCGCAGATGGAGGCTGGAGCGGATCTCTTTGTCATCCCGAGTATGACACCTGCCGGAGCGTTTTTGGATTCTTGCGCAGTTCTTTATGGTGTTCCGTTCGTGCTCGCCTATTCGCCCTGGAGTCGCATCCTCGATCGTGACGGCAAGGAGCTCGCGGCGGGTGGCTTTCGCTCGGAGACGTTGCTCGCCGGGTGCGGTGTGCCACTACAGCAGGCAACAATCAACTTCGATGCGGTAAGCCTCTTTGCGGACTTCAATGGGGAAAAAATACAGGCTCTGCAGCGGCATTACGGCCCCAAAGTCCGTATTCGTTTCGATCAATCCAATTGCCTTTTCTTTGTGGAGTCGCGATCCTTCGACCTTTCCATCGGCGAGATTATGCGAGAGTTTGGTCTTATTTCGCGCCGAGACTACTTCGCTCAGCTTGACCCTGAGATCAATACGCGCTCCTCTGCCAAAAATACTCTCTGAAGGAACACGTCCACTCATCGTGAAACTCCTCTCTAAAACTCGACCTCTGAACGTTGCCGTCATCGGCTGCGGCTCAGTCGCTCGCGCGCAACATATCCCGAACATTGTTCAGTCTCCAAGAATGGTGTTACATACCTGCGTCGATCTCGACGACGCCATCCTTGCTGAGTGCCGGGACGTCTTTGGCGCGCTGCATATCCGCAAAGATTTCGAAGGGGCTCTCAACGATCCTGAGGTGGACATAATCTGCCTCGCCACCACAGAAAAGCTTCGGCTACCCGTAATCGCTCTCGCCGCGAAGGCCGACAAGGCTGTCTACGTCGAGAAGCCACTTGCGACAACCCTCGAAGAGATGCGCGAGATTCAGCACGTAGTGAACAGCACAGGTATACCGTTTTTTGTAGGCCACAATCGCCGCGCCAGCCCCGCAATGGTCGATGCTCAACAAATTTTCCGCCACCATATGACCAATCCGCAACCATGCCCTTGGCGCTGGCGGCGTGAAGGCGACCATCTTCAGTCTCTTCCCGACGACGGAGTTCCGTCTGTTTCTGTACGCATCAACGACGATTGGTACAGCTGGAAGGGTTGGGTCTTCGACAAGTCACAAGCCCCTCATGGCCCCATGCTCTTCGAGATGACGCACTTCACCGACGTCTGCAATTGGTTCCTTGCGGAAGAGCCCGTGGAGGTAACCGCTGTCGCAACGGGAATGCTCAACCTGGCCGTCATCGTCCGCTATCAGAGTGGCGCTCTGGCAACGATCGTACTTGGCAACAACGGCACCATGGGCTATTGCAAAGAGCTCTATGAGTTCATGGGGAACGGCGCCTACCTGGCGGTCGATCACATGCTGGAAGTGCGCACGGTGGGAATCGTAGGTGCGACAGCAAGAACAACCTACCCTATGGTGCACGACCGTCATCCGCGGATCGGTTTAGAGGGAGGGGTCCCCGGTTGGTTTGCCAAGAAGCGTGTCGCATGTGAAGAGGCAGCAGCACATAATGATCCTGCCCTGCAGTTCACGGCTGAGCCCGACAAGGGACATGCCCACGCGCTGGAGCGGTTCGTCGATCAGATACTGGGTATCGGCCCCGAAGTATGCGGCGTCGACGCTGCCGTGCTGGCGACACGTGTCGCGTTTGCCGCTATCCAGTCGGCACGCGAAAAGATGCCCGTTGCGCTTGCGGAGGTTGGGCTGTGAAGGCACACTCAACGACACAGCCTTTTTGTGCCGAAGTGATCTCTTTCGGTGTCGAAACCGAATCGAGGAACTTTAGATTTCTGTGCAGCAGAAAAGTCCTGATGCGGAGAAGGACGAAAATTTGGCCACGCGCAGCCGGAGCACTCCTTATCTACCTAACGCTGTGGGTAGACACGTCGCGTGCGCAAAACGCGCCCGCGACCGAGACACCTGTAGCCAGCGTCAATCCACTGATAGGCACTGGCGGCGATCCTGAGAATGGCGCTAACGTCTACCCCGGAGCCGTTAGTCCGTTCGGCATGGTTCAGCTCAGCCCAGATACTGAAGATCATGGCTACGGCTATCACACCGTTCAAACTTGGATTAAAGGTTTCAGCATGACCCACATGAGCGGGGTCGGCTGCGCGAACCAGGGCGACGTCTTCTTTACGGCGACCACTGGCCCGATCGTCACGCAGGTCGCAGACTATCAGACACCTTACTCGCACAGCTCAGAGAGTGCGTCTCCCGGCTACTACCAGGTTCAGCTTTTGCAATGGGCCATTAACGCCGAGCTCAGTGCTACGGAAAGAACCGGCATCGCGCGATTCACCTTCCCTGCCCATCAGGTCGCCAACATCCTCGTGCCCATCAGCCATACGTTGAATCATACGGCCGCAGCATCCATCCGCGTCGTCGGCGACCGCCGCATTGAAGGCTTTATCGAGAACCACCTTTTCTGCAACAGGACACCGACCTATAAGGTTTACTTCGTGATGGAGTTCGACAAGCCCTTCACTTCCTTCGGCACCTGGTTCGGCAAGTGGGTCGACGACCAGGACCGCGGTGGCACTGTCGCCCCTGGCGCACGCTCAGCCGAACAGACCAGCCACGAGCAGTCAACCGGCGCCTACGCGACGTGGGCACCAGTTGATCATGCGCAAGCCGTTACGGCCACGATTGGTATCTCGTATGTCGATGTTGCAGGCGCGGACAAGAATCTGCGGTCAGAGGCTTCCGGCAACGACTTCGCCAGCATCCACGAGGCTGCTGAAAGTTCATGGAACAAGGCGCTCAGCACTATTGAAGTTTCAGGCGGCTCCGCAAAAAATCGGAGGGTCTTCTATACCGCGCTCTATCACAGCCTGCTTATGCCCTCGCTCTTCGACGACGCCGATGGCCGCTACCTCGGCTTCGACGGAAACATCCATATCGCCCCCGCCGGTCATCATCTCTACACGAATTTTTCAGGTTGGGACATCTACCGCAGTGAGATTCCTCTGCTTGCCATGATTGAACCGAAGCGCCTGCAAGACATGGCGCAGTCTGTCGTCTTGATGTACCAGCAAGGTGGATGGATCGATCGGTGGCCGCAGATCAATCTCTACACAGAAGATATGGTTGGCAGCCCGCTCTCCATTGCGCTCGCGACGGCGTACCTTGACGGGCTTCACGACTTCGACATCCATACCGCCTGGGACGCCATGCTGAAGGATGCCACCGAGGCTCCTCCGCCAGGCCATCCCTACGTCGGAGAAGAAGGCATCGACTGGGTCAACAAGCTCCACTATCTTCCTGCCGACAAGGTGACGTACGGCTCAGTTGCGATGACCCAGGAATACTCGCTCGCCTATGCGTCCCTATCCCGTCTCGCGGCCGCTATCGGAAAGACCACAGAGGCTCAGCGACTGTACGACCGCGCGTTAGACTATCGCAACCTCTTTGATGTCGAAGACAAGTTCTTCCGCCCACGCAATGCCGATGGGACCTGGGTGCAAGGATTCAATCCCGCGCAGGATAGTCATGGATTCGTCGAAGGCACCGGCTGGCACTACCGTTCGTTCGCTCCTGCCGACCTCGGCTGGTTGGTGAAGGCGTTCGGACAAGAACAATTCAACACAGCGATGACGGAATTCTTCGACTATCCCGTGCCCGGCTGGTATGGGCAGTATTACAACCCCTACAACGAGACCGACATGCAGGCACCGTTCGTGTTCAACTTTTCCGGCCAGCCGTGGAAGTCGCAACGGGTGGTTCGGCGAGTCCTGAAGGAAAACTACACGGACGCACCTGACGGCGTTCCCGGCAACGACGATTGCGGAGCCATGTCGTCATGGGCGGTTCTCAGTATGTTGGGCATCTACAGCGTGGACCCGCCAAGCCTCGCCTATGAGCTGGTCAGTCCAGTCTTTTCGAAGGCCGTCGTGCATCTGCAGTCACCCTATCCGGGAAAGGCTTTTACCATCACAACCAATAGCCATCCTGACACCACGCCATACATTCAAAGCGTTACGCTGGATGGTCGCGAACACTCACGAAACTGGATCGCCTTTCACAACATCTCGGAGGGCGGCATGTTGCACTTCGACCTTGGCGCAGCTCCGAATCGGCATTGGGGTGCTGCTCCTGAAGACGCCCCTCCCTCACTCAGCGACGCGCTGCCCGTAACCCGCTAGCGCATCATGCCACGAAATCCGCATGCCGCACAGAAAGGATCTCCGGGATGAAACGCCGAACATTCCTTGAGTTGGCAGGCCTGGGCCTGGCCAACACGCTCACTTCGCGAACTCTCGCGGCGCAGACGACACCGCAGGCCTCGCCGATCAAGCAGGATTCACGGCAGACCGCAACTGAGACATACGGCTCGGGATACTTCGGCCGTTGGCAAAACGATGCTCACGGCCTCCCCGCCTATCGATATACCTGCAATCAACTCACTGACCCGCTCGCTGTGTTGCCCGTGGACAAGGTTTGGCGCTCGCCCACTGACCATATGCATCAGGTAGGCAACGACCGCCTCGTTGCCGTCGCTTCCAATTACGGCCATGTGCAGGTTCGTCAGGATGAAGGCAGTCCAAAGTTCCTCAACGACTTCTGCCCGGAGGAAGATCGCTATGGAGCTGGAATCGGGTTCCTAGCAGACGATAGTGGCTTCGTTCTCAGCACGTATTACACTGGCGCCGCCACAACCTTCGATCGCGTCTTCGGCATGGGCTACCTTCAGAAGCGAGTAGGGGCGCGCGCGTACGTCGTCGATCAGATCATCTTCGCTCCCTATGGCGATGAGCCAGTCCTCATCTCTCAAGTCACCATCACAAACCAATCCACTCAAACGGTCAGGCCTCGCTGGGTCGAGTATTGGGGTTGCCAGACCTACCAGTTCTCCTGGCGCTCGCTCATGGAGTCAGGCGTTCTCCCATCGCCTCCAACAGCCGTCAAGCGCCGTCGTGACTTCGCGGCTCGCTTCTCTCATCGTTTTCGCAAGCTACCTGGTGGCAAGGGGCTTCTTGACACGCAGACCTTCCTCGGACGCGCCCCCGAAGAGCAACTTGCCTGGCGACAGACGCAGGAATCTCTCCGCGCGAAGCCGACAGGGTTCTTCGGCGGCCCGACCGCTCCTCTAGCTACCGGCGCCGCAATGGAAGATACCTCGCCGCCATCCACCTTTCTGGTTTCACTCGATGCGCCAGCCGACAACTTTGCGACCAGCGGCAAACGTTTCTTCGGCGGCAGCATCGAGCATCCGCCTGGAATGACGGCCTCCCTGGACAACGACCTGAGCGCGCAGGGGCCTGATAGCGCATTCTTGCTGGAGCGAAAACTCGTCTTGAAGGCCGGCGAGAGCCGCACTCTAAGCTTCCTCTACGGCTATCTTCCTGAAGGCTTCTCCGCGGATGAACTCATCGCCAAATACAGCATTGAACCAGCATCACATTGGTCCCAATCCTGCGCTAAGTGGAAGTCGATTGCTCCCATCTTTCGCACGTCGGCTCATCCATGGGTTGAACGCGAAGCTCTGTGGAGCAAATACTACCTGCGTAGCGGACTGACCTACGACAGCTTCTTCCGAGAACACATTCTTTCTCAGGCGGCGAGTTATCAATATCTCGCCGGCCTGCAGGGCGCCGCTCGCGATCCGCTTCAGCACGTGCTGCCCTTCCTCTTTACCGATCCTCATCTTGTCCGGTCGGTTCTCCGCTACACCCTCAAGGAGATCCAGTCCGACGGCTCCATCCCGTACGCGATCGTCGGTTATGGCGTCCCGATGCCGTGCGTCTACCAGCCCAGCGACCTACAGCTGTGGGTGTTATGGGTGGCCAGCGAGTACGTGCTCGCAACCCGCGACCGGGAATTTCTCCAGGAGCGCATTCCGCTGTACCCACGCCACAATGCGAGACCTGACGACCCCACGGTCCTCGATCTCCTGTCCCGTTGCTTCACGTACTTTACTTCGACGATTGGCGTCGGACGACACGGTCTACAACGCCTCTTCAACGGCGATTGGAACGACAGCATCGTATACAGCCATCTCACGCCAGAGCAGAGAGAAGAAGTGACTCCAATCGGCGAGAGCGTTCTCAACGCTGCTATGGCGACCTACGTCCTTGACTACTATGCGGAGATGCTCGACAGCCTCGAACACAAGGAACCGGCATCCTTAGCCCGCGCAAAAGCAAAAGACCAACGCGAAGCCGTAACCGCCCAGTGGTATGACAGGTGGTACCGCCGCGCGTGGCTTGATGAGAACCTCGGTTGGATGGGCGAAAAGCAAATGTGGCTAGAACCTCAGCCGTGGGCTCTGATCGGCGGCTGCGTGCCTAAAGAGAAGATTGCAACCCTGGTGACGACAATCGACGAGTTGGTGCGCAAGCCTTCACCGATCGGCGCCATGTTGCTGAGTCAACCCGACTCGACCATGAAAGATGAGCCAGGTACCGGCACCAACGGAGGCATTTTCTACTCGGTCAACGGAACGCTCATCTGGGCTCTCTCGTTGGAAAATGGCGAGATGGCTTGGGACGAGTGGAAGAAGAACACCCTAGCTCGCCACGCCGAGATCTATCCGTACAAGTGGTTTGGCATCTGGAGCGGCCCAGATGCCTATCACTCGGTGCAATCCACTCAGCCCGGCGGCACAGGAGTGGACTTTCCTGTCCTCAACATGCACGCGCACGCGTGGCCCCTTTACGCATCCGTTAAGCTTCTTGGCACCGAGTTTCGCCGGGATGGCATTCGCTTCAAGCCAGATCTTCCTCTCGACGACTACGAGTTCAACACTCCCCTCCTGGGATTTAAGAAGACGTCCGCGGGATACTCCGGCCGGTATGCGCCAATGGCGGCGGGACATTGGCGGATCGAAATCGTTCTCCCGGAAGAGATATTCGGTCGCATCAAGAACCTCACCGTAAATGGCAAGCAGGAAGCACCGCATTCGGACAACGGGCGGATTAGCTTTGGAGGCAGCAGTTCGCCGGGTGCCCCACTGCGATGGGATATTACCTTCGGCTAGCTGTAGTGGTCAGTAACAGGCACGTACCGTTCACATTCAACTTTGATAGAAGAAGGCGCTTCTTCGAGCGAATGCAAATCTTCTGAGCTGAGCTCGATGGTTGCGCCGGCAGATTTCCCGCTAGTCGTGAGCGAGTCGGTATTTACCGAGTTTTTGACAACATGTCTCCGATATCTCGCCAAATGGGGTGCCGATGGCTCCGTCCACCACGTTGCGATGGATTTTCGTCATATGAGAGAGCTGTTGGCAGCCTGGAAGCAAGTCTATGACTGGTTGCTGAATTTGTGTGTCTGGAATAAGAACAACGGAGGTATGGACAGTTTTTAACCGGTCGCAGCAAAGGAGAAGTCATGACCGGATTTATCAACCGAATGAAACGGATGAGCAAAAACAGTGGGAGATGAGTCGTCGCCCACCTCCCCAGCGAACGAAGAAGAGGAAACCAAAATGAGGCATTGAGAGCGTAGCTCCGTCGCCCAGTCGGCTTCTGCGGGACCTGGCAGGTTGCGTTCGATGAATCTGCTCGTTCTTCGTAGCGGCTTCAGGCCGCTGCTTTCCGTTCTCTGGCCACTACGAACTCTCCTCCACTGCGGTCCACCGCAAGCAGATAGGCTACAAGTTTCCGGGCGACCGCAATCGAGGCTCGATTGGCATGGCCCTTCTGCTTTTCCGTGTCATAGACCAACGCCAGTTCAGGGCTCAAGCGCGGCGCCAGCTTAGCTGCTTCGATTGCAGATGTTATTTCTCTGCTTGGAGATCGGCATGCGCTTGATCGTCTCCGCCGAACTTCGCTCTGCACCGCATAGACCACAGTAGCTGACAGCTTGCTTGACCGAGCGAAAGCCAGCTACATCGTCGACCTCAAGCACCCAGGTCAAAGCGGTGATCGGCCCGACCGCAGGGATCGTCATCAGGCGTTCGACACGAGCATGAAGCAGCGGGTCACGGCGCAGGGAACGAATCAATGCACTCTCGGTCTTGCCAATCCGCACGATGGTCTCACGGCAGATCGCCAGCAGTGCTTCAGCTCGCGGCAGATATCCAGGTTGGTCTCCATCAGTTCCTTGAAGTAGCCGGCCTTGTGGAGCTTCTGCTTGTTGTAAACCACGCCTGACTCCATCAACATCTGTGAGACCTCGTTGCGCAGCTGTACGTTCTGTCGGACCAGTAGCTTGCGGTAGCGTAGCGTCCTACGTCGCTCCCGAACCGTCTTTCGGTCAACTTCCTCTATGAAACAGAGCAATCGCATCGTGGCTCGAATCTGGTGTTGGGGCCTTCTACGGCATCATGCGGATCGAGTTTGTGTTCTCTGCCAGCGCCGAAACAACCCTATGGGATCTTTGGGAGCTTTCTCCGTCGCTCAGCCCGTCCATCCGCGAGGCTTGGCAGCCTGGACAGTAATCCTGCTGTTTTGTCGCTTGCAGAATGTTACGCTGCCGCCGTGCCTCCAAGCTCCTCGGTGGGAGTCGGTTGATGACCTTGTCGCCGTGGCTCACAGTCAACCGTGCTTCCACGAATTCTTGGGCACATTCCTGAAAATCAGCAGGAATGGTCTGGAATAAATCTACCCAGACTTAGTTAATGAGTGCATTGACATCTGTCTGGATCCTGATGGAGAGATCATTAGTGCGTTTTCAGCGAACGTTGGTTGGAGGCGGGGAGGTGCTGGCCCTCATGCGCCCTTTGTGGTGTTTCGTTGCGGTAGTCTTTTTCGGCCAGGGTGTTGCTCTGCTGCCTGCGTTGGCAGCGCCCTCCCCCACGATAACAACGCTGTCCGTCACCTCCAGTGGAAACGCAGTGGGGACAGTTGCATCTGGTACTGTGGTCACTCTGACGGCAACCGTTATGGCCGGCAGCACTCCGGTCACACCGGGCCAAGTCAATTTCTGCGATGCGACGGCCAAGTTCTGCACCGACATCCATCTGTTGGGCACGGCGCAGTTGACCGCCAACGGTACGGCGACGCTGAAATTCCGTCCTGGGGTTGGGAATCACAGCTACAAGGCGGTTCTTGCCGAGCCGGCCGGCCTCGAGCCCAGTGCTTCGACCGCATCGTCGCTCACAGTGACGGCGTCGCAGGGCACGGGGCAACTGGCCACAACGACGTACCTCGAAGCCAGCGGGGTCCCAAACATCTACTCATTAACGGCGACAGTGCCGGGCAACGGAAATACTTTGCCGACGGGCATGGTGTCGTTTGTGGATGCAAGCAACGGTAACGCAGTGCTGGGGACGGCGGCGTTGACGAGTGAACCGGGCGCGGGCTTCGCGGGTTCCTCACTTTTGGCTGTCTCCTCATCGAACAGCGGTAGTAACACTGTCTTGACCGCCGACTTCAATGGCGACGGAATCCCGGACCTCGTCATACTCGGAAACGACACCATCTCCGTGCTCCTGGGCAACGGTGACGGCACATTCACAGCAGCGCCCTATCCTTCGTCTGAATTGCCGGGCGCTATTGCGGTGGGAGATTTCAACGGAGATGGCATTCCCGATCTGGCCGTGGCGCCTGTCTTGGATGAGGGCA
>CAZZZG010000031.1:36761-37974 GCA_964658525.1 uncultured Edaphobacter sp.
CCGGCAACGGGTACGGCTCCCAATTCCATCGCGGTTGCGGATTTCAATGGAGACGGCGTTCCTGATCTCGCGGTGGTCAACGCCGGCAGCAGCAACGTGACGATTCTGCTTGGCAACGGCGATGCAACCTTTACGACTGCCGCCGGCCCCGCGGCGGATACCGGCTCAACATCAGTTGTCTCGGCGGACTTCAATGGAGACGGCAAGGAAGACCTTGTTGTCGCAAATTCCGCGGATAGCTCAGCAACTGCGCTCTTGGCGGAGACAGCGCTGACAATTGCAACGGCGAACAATATTTCCCCCGTAGGCGTAGGCACACATCTCGTCAAAGCGATCTACTCCGGCGACGCGAACTATGGCGGCAGCACCTCCGCCGCTGTGTCCCTAACTGTGGTGCCGCCGGGCATCACGCTGAGCGCTACTCCAGTTTCAGTCGTGGCTGGCGCCACCGGGACTTCGACTCTCACGATTACGCCCACGAATGGCTTTTCCGGAAGTGTGACCCTGGGATGCGGCGGCAACGGGTTTCCGGGCGGCGCAATCGACGTGCCCACCTGCTCGTCCATCCCGCCAGTGACTATATCGGGAAATGCGCCGGCGACCACGACGCTCAATATCCAGACACAACCAGGCACAACCCCTGGGCAATACACGGAGGGGGTGAATGCAGTCGATTCGAGCGGAGTTGCCATGGCCACCACCACAGTCGCAGTAACGGTGATTGCACCCGCTCAAAGTTTTACGCTAACCAATACACCCGTCAGCATCGCCACGCCCGGCGCCAGCGGGACTTCGACGATCACGATCACGCCGAGCGGTGGTTTTTCGGCCCCGGTGGCGCTCTCCTGTACCGTAACCGGTCCGGCAACTGCGGTCGATCTGCCTACCTGCTCCGTCGCTGCGCCACCGGCCATCACCTCAATAGCAGCTGTATCGGCGACGCTCACTGTCAACACCACGGCAGCGAGTAGTCCGTCCAACGCGACTAGCCAGGCAGCGACTGCTTTCCGCAAACAGCGCAACCGGCTGTTGGCGCTTGGTGGAGGCAACGCACTTGCGGCGTTCCTGTTCTTCGGATTGCCCTTACGCAGTCGCCGAACAAAGACTCTGGTTAGTCTGCTGCTGCTCGGTGCGTTCGCTGCAATAGTCATGGGATGCGGCGGAGCACAGAAGGCAGCCAATCCTGTCACGACACCAACCAATCCAGTCACGA
>CAZZZG010000032.1:0-37292 GCA_964658525.1 uncultured Edaphobacter sp.
CGTATCGGTTTGAGTTACATAACCAACTTCCTGATGGGGCAGTTAGACCCCTCAGCGCGCTCGGAAGGATATAAATTATGGCATGGTACGCGTATTGCGTCGCAGAGAGACAAGCATTTCCAGAACTTTGCCGCCACCGCCGCCCGATGCCCCTGACCAACGTCTCGGGGCTCTTCGGTAATCAAACGTTTCTCTTTCCTGCCAGTGACTTGGCGGTCATCGTCTCCGAACACAGCCCCGAAGACACCGCGCGGCTCGACCAGCAGGCGGCCAAAGACCACGCCCGCGTTGTCGCAGATTGCTTCAAGCTTTCCACCGTTCTGCCCTTCCGTTTTGGCACGACTTTTCAGGATGACGATGCCTTGCGCCGCTCCGTTCGCTCCAACCAGCGTCACTTCCAGGCCAATGTCGAACGTCTCCGCGGCAAGGCCGAGATGCACCTCAAGGTCCTGGTCGACGATATCTGCCCCGGTAACGCCGCTCGCGATATGACAGTGGGTCAGCAGTATCTGACCAGCCTGCGCGAGAGCGCCAGCCGTCAACGCGAGCGTCAGTCTAAGGCCCGCGCACTCTCCATCCAGATGCATCGCATGTTCTTACCACTAGCCGAAGAGATCACCTGCAAACGCATGGACACCGGCAAGATGCTTCTCGACATCGCCCACCTGATCGACAACAAGACCGTGGAGCGATATCAAAACAAGTACACCTCGGCCACCCTGGAGCTAAAGGACTGTCGCATGCAGCTCTCTGGCCCCTGGCCCCCGTACCACTTCGTGCATCGCACCACCCCGCAGCACCAGCACAGCGCATAAATCGTTGCAATTAAGAGACGACGGCCCTCCACGCACGGAGGGCTGTCGTCGTTTTTGCGCAAGGCAACAAGCCAAATGTTTTCAGGCTCTTATCGCCTCTATAGGTAACAAGCGCGCCGTCTGAAGCAATAGCCTTCTGGACACCCTTTGCTTCCTTCCCCGCATCGCATGATATAACCGCCAAGCGTGAGGAAAGTTCCGCGCGCCTGCGCCATAAGCTCGTGTACGGCAAGGAGATCGTGAATGTATCGCAACAAGAACTTCTTTACTGCCCTAATGGTTTCTGCTGGACTTTGCGGATCGACATCGATAGCGTTGCACGCTCAGGAGCCAAACCCGACCGCCCAGACGGCCCCCGCTCAGGACTCAAACGATATCAAGAAAGGGGACAACGGAATTTATCTTTATCGCGTGAAGGTAGTCCAGCGCGACCTCGACGCTGTTAACTATCTGCATCGCAGCGGTTCGACCAACATAGGTTTCAAAGGCACGGCTCTTCTTCCACTAGCCAAAGGTCAAGCGAAGGTCACCAGTGAACGCGGCGGAATCCACATTGAAGCCCGATTCCAGGGCCTTACTCCGGCCAACGGTTTCGGTCCCGAGTACCTAACGTACGTCCTCTGGGCAATTACTCCGGATGGCCGCCCCAACAACCTGGGCGAAGTCCTTCCCTCAAACAACAAGAACAACATCGAAGTCACGACCGCCCTGCAGTCCTTCGGAATGATCGTCACGGCGGAACCCTACTTCTCCGTGACCCAGCCAAGCGACGTTGTAGTGTTGCAAAACGTGATCATTAGCGATAAGACCACAGGCGTGCTGGAAAAAGTGAACGCGCACTACTCTCTGCTTGCGCGCGGATCCTATGCGCAGACCGAAGGCTCCACATCCAACCTCAATCCCATTACCCGGGATGAAAAATCTCCGCTCGAGCTCTATCAGGCCAACAACGCAATCCGCATCGCAGTGGCGGCCGGAGCTGACAAGTATGCCCCCGACATCATGGCCGAGGCGAAGCAGGATCTTCGCAACGCCACCGACATCGATCAAAACAAAAAAGCCGATCGAAGGCTGGAGATTACTTTTGCTCGCCAAGCCGTGCAGCGTGCCGAAGACGCCCGCCTCGTCACTCTGCGCAAGCAGGCCGCTGAGCGTCAACTGAACGCCGACAACGCCAAGCGTGATGCCGAGGCCGCAGCCCAGCAGTCGCAGCTACAAGCTCAGCAGTCCCAACTTGAAGCTGAACGCGCCCGTGCCGCCCAGGCTGAAGCGGACGCAGACCGTGCTCGTGCCGAAGCCGCCGCCGCCGAAGCGCAGGCCCGCGCAGCAGCCGCCAATAAGAGCGCAACAGACGCAAACGCTGTTCGCGAGAAGCTGCGTTCTCAACTCAATAGCGTCCTGGCCACCAGCGAATCGGCGCGCGGCCTCATCGTCAATATGTCTGATGTCTTATTCGATACAGGCCGGTACACCCTCAAGCCCAACACGCAGATCAGTCTGGCGAAGGTCTCCGGAATTCTGCAGGCCTATCCCGGTCTAAAGGTTCAGGTTGAGGGTTATACCGACAGCGTCGGTAGCGACTCATATAACCAAAAGCTCTCCGAAAACCGCGCCGACGCCGTCCGCGACTTTCTGGTAACACAGGGAGTACAGCCGGATAACATCACCGCCACCGGTTACGGCAAGGCCAAACCTGTAGCGGACAATGCGACCGCGCAAGGCCGGTCCCAAAACCGCCGGGTCAACCTTGTCGTCTCAGGAGACGCCATCGGAGTAGAACAAAGCAGCCCTGATGCGACGCCAGCTCCGGCAACTCCTCAGTAAACCTGTTTCTCATAAACCAAGAAGGGCCGCTTATAGCGGCCCCTTCGTTCTTCCAATCCAAAATGTCGACACTCAAACTAAGCCGCTCAACGCCATGGCGCAGTCGGGTTGAACCAGCATCTCCACTCGTCACAGCAGTCGAAACTCTACATGTGGATCGACCAACCAAGTTCCGAGAGCTTCTCTTCGATATCGGCAAGCGCAACCGTAAGCGCGGATCGCCGGTGCGGGCTTGAGGTCCGCTCCGAAAGAATACGTTCCCGTTGCAGTTCCAGCGCCTGTCGCCGTCGTTTGCGTTCTGCCACCTCGGCATTATCATTTGCGGTGGCAGGCTTTGGAGCGGCAGCCTGATTTTGCTGTTCTTCCACGGATTTACTCTCCCATCCTCGCGACATAGTGTTCATTCTACGCCGTCATATATCAATATATAAATAGTTTCGCCGCTCTAGCCTGCCCGTATCTTTCGAATCAATCAGCATATGAACGCATCAGAGGAACAATGCACGCATATCCAGTCCAGCAATTCGGTATCAACCACCTTCGTCCAATCGATATACCGAAACCACAAGCAAAGCCTGGCACGGTTCTCATCAAAGTTCACGCTGTCTCTCTCAACTACCGCGACCTGATGGTAGTCAAGGGCCTCTACAACCCAAAGATGGTCCTCCCGCGTATCCCCTGTTCCGATGGAGCGGGTGAGGTCGTCGCCATCGGCGAAGGCGTTACTCGAGTCAAAGTCGGTGATCGCGTCTGCGGCATCTTCATGCAGCGCTGGCTCGACGGGCCGCCGACCGCCGAAAAATCAAAGGACGCACTGGGCGGCGACGTCGACGGCATGCTCACCGAATACGTTCTCCTTCACGAACAGGGAGTCGTTCGCTTCCCCGAGCACTTGTCCTACGAGGAAGCCTCGACTTTGCCCTGTGCCGGCGTCACCGCGTGGAACGCTCTTCTTCACGCCGGAGACGCCGCCAATCCGATTGAACCTGGTGCAACTGTCGTCATCCAGGGCACCGGCGGCGTCTCCATCTTCGCGCTGCAATTCGGCAAGCTTCTAGGAGCCCGCGTCCTCGGCACCTCCTCCAGCGACGAAAAATTATCTCGCGCTCGCAGCCTCGGCCTCGACGAAGGATGCAACTACAAACAGCGCCCCGACTGGTCCAAATGGGTCTCCGAGGCCACTGCAAACAAAGGGGCGGACCGCATTATCGAAGTTGGCGGCGCCGGCACCTTCGGACAATCTCTACGTGCAGCACGCGTCGGTGGAACCATCGCGCAGATAGGCATCCTCTCTGGCGCGTCTACCGCGGACCCAATCGTACTAACGCCAATCCTCCACAAACAGCTACGCGTGCAGGGAATCTACGTCGGCTCCCGAGTGATGTTCGAGCAGATGAACGCAGCCATCGCGAAAGCACAACTGCACCCGATCGTCGACAAGGTCTTCGGCTTTAGCCAATCCGCCGAGGCATTCGCCCACATGGAGTCCGCCTCGCACTTTGGCAAAATCGTCATCCGTGTCACAACTTAGTATTACCGTATTGGCCGAAACTTGTTGACCTTGCAAAAAGCTGGAGCCGGGACAATCCCGGACGCGCCATCACGTTGCATATAATCGCAGAAACGTAGCAGGAGTTACTATCAGTGATAGTCGAGATCGAAGGCCTTCAGAAAATCTATGACGGCAAGCAGCGAGTCGTCGCCGTCGACGGCATCGATCTCAGCGTCCGTGAGGGCGAGCTATTCGGCCTTCTCGGCCCCAACGGCGCCGGAAAAACCACCACCATCAGCATCTGTACCACTCGCGCTCTACCCACCGCGGGTCGGGTCCGCATCGCAGGAATCGACGTCGTCCAAACCCCTGCGGTCGCCCGTCGCTTTATCGGAGTCGTGCCGCAGTACAACACCCTCGACCGCGCCTGCACCATCTTCGAAAACATCAACTTCCACTGCCTCTACTTTGGTTTCTCCCGCACCGAAGCAGACGATCGCACCAACCAACTCCTCGCTCAGTTCCACCTCACCGAACGCGCTGGCGCCTATCCCGCCCAGCTATCCGGCGGTCTCGCTCAACGGGTCCAGATTGCCCGCGCCATCGCTCACCACCCCAAAGTTCTTTTCTTAGACGAGCCCAGCGCCGGCCTCGACCCGCAAAGCCGCATCGCCATGTGGGACGCCGTCCGCAACCTGCGTGAAGAGGGAATCACCGTTGTCCTCACCACTCATTACATGGAGGAGGCCGACGAACTCTGCGACCGCGTCGCCATCATCGACCACGGCAAGATCCTCGTCCAGGACACGCCCACCGCGCTCAAGGGTTCCGTCGGAGCGCAAAAAGTCTACGAGCTCTACCTCCGCAGCCACGACAACATCCCAACCCTTGTTCAACAGCTTCAGCAACTCGCCGGAGTGGCCAGCGCAGAGCCAACCCCCAAAGGCGTACGCGTCCTCGCACATGGCGTAGAAGGCCTTCTCTCCGACGTCGTCCGCGAAGCAGACCCCTATGGCCTCCGCGATCTCACCATCACTGAAACCAGCCTCGAGACCGTCTTCATTCGTCTCACTGGCCGCGACCTCCGCGAATAGCTCAGGGCAGCATCGAGAAATCGAGAGAGAACTATGACTCAACTGGCAGAAGCCGCAAATACCAGCACGCCGCTGAACCGCCCGACGATCCGCGCCGCTCAAAGTTCGAAGCTGACGCAGTATGGACGCGCCTTCGTCGGCCTCTTCCGCCGCGACTTGCACGTGCTTCGCCGCGAGCTCTTCCCCTTCGTCATTCGCGTCTGCATGAACCCTCTGCTATTTCTCTTCGTCTTCACCTACGTCATACCCCACATGAACGCGGGCGCTGCGATGAACCCCACCGCAGCCATGGCCGGCAACGCCTTCTCGACCGTCCTCCTTCCTGGCCTCATGGCTGTCGCCATTATGTTCTCCGGCATCGCCGCCGTCGCCCTTCCCCTTGCACAGGAGTTCGGCATCACACGCGAGATCGACGACCGCGTAATGTGTCCGCTACCCGTACCCTTTGTAGCGATCGAAAAAATCTGTTTCTCCGCCGTGCAAAGCGTAATCGCTGCCTGCATCGTTTACCCGCTGGCCTACTACGTGCCAGCCACACATCCAACAACTCATGTCAGCAGCTGGCCGTTTCTCATTCTCATCGTCGCCCTAGCCAGCCTCACTGCCGGCGCGCTCGGTCTCACTATCGGTACGAGCGTCAAACCGCAGCAGATCGGCCTCATCTTCGGCGTAGTCGTTATCCCGATCACGTTCCTCGGCTGCGTGTACTATCCCTGGGCCGCGCTGACGCACATTCGCTGGCTCCAGGTCGGCGTTCTCATCAACCCCATCGTCTATATGAGTGAAGGACTCCGCGCATCGCTCACGCCAACGCTGCCTCACATGAACCCATACATCATCGTCGGCATGCTTCTGGTCTCACTATGCCTCCTCACGACTCTGGGGATCAGAGGATTTCTCCGCCGGGTCATCGGCTAAGCGAAGACATGGCCTAAGCGACAGCTTCCCGTTTGCGTCGCAGATCCGCCGCGATCAACTTACCGTGGAAGCGCCCATTTTCAATGAAGATCTCGCTCGTCCGCTCTCCCGCCACAATCACTCCAGCCGCATAAATGCCCGGAACATTACTCTCCAGCGTCGCCGGATTGCACACAGGGCAGCGGTCATTCGCCTTATCCAGCTTCAGCCCAAGTCGTTCAATGAAATCGAAGTCCGGATGATATCCCGTCAACGCAAACACGAACTGATTCGGAATCGTTATCTTTCCTCGCCGCGTCGCGATCGTCACGTCATCTTCTGTGATGTTGGTCACGGCACTATCAAAATGGGCGTCCACCTCACCGTTTTTTATCCGGTTATTGATATCGGGCAAAATCCAGTACTTCACGCTCTTTGAGATCTCCTTACCCCGATGCACGAGTGTCACCTTTGCTCCATGACGCCACAAGTCGAGCGCAGCGATCGCCGCAGAGTTCTTACCCCCGATGATCACCACGTCCAGACCGTAGTAAGGATGCGGCTCATGATAGTAGTGCTTCACTTTACTGAGATCCTCACCCGGAATCCCAAGGTAGTTCGGCAGATCATAGTAGCCGGTCGCGATTACCAGTTTCCGTGCACGATGCTGTATCGGCCGTCCAAACTGGTCTACCGTATGAACCGTAAAATTTCCGTCGCGACCATCTACGCGCTCGACATTCTCATACTGCCGAACGTCCAGCCTGTAGAACTCGGCGACCTTGCGATAGTATTCAAGCGCCTCACTGCGATTGGGCTTCTGGTTCGGACTGGAGAAGGGCATATCCCCGATCTCCAGTAGCTCCGGTGTCGTAAAGAAGGTCATATGCGCCGGGTAATGAAACAGTGAATTACAGAGACAGCCCTTGTCGACCATCATCGCTGTAAAACCGGCTCGTTGCGCCTCAATCGCGCAAGCCATACCCGTCGGCCCCGCGCCAATCACTAGCAAATCTACAATCTTCGAATCCGCGCCGTCGCTCATCTCTTCATTTTACTGAAGCCTCACGACCAGTCAGTTTCAGTGCTAGTTATCCAGCACTACCAGCTTATGGGCAATCGCAAACAGCGCCAGCTCCAACCGCGTAGAAACACCTGTCTTATCGAAGATATTCGAAAGGTGCCGCTTCACAGTCTCTTCACTGATCGTGAACTGCTTTGCCACATCCTTGTTGCTGCATCCTTCCACGATGCAGGTCACAACCTCCAGCTCCCGTGGCGTCAAACCATAGGTCTTCCGCTCGGGCACCGCCGCGGCCTTCTTCATCAACTCGTTCAGCGCCGTCACAAGGTTCGCAACGCGCTCCCCGCCGATCCAGTAGTCGCCCGACAACACTGCGCGTAGCGAACGCGAAAGATCTCCTGCAACAGCATCCTTCAACACAATTCCGCGAGCCCCGATCTGTAGCGCTTCGATAACCTGCTGTGTCGAAATCGTACTCGTCAGCATGATGATCTTCACGCGTGGCGATTTACTCATAATCGCGCGCAACGCTTCAAGTCCAGGCAGCCGCGGCATCTGCAGATCGAGCAGCAGTATATCCGGCTCCAGCTCGAGCGTTTGCGTAATCGCCACATCGCCATCTTCTGCTTCGCCTACCACCTCGAAGCCGACTTCGTTCTCCAGCATGTTCTTCACGCCGAAGCGCACTACCGGATGGTCATCGGCAACAACGATACGGATCGGTGTCGCTGTAACAACCACATCGTCAGATTTCTTCATCGATTCCTTCATCGTGCTCATCTCCCGACAACTCGTTGATCCGACTTTAGTTGCTATTCGCGTGCGACCAGAATACGCCGCAGCCGTTCTGATGCGCGCAGGAATTCCTCTAATGTAGCTACATCGTCACCACACAAACCTCGCTCCTCCATTGACGTTGCAAGTCTTTGCAGCTCAACAGCTCCTACCATTCCGCACCCTCCTTTGAGCGCATGCGCCTCCTTTCTATAGGTGGCATCGTCGTCCCTGGATGCTGCCTGCCTCATCCGTTCAACCCTTACCTCCGCATCCTCACGGCAAAGCGCATACAACTCCTTCAGTTGGCCGCCTCTCATCGATCCGGCAAGCTTCGTGTAAACATTCTCATCCAACACACTACTCTCCGCAGTGGTCGGGATGTTCTCCACTCGAGTTAAACGATCAGAAATCGCGGCTGTCAGCGCCTCCATCGCAAACGGTTTGAGCAGAAATCCATCGAACTCCCGCCCCACTCCGTCCTCTAGTTCGCTTCCACTCATCGCCAACAGCAACGTTCCCGCCCCACACAAACCGCGCAGTTGCCGAGCGAGTTCATCCCCCGTAACGCCCGGCATCTGTATATCGGTCAGCACCACCTCCGGGCGTACTCTCTGCACACTCATTAGCGCCGCGTCGCCCGAATCCGCCGTATCCACCTCGTACCCAGCGCCAGCTGCCAGCAGCGCAAGCACCTCCCGACTCACCTCATCATCATCCACAATCAAGATCCGAACGGCCATCCCTGTCCCTTATCCTCAGCGCAAAGAGTATCAACTGACAGACTCCAGTACCAATCCCGTATGCGATAGCGGTAAAGTAGTTGCCATGGCTTCGGAGGATATGCAGGACGAGCAGCATCAGGACCGCCCAAAGGAGCCCACCGAGCAAGCCCAGATGGCCGCGACCCTCGCCGCCCTGTCTCTGCGCGTCCAGAATTTGGAGCAGCAGCTCGCTGAACTGCGCTCCACCCCCTCTTTCAAAGCACGCAAACTCTCGACCCCACCGCCACCCGTCCCCACAGGAAACCTCGCACCGAACTTCGCGCAAAATCTTCCTAAGTCCAGCGGCGCGCTTGAGAGCCGCATAGGCTCTCAACTCTTCAGCCGCATTGGCATTCTGGCGCTGCTCATCGCGACAACCCTCTTTCTCAAATGGGCCATCGACAATCACTGGATCGGCCCCATCGGCCGAATTCTAGCCGGACTGATCGCAGGCGCGGCGGTCGTCCTCTGGTCCGAGCGCTTTCGCCGTCAAGGCTTCAACGCCTTCTCCTTTTCTCTCAAGGCCATCGGAAGCGGAGCACTGTACCTCTCGCTCTGGGCCGCCTTTCAGCTCTACCATCTGCTCCCTGCCGCTGTAGCTCTTCCAGCCATGATCCTGGTAACAGCATGGAACGCCTACATGGCCTGGTCACAAAACAGCCAGATCCTCGCTGCCTACGCACTCGTCGGAGCCTTCGCAACCCCATTGCTTCTCTCCACCGGAGGCAACCACGAAGTTTTTCTCTTCACGTACATCCTCGCGATCGACGTCGCCACGGTATGCCTCGGCCGTCTCAAGCCCTGGCCGCGCCTTCTCTTCGGAGCTTTTCCCGCGACCGTCGCCTTGTTCATTGCGTGGTACATCGAATGGTTCAATGTCTACAACACGATAAAGCCGCTCGCCATCACAGCGATCTTCATCGCGCTATATTTCGTCACGTTTCTGATTCCCTCCATTCGCATCCCACAAGTCGAAAAACGAACATCCTCTCCAATTACCGAAATCCTGCTCCCATTAGCCAACGCCGTCTTCGCTGCTCTGGCTTCCTACGCAGTCCTGGAGGACACCGGTAATCACGATCTCCTCCCCTGGCTCGCCGTTCTCTTTGCCGCCCTCTATCTCGGCCTGATGCGACTGCTCCAACCTCGCGTCACCTCAGCCATCCATCTCTCCCTCGCTATCGTCTTCCTCACGATCGCCATCCCCCTCAAGGCCAGTGGCCGCTGGATCATCGTTGGCTGGCTTGCAGAGGGCGCGGCTCTCCTGTGGGTCGCGGCTCGTCTCACAAGCCCAACGTCAGACGACGCCACCTTCCCGGCCCCACGCATCCTTCGTCGTCTCGCGACCGCCGCTCTCGTACTAGGAGTCTGCGGCCTCCTCGTCGAACCTTTCTGGCTCAACGAACGAATCGCCAACGCCTTCTTCAATCTTCGCTTCGCTACTGCGCTCTTTGGCCTCGCCGCTCTCGGCATCTCCGCTTTCGTCGCGCACCGCCCCCTTCAACTCAATAAGCATCACGAGAGATCCTTCCCAAGCTGGCTGCTCATCGCTGGATCTTCCGTAGTAGCTTTCAACTTCATCGCCATCCTGTCGTGTCTCCGCGAACTCGACTCTGCGTGGAGAGTCTCTGTAGCCAACCCCGAGGCTGATCTCCAGAAAGCTCTCGCCATGTCCGCCTTCCTCATGCTCTACGGAGCCGCGCTGCTGGCCCTGGGCTTCTGGAAACGGTCTGCCTTCGTCCGTTGGCAAGCGTTGCTCCTGTTGGTCTTTACCATCGGCAAAACCTTCCTTTATGACCTGCGCAATCTTAGCCAGGGCTATCGCGTCCTCAGCTTCCTCGGTCTTGGAGCCCTATTGATGGCCATCAGCTTCGCCTACCAGAAAGACTGGCTTGCTCTCCGCCTTCCAACCCCGGTTCCGGTACCGCACGCACAGGAAGGAGTCGATCAGTGAAGTCAGCGATTTTTCTGACCCTCCTTCTCTGGCAGGCAGCCACAACTCCAGAACCAGCCGACCCTCACTACTTTCGCTACCAGCGAACCATCACCCTGCCGACAGGGCCTGGTCAAAGCTGCGCGGTGCTCGATCCCGCTCTATTCCCCCACGCCGCTCCGTCGCTCAAAGACCTTCGCCTCTATCAGGACAACCGCGAAATCCCCTACGCCATCACGCTAAGCGAACCCCAGCAACCCGACAGCGACACCGCCACCATCCGCAATCTAGGTCTTCGCGGTCGCAACATCGTCTTCGATCTCGAGATGCCAAACCGCCCCTATACCGAACTCACCCTCGATCTGCCCGAACGAGACTTTATCGCCACTGCCACGGTCTCAGGCACCCGCGACCCCAACTACGCAAACCAGACCCGTCTCGGAGAGTTCACCCTCTTCGACCTCACCTCGCAGCGTCTCTCCCGCAGCACCACCATTCACCTGCAGGAGACCAGCCTCCCTTATCTCCACATCGAGCTGGCCATCTCTCCGGCAACAGGCACGCACACTTTAGACACTTCGCCCCAGGCGCTGCAAAAGATGGTGCAGTCCGTCACCGTCCCCCCCAGCCGCGAAGCCCAGTCTCTCTACACCACAGCCGCCGAAGCTACTTCCATGATCCAGCGAGGTCGCCAAAGCGTGGCTACCTTCAAGCTTCCGGAACGCATTCCCATCGAACGCGTCTCCTTCGCTCTCGCCCCGATCTTCAAAGCCAACTTCAGCCGCGATGTCAGCATCTCCGACCACCCCGTCGCCACAACGAACCCAGCCGACTCGCTCGGCGAAGCTCTCTCCGGCACCATCCTCCGCGTTCACCTCACCCAGGCAGGCCGTGAGATTCGACAGGAACAACTCAGCGTCCCCGCAACCCTCGGTTCCAACATGCAGAGTGCAGCGACCGTAGAAGTAGCGGTCAATAACGGCGACGACACACCGCTACCCATCACCTTTGTTCGTCTCGAGACACGCCAACGCAAGATCTGTTTCGACGCACCCGCGCCCCAACCACTCACTCTCTTTTACGGAGATGTTGCCCTCACGGCACCGCAGTACGAATACACCCGCCTCTTCTCCCCATCCGGCGAGTTTCACACTGCCAAGCTAAGCGCCGAGCAACTGAACCCCGCCTACCGAGATCGCCCCGATGCACGCCCTCTCAGTGATCGTCATCCACACCTGCTTTGGATCGCGCTACTCATCGTGATTTGCATCCTCGCGATCGTCGCCATCCGCTCATCAAAGACGGTCCACCATTAATCGAAGCCTTGTCTAGCAATCCGACTAGCGGATCGCTGCATCGACCTCGCTGATCCAGTTCGGAGACTTCAAAATCTCACGGGGCTTCGACCCATCCGCGGGGCCCACCAGCCCGTCGTTGTACATCATGTCGATCAGGTGAGCCGCACGCCCATACCCAATCCGCAGCCTGCGTTGCAGCAGGGAAGTGCTTGCCTTACCAAACTCAAACACCAGCCGAACCGCATCGTCGTACATAGGATCGTTATTGTCCCCATCGTCTCCCCCATCGCCATCCTTGCCGGTGGGGTTGTCTTCCTTCGGCCCTTCGAGGAATCCATGCACATACTCGGCCTCGCCCTGCGCCTTCCAGAACGCCGTCACCGCCGAGATCTCTTTTTCAGTCACAAACGGAGCATGCACGCGCTGCACGCGGCTAGTCCCCGGTGGCAGATAGAGCATATCGCCGCGTCCCAGCAGGCTCTCCGCGCCATTCGAATCAATGATCGTCCGCGAGTCTACCTTCGTGGCCAAACGGAAGCTCATACGCGTCGGCACGTTCGCCTTGATCAGCCCCGTGATGACATCCACCGAAGGCCGCTGAGTCGCGAGCACAAGATGAATTCCAACTGCACGCGCCATCTGCGCCAGCCGGGTAATCGACTCTTCCACATTCGACCGGTCCAGCATCATCAGGTCTGCCAACTCATCGATGATGATGATGATGTAAGGCAGCGGCTCCTGATTCACGTCTTCAAACAGATACTCGCTGCCATGATCGAATAGCTTGTTGAACTGATCGATATTTCGCACATGGTTCGCAGCCAGCAGCTTCAGCCGCCGCTCCATCTCGCGCACGGCATTACGCAGCGCATTTGCCGCCAGCTTCGCCTCCGTGATGATCGGGGTAAACAGATGCGGAATCCCCTCGTACATCCCCAACTCGACGCGCTTCGGGTCCACAAGAATCATCCGAACCTGCTCGGGCGTGCTCTTGAAAAGCACACTCATAATCATCGCGTTGATCGCGACCGATTTACCCGAACCCGTCGAGCCCGCGATCAGCACATGCGGCATACTCGCCAGATCGGCAGTAACGATCCGCCCATTGATGTCTTTCCCCAACGCAATCGCCAGTCTGCTCTTGCTCTGCGCAAAGCTCTCACACTCGACCACATCCCGAAGCCAGATCGTCTCCCGTTCATGATTCGGCACCTGAATGCCAACCGTGCTCTTCCCCGGCATCCTCTCAATCAGAATCGACTCTGCCGCCATCGCAAGACAAAGATCGTCAGCCAATCCGGTAATCCGAGCAACTTTCACCCCGGCCTCAGGCTTGAACTCAAACGTAGTCACCACCGGCCCGGGATTGATCTGCGTCACCTGCCCATCGACGCCAAACTCGGCCGACTTCTCCACCAGCACCCGAGCCTCTTCGCGCAGCGCATCCTCGCGAACAACAGCATGCTCTTCGCTGCGATAGAGAAGCGACGAAGGCGGCAACTTATACCCCCGAACGCTCTTCGGCACAATCGTCACTGGCTTGATGTCAGCATCCGCCCGCTTGCCGAACGAGATGCTCTCCGGCAGAGTCGGAAGCGGAACTGCTGCCGCAGGAGTGTGGGGCGCGGCAAACGAGGTGCGTGTCTCTTCCTCTACTTTCTTCACCGCACGAATCGGAGTCGCCTTCGTCGCAACTGGCTGTAGCCACTCTTCTTCCTGACCAAAACCAGCAAAGTTCGACTCATCATCGAGCGCATGCACCGGAGCAGCCGCCTTCGCCAGCACCTCTGCATAAGGCGCCGCAGCAGCCGCAGCCGTACCGAACGCAGTCACAGGAGGTGCATCCACCAGCGTCCTCGGCATCGCCTCAAAGATCGACGGAGTATGTCCCGTAGCAATCTCCTCAGGCACAATCGAGATCGGCTCCACGCGCTTCTTCCTGCTCAACCAACCAAACAAGCTGCCCAGCAACGTCGTTGGTTCCGGCTCTGGCTTGGCTCTCCTTCGCTCCGCATCTTCGGCAAGCTCCCGAGCCCGTCGTGCCTTCGCGTCCGCCTGCTCGCGCTTGCTCCCATAAGACTCCTCAAACGAAGCTTCTGCCCCAGCGCGTCTGCTGCGCCGCTGAACCCACCACTCCCACAGCCGCTGTAGAAACCCAAACCGGATCGTCGCCCACTCCCGCGCCGTGTTGAAGGTAAACGTCGTCGCAAGATACAGTGACACCGCCACCATGAGCGTCAGCACAATCGCCGCCCCAGGCAGATTCAGATAATGCACCATGAAGTCCGCCAGCAGCCGACCCGTCGTCCCCTCGACTGGCAACGCACCGCGCCACATCATCTCTCCCGGCAGCAGCGCGATCGCCGCCGGCCCAAACACCACCCACATCCCCAACCCAATCGTCTTCGCCAGCGGAGATCCGGCTGGCCGCGACCGCATCCAGCAAACCCCCAGCCGTCCCAGCACCAGCGGAAGAAAAAACGCAGCCACCCCAATCAACTGAAGCATTGCATCCGCCAGGAAAGCCCCAACCATACCCGTCCAGTTGTGCGCAGGCCGCCCCTTCACATACTGTCCCACCGTGTCGAACGACGGATCAGTCGGCGTATAACTGGCCAGCGCCAGCAGCAGCAGCCCCGCACCCACCAGTACGACCATCCCAAGAATCTCATTCAGGCGGCGGTTGCGCGTCGGGGTCGAAACAAGTCTCAGAGTTTTCATTGGGGGAGCCTTCATGTGAGAGGGGACGCGCGGACTCATTCGACGCGGCGCGCAAAAGCTCAACGCGCCGTCCGATCCAAACCAAGCCCGCAAATCACCAGAGCAACTTTGATTATCCCAGACCGCCTCTAAGCCCACGCACAAAAACCTCGCTTCGGGTATCCACATACAAACCCACGGGCTAACTGTGCATCTATCCTTCCATACTCACCTCCGGGCCCATTTCACCCGGCGGTCCTTAGAATCGGTTGGCAGGGGAGCGGGATTTTCGCGATTTCTCCTGCTTGCCGTCGGCGGAGGAGAATCGCGCACAGCCGACGGACCCTGCTCCAACCGAACCAACTCACCCAAAGATTGAGGTCTTCAATATGGCAACGGATTCAGGCAAACAGCACGAAATGCAGCGTTCACTCGACTCCCTCATCAGCACCCTTCTCGACAGTCAGAAGGGCTTCGCAGACATTGGCGAGCACCTCAAAGACGACACCCTCAAGCGCTACTTTCTGGCCGAATCTCTCAAACGCGCCAGCTTCCGCGGCGAACTCGAAGAGATCCTCCATCAGAACGGCGTTCACGACATCAAGGAGTCCGGTACCACCGCCGGTACCCTTCACCGCGTTTGGGGTGACCTGAAAGCCAAGCTTGGCGGCGGCGACCACACTCTCCTCGAAACAGCCGAACAGGGTGAGGACGAAGCCAAAAAGGCCTACGCTGACGCGCTCAACCAGGATCTCCCTCTACCCATCCGCCAACTCATCGCCGAACAACAGGCACACATTCTCACCTCGCATGACTACGTCAAGAGTCATCGCGACGCAGTTGTATCGAAGTAACCAGGGCGTATCACTCGACGACGGGCAGCTGGGGTCATTCCCGCTGCCCGCTTTTTTGCTAGGTTATAAAACTAAGTAGAATTGTCGCAAGAGGGAAGTGATCCAGCATGATTGGCCGCATTCTCCTCGCCGTCCTCTTCGTCGTCGCCGGCAGCCTTCACTTCCTTCATCCCGCCATCTATCTCAAAATCATCCCGCCATCGCTGCCTGCCCACCTCGCCATCGTCTACATTAGCGGAGCGGCAGAGATTTTCGGCGGCCTTGGTCTTCTTTACCCCCCTACGCGCCAAGCCGCAGCTTGGGGACTAGTAATTCTCCTGATTGCAGTCCTGCCAGCCAATATCTACATGGCGACAGCTCACCTGCCAGCCCCCGGCGTCATGGGTCAAAGCTGGGCGCAGTGGCTGCGAATCCCTCTCCAGCTTCCTCTCATCGTCTGGGCATGGCTCTACACGCGCACTTCATAAGAGACGTTCAGCCGTAAAGGAAAAAGACTTCGTACGTGAAATGCAACCACGCATGAAGTCTTTTATTGAGCCAATCACCTGTTAAAAATGCGCCGACGTATCTGCCTATGAATCAATATCCCGCGTGATAAAGCCCAAACACCACCACCGACGCCACAAGACAATAGATCCCGAAGAGATACCATCGTCCCTCTTCCAGCCAGCTGCTCAACCACTTCAGCGCCACCAGCCCAGCCAGAAACGCGAACACAGCTCCAAGCAGCCCCATAACCATGCTCCCATGCAGATCGATCGTCGTACCCGCTGCCTGCGCCGCATGCGAAGCCTTCACCAGCCGCAGCATCTCGCGCGCAATTGCAGGAGGCGTCAGCACCACCGCCAGCGCAAAACTGAATCGCTCCGCCCGCTCCTTACTCGCCCCCGTCAGCATCCCGGTCGAGATGGTAGCCCCGGACCGCGAAAATCCACGGAACGGCAGGCACAGGCCTTGAATCGCGCCGATCCATCCCGCCTGTCGCATCGTCACGCTGTCGCCATATACCTGCTCATGCGCACCCATGCGGCGCTTCTCCATCAGTCCAGCGAGCAGAATCAGCAACCCAGCCGCAGCCAACGCAGGAGCAATCAGATCCAGCCGCCCGAACAGCAACTCGATCTCACCCTTCGAAGCTCCCTTGAACGCAGTCTTCTCAATAGCCTTGATGATGACCTCACCAATTACTGCGGTCAACAGTGAAGCCCAGATCAACCGTATCAGGAACCGCTTGAACGCATCGCCACTCGAAAAATAAGTCTTCTTCCACTGTTTCAAGAAGTAAACAATCACGGCAAACATCGTGCCTGTATGCAGCATCACCAGCAGCAGCGTCATCTGCGGTGTCGTCGGGTTCAGCCCCAACAGCTTTTCGGCAACCACAACGTGAGCAGAGCTGGATACAGGCAAAAGCTCAGCAAGACCCTGCACAATGGCAAGGATGATGACATGAAGAATCGACATATCTCCATCCTAAAGCGTCAGCATGTGTAAACGGTTAAATGGTCCGCACGCTCGCCAGGAATGTCCCGAGGAAGATACTCACACATCCCGACGAGCCTAGTCCCGGTCGCTCCCATAGATAGGAATTCCCTGCGACACCCTGAACGCAAGACTTTCACCCCGCGCCGCAAACTCCGACTTCGGATACCGCGTCTTCAAATCCATCGCCAGCGCCTGCATCCTCTTCGCCGCATCCTCAGCTTTCTTCTTATCCTCCTGCACCAGGTACATCGTCACCGCCACACCCTGCCGATACACCGCGTTATATAGCGCCTCCGCAGCCTTCGGGCCATCCCCATACTGTTGCGCATACTTCACATAAAGCCCCGTCTCCATCTCCGGACACTTCGGCAATCCCTGCCAATCCCCACACAGCTTGTTATCCAGCAGATCAAATGCCGCCCGCGCCGCAAACTCGCTCCCCGGATATACCTTCATCACCTTCTTCAACTCACCCTCATAGATCTGAGGCCGCAGGTAAGCCTCCTGCTCCTTCGCGCTCGGCAGCGTACTGACATCCAACTTATCGAGCTGCCATCGAATGTCCGCCGCCCTCCACGCAGCCTCACCAGCCAGCGGCGAACTCGGAAAATATTCTGCCACGCGCTTATAAAGCAGATGAGCCGAAGCAGCCGCACCCTTCGGCGCATGCGGCTTTTCCGCCTCATCTTCAAAGTTCGCGGCTGACCCAAACAGGATCACATCCCCACCAGCCGTGGCTGGCCCTACAATCCCCTTGTCCCGAATCCAACCCGACGCCGGCACTACATTCGCGTCCTCACCAAACATCGGCTTATTGCTGTCATCCTCATTGGCATCGTCGTTGATATCGGTATTCGCAAACACTTTCACCCACGGCCCACTCCGTTCAACGATCTGTATCTCGTGCCCAGGCGTGACCAGCGAGATCTTCTGCGCATCAGCATCCGATGCAACATACACATTCGCGTCATGAAGCACCGTCGCGATCGCCGTCCTATCGTAGTCCTGACCCTTCCCCTTCTTCTGTCCCAACGCGGTGACACCTGCCATCAGCATCGCCGCACCGATCCCCACCACCGCACATCGCCGAATAAAAATAATCTGCATAGACCTCATTTAGACGCCGCCATAGTTTGCCGGGCAGCAGACAGCGTCCAGTCTAAACTTTGCTCCCGTGGTCAAGAACCAATATCGTCATCAACTGCCCGAAGACGGCGTCACTATCCCCATACGCATCAAATCCATAGACTTGAGAGAGCAGCTTACAAGGACTCCTCCCATTCGGTTTATGACACTGCAAACAGAAGACTATTCGAGCCTGAAGCGAAGGTTGATCCTGCGCGACTCCCTGACCTTCCTCAGTCTTGTGCTCATCACCGTAGTCCTGTTTCTCATCACATTCTTCCTCTTTCGGTCCTTCGCCACCCACCGCGAAGAGCTGGGCCAGCGCTGGTCCGCCCGGGGCCAGGCCGCCATCAACGCCGGTCATCCCGACCAGGCCATCGTCGCTCTCCGCACCGCACTCTCCTACGTCCCCGGCCAGCGCTCCTACGAGCTTCTCCTTGCTCAGGCCCTCGGCGACGCAGGCCACACTGAAGAGTCGTACAACTACTTCCTCGGCCTCTGGGAGACCGAACCCGGCAACGGCTTCATCAACCTGCGCCTGGCTCGCCTCGCCGCAAAGAAGAACGACGTTCAGACGGCCATCAACTCCTATCGAGCCTCCGTCTACGGCACTTGGGAGGGAGACGGCGTTCTCCGTCGCCGCGACGTCCGCCTCGAGCTCGCACAATACCTTATCGCGCAACAAGAACTCAGTAATGCCCGCACCGAGCTCCTCATCGCCGGAGGCAACGCTCCCGATGACGTTCCCCTCTCCCTCACCATCGCGCAGCTGCTCGAGCAAGCTAACGCTCCGCACGACGCACTGAACTACTATCACAAGGTCGTCGCGCTGGAGCCGAAAAACCAAACGGCGCTCGAATCTGCCTCCCGCCTCGAATATGACTCCGGCCACTTCGACGAAGCCCGTCGCCTCATGGAGGAGGCCATGCACGAACGCGAGGCCGCTACCGCCAACCACGAAACAATCACTCCCAGCGACAAAGAGATGCTCGACAACTCCACGCGCATCCTCGCCCTCGCACCGCTAAAGAAACTCCCAAATAACGAGCGCGTCACCCGCATTCTGCAAGCCCGCGCTTTAGCAAAGAACCGCTTCGACGCCTGTAACGCTCAAGTCTCCACCGCCAGCGGCCTCGCAACACCGTTGCAGGATCTCACCGAAAGATGGGCGAGCAAAGAAGCCGCCAGCACCCGCGCCGCTCTCCTCAACGATCCCACCCAGCAGGACGCAATCATGCAACTCGTCTTCGACACGGAAACCCAAACCAGCAAAATCTGCGGCGCACCAACCGGAGACGACGCTCTCCTCCTGCAACTCGCCAAGTTTCCCAAAGCGATGGAGCCCTAAAAGAAGATGGAAACCAACCCAGCCATCGTAGAGACCGAGCCAATCGCAGCTCCTACCCTCCGTCAGGATATGATCGCCCGCGTCGCTCCCGGCCGTGAAGAGCGGGTTTTCCTGGTCCTCTCGATCTTCATCGGCGTTATCGCCGGCTTGCTCGTAGTCTCCTTCCGCATGGCCATCGAGTGGCTCAGTGTCCTCCTCCTCGGCTCCTCTCCCAACCCCCACCAGCCGCGCCTGCTCTACATCCCTGCCGCCGCAGGCTTAGTCATCGCCCTCCTCACCCGCTACGTCTTCCCCAATGTCCGAGGCAGCGGAATCAACCAGACCAAGGCCGCCCTCTACATCAATAACGGCTATATCTCCTTCCGCACCGTCATCGGCAAATTTCTTCTCTCGGCGCTCGCCATCGGTAGCGGCCACTCGCTCGGCCCTGAAGACCCATCTCTCCAGATCGGAGCCGGCGTCGCCTCCCTCATCAGCCGTCGCTTCGGCCTGTCGAAAGAAAGACTCCGCATCTTCGCGCCTATCGGAGCCGCCGCTGGCCTCGCCGCCGCCTTTAACGCTCCCATCTCAGCCATTCTCTTCGTCATCGAAGAGGTCATCGGCGAATGGAGCGCCGCCGTCCTCGGATCCATCGTCCTCTCTGCCGTCGCCAGTGTGGTTGTCGCCCGCTCCTTCTGGGGCACGCAGCCCATGTTCCGCATTCCCGTCGTCGACCTCCGCGACTCACGCGAACTCCTCGCGTACGCAGCCCTCGGAGTCGTCGGCGGCTTCGCCTCTCTTCTCTTCGCCCGCTGCCTCAACTACCTCCGTCCCAAACTCCGCAGCCAGCCTCAGTGGTCACAGCTTCTCCAGCCAGCCGCAGCCGGACTTCTCGTAGGAGCCATCGGCTACTTCGGTCTGGTCCAGGTCATGGGCGCAGGGTACGAAGCCATCGACCAGGCAATGCACGCCCAGTTCGCCTGGAAGATGCTCCTCCTCCTCGCCCTCTTCAAAATCGTCGCCACCACACTCTCTTTCTCAAGCGGAACCCCGGGCGGAATGTTTGCCCCCACGCTCTTCATCGGAGCTATGCTCGGCGCCGCAGTAGGCACCTTCGAAAAGATCTACTTCCCGCACCTCACCGGCACCATCGGCTCCTACGCGTTGGTTGGAATGGGCGTCCTCTTCGCCGCATTCCTTCGCGCTCCCCTCACCTCCGTCTTCATGGTGCTCGAGGTCAGTGGCAACTACTCCATCGTCCTGCCCGTCATTCTCGCGAACGCCATCGCGTACCTCATCTCCCGAGTCCTCCAGCCAGTCCCCATCCTCGAACAGTTCACCCACCAGGACGGCCTCGACCTTCCCTCCATGGAAGAGCTCCGCGAAGAGAGCAATCTCCACCTCGAAGACGCGATGCAGCCCGTAACAGTCCCCATCCTTCAAGGCAGCGAAACCATCGCGGACACGCTCCATTCACTCGCCCAGTACAAAGACCTCGAATCCATCCCCGTCATTCTCGTCCACTGCCTGGATGGCCTCTGGTACGCCGCAAAGAGAGAAGAGCTCGAAGCCCTGGCGGAAACGACAGACAACGCCGCATCCCAGATCGAACCAAACTCCGCAAAGGCACCCGGTGAGTCCGCCACTTTAGCCGAACACCTCGGCCCCGAACGCACTCCCGTCCTCTTCCCCGATCTACCCCTATCAAGCGCCTTGCCGCACTTCCAACGCTGGCCGCTCCTGCCCGTCACCAACCGCGCCATGCGCGGCTCCCTGGAAGGCACAATCACGCTACAGGAAGTCCTGAACCGCTACCAAAAACACACTCACCCTTGATTCCGACCAACGGGAGGAGCAATCCCGACCGCACCACAACGAAAGGTACAAAAGTCACGAAGTGACCGCGCGAATCGGGGTCCCTACGAACAGGTCTTCGTTCGTGGGGTGACCAAGCGCAGCGGGGCCGTCCGGCAGGACTAAGCCTTCGCCACCAACTCCCCCTGCAACCGCTCTCGCAGCTCCGGCTCCAAATTCCCCCCACTAAGAATCACCGCAACCTTACGAACCTTAGGCAGCTCCTCCGCATGAAACAATGCCGCAGCCAGCGTCACCGCCCCACTAGGCTCCGGCACCAGGCTGGTCGCGGCCAACATCACCCGCATCGCCGCCAGTATCTCGTCCTCCGACACCGTCACAATCCCATCCACAAACTCGATCACGTGCGCGAAGTTCAACACCCCCATACTCTGCGTTCGCAATCCATCCCCGATCGTCCGCGTAGTATCGCTCGCTGGCCACTCCACCAGCGTCTTCGAATAAAAGCTCTCCTTCGCATCCGCCGCCAGCTCCGGCTCCGCACCCCAAACCTGCACGCCAGCACTCACCAACCCAGCCTGCGCCGCCAGCTTCACCGAAGTAGCCGTCCCACTCAGCAACCCGCCACCGCTCACAGGCGAGATCACCAGCTCCACGCCAGGCAACTGCTCCACAATCTCCAACCCGCACGTAGCCTGCCCGGCGATAATTTGCGGCGCATCATAAGGCGGAATCATCGCATACCCAAACTTCGCCACCAGTTCCTCCGCCTTCAGTCTCCGCTCAGACGAAGCCGGCCCCACCTCCACAATCTCCGCTCCCAGCGCCCGCGTAGCCGCCTTCTTCACCTCCGGAGCATTTCCCGGCATGACAATCACAGCCTTCGCCCCAAGCGCCCGCGCAGCATACGCCACACCCTGTGCATGGTTTCCACTGGAGTAAGTAATCACCCCGCGCCGCAGCTCCTCCGGCGCCAACTGCGCCACCATGTTGTAAGCCCCACGCAGCTTGAAGCTCCCAATCGGCTGCTCACTCTCCGCCTTGATGTAGAGATCGAACTCCGGCTCCGCAAATCTCCCCATCCGCAGCCGAGCCCGCTCCACGCGGTAGAGCGGCGTCCTCACCGCAACCCCGGCAATCCGCTCCTTCGCCGCCCGAATCTCCTCCAACGTCACAAACTCGCTCATCCGCTCAAATCTCCTTACAGCTCCTGCCGCAAGGATAATAATAAGCGTCTGCCACGAAGTAAGTTAGAAGGGAAGTACCTTGTAAACGAGGCGAATCACTTCGAACAAAGTCACTAAAACACGCGCCCCAAACCGAAGAACCACTTGCGATGATCGCTGTCCCCGATACTCGCGCCACCATAGAGCGGCCCCAGCAGCGTCTTCACCACTATGCCGCCTGCGATATCGTTCGGCAGAGTCGGCGTCCCCGCTGCCCCATTCCACACCTTCCCAATCTCATAAAATGCCGTTGCGTAGATGGACTCGCCGATGATCGGATTCAGCTTCGCAATCCTATAGAGATAACCCGTCTGCCCCAGAAAATAATCACTCCCCAGCAGCTCTCCGCGATCGTACGCACTCAACCGCAGGGCCCCACCGAGCGAAAATCCCGCAAGCCCCAGATTCGTAGCCCCAAAACTCGTACCTCCCGACATCGTGCCGAAGATAATCCCTTTTTCTCCCACGGGAATAAAATGCGCCGCCCTCGAATTCCACTGCGAATACCCACCGTCTCCAAACGGTCTCTGTGTCGAGTAGGTGTACTTCGTCAGAAACTCTGTTCCTCTCGTAGGAACCTGCACATTATCCTGACCCAGGTATTGAAACCGCGCGTTACTCACAAATGGCGTCAGATGAAAGACCTGCTCAATGGGCTGCCCCACCCGCAGTGTCTCGCCATACCACTGGTAGTCCTCACCCACCCTCAGCTCAGCCTTCGAGCCAAACCGATATCCAAGATCAAACCCAAAACCATTCCGCTTCTCGGTGTACTGCGACAGCTCCTGGCTCCCAGAATAGAACGAGTCAATCGTATGAGAGTAATACGCACGCGGCGCGACAAAATACCGCTTGCCAACAATCAAAGGCTGATACAACTCACCGGAAGCGCCCGCTACCTGCCCCACCGAAGCATCCAGCCTCACCTCAGACCCCGGCCCCGTCAGTCCAAAGAACGTTGCACGCGCGCCCAGCCCAAGCTGAATATCATTCGAATCATTGGACGCAAGCGTCGGTCCCACGTTCAGAAATGGTGGCCCATAGTTCGTCAGTCGCGGTCGAACCAGCAACCCCGTCTGGTTGTTCTCATCGATCAGGTTGTAACTGATGCTCGAGTAAGTTCTCGTCCCCTGCAGATCCGCAATCGTGGTGTCAATCTTCTGGGAGTCGATTGGCTTCCCCACGTACTTCGAAAACTCATTCGCAACCTCGGCCCGCTGTGCCCCGTCCACCCCATACACGCTGACAAACTGCGGTACCGGAATCTTTGTCTTTCGGCGTGCATCCCGTTGCGCAACATAAGCCTGCCAATCAGCATCGTTCAAAGCATACTTTTCCAACTCTGCCGCATGCTCCTCTGCCACCTTCACGCCCTGAGGAATAATCTCCGCACTCTTCTCAAACTCACTCGAGGTGAACTTGCTCACATCCGCCTTCAGCAGAATATTTGCGTCCTTCATGCTCTTCAGCTCATTCGCCGAAACCATGATCGATAGATTTCTTCCAGCCACCCCCACTAGCGAATTGAAACTCTCCTTATCCACCGGACCTGTATCCAGGTACACTGCAATCACAATCTCCGCGCCCATACCGCGCGCTACATCCACCGGCAGATTGTTCACCGCAGCGCCATCTGAATAGATTTGGGTCCCATGCACCACCGGAGCAAACATGCCTGGAATCGACATGGTCGACCGCATCGCCTGCGCCAGCGATCCATCTTTGAACACATGCTCAGTTCCCGTCGAAATATCGGTTGCCACGCACCGGAAGGGAATCGGCAAATCGTTAAAGTTCTTCAAATCGTAGTAAGGAAGCATCTCCCTATCCAACAACAACCCCACTCCCGACCCCGAGTTCAACCCGTTCGGAAAACTAATCCCATGCCTCAACCCAAAATCCAGCCGGTTCGGAAACGCCAATTTGTCTTCTTTGCGTCGATAACTCAACGCCGGAAACGGCAGCTGCCCACTCAACACCGCAGACCAGTTAATCCCGCCAACAAACGTCTCAATCTCCTGCGGGCTGTTTCCCGACGCATACAGCCCACCAATCAGCCCACCCATGCTTGTTCCAGCCACATCATCCACGGGAATGTGGTGCGCCTCCATCCACTCAATCACACCAATATGCGCAAACCCCAGTGCCCCACCACCCTCCAGCACCAGCCCGATCGTAGGCCGTGTCGGCGGCTCAATCGTCGGCTTCTGCGCCTCAGCCGCTCCCGCCGATAACATCGCCGCGATCAACATCGCCGCAGACACTCGTCGGCAAAAAGCAATCTTCAACATAAAAGGCACCTTGTTCGGTCAATCCGCACCGCCGCATCGACCAGGTTTGATCAGTGCGCAATTACATATCCCGCGCTGATCGTACTATTCCCGCAGCCTGATCTGGACCTCTAACTGATAGGGGTAATCACTACGCTAACCTCCATCAACACAAAAAAAGCGCCCCGCAAGGAGCGCTTTTTCAAATCAATCAGGCCTCGTCAGATCTCGAGAATGACCGGCATAATCAAAGGCCGCCGGCTCGTGCTCTTCTGGATATACCGCTTCAAATCATTGCGAATCTTCTCTTTGATCACGCCGTAATCGGCCTTCTCCTCCGACGAAGATCCCTCCAGCGTCCGCTGCACCACTTGCCGAGCCTCAGCAATCAGGCCCTCCTCAGGAATCGCCATGCCCCGCATGACAATCTCAGGAGGATTCTCGAGCAGCCCCGTCCGCTTGTTGATCGCGATGATCGGCAGCACAATCCCATCCTCGCTCAAGTGCTTCCGATCGCGAATGACGATGTCTTCGACAACATCTGTCGAAGTCCCACCAGAATCGATGCACACTCGGCCAACCGTAACCTTGCCCGTCTTCGTCGCCGAGTCTCTATCCAACTCCAGAACGTCGCCGTCCTCCAGCAGAATCGTCTTCTCGACCACGCCCATCGACGCCGCCAGCTCTGCATGACGTTTCAGGTGTCGATAGTCTCCATGCACCGGAATAAAGAACTTCGGACGAACGAGATTGATCATCAATCGCAGCTCCTCCTGGCTTCCATGCCCGCTCACGTGGATCAACCCCGACTGGCCATCATCATGAATCACCTTCGCATCGCGCCGCTCCAGGTGATCGATCATCCGATAGATCGACTTCTCATTTCCCGGAATCACCCGCGAGCTCAGCAGCACCGTATCGTCCGCATCGATGTGGGCGAACTTATGATTGTTCACCGCAGCCCGGCTCAACGCACTCATCGGCTCGCCCTGCGTCCCGCTGATCATGATCAGCAACTTATTCGCAGGAAAATCACGAATCTGCCCAGGATTAATCACCAGCCCCTGCGGCACGTCTAGATATCCCAGGTCCTGCGCAATCTCGGTGGAGTTATCAAGCGACCGCCCGATGACCGCGACCTTCCGCCCATGCTGATGCGCCAGCTCCATCGCCAGACGAATGCGATGAATCGAAGAAGAGAAGCAGCTGAAGAAAAGCTTCTTCTTCGTCTGCGAAAAAATCTCATCCAGCTTCGGCCGCACAGCCCGCTCGCTCGGCGTATACCCATTGCGATCGACGTTGGTAGAATCCTGCAGCAACAACAGCACGCCCTGCTTGCCCAACTCGGCAAACGCGTGCAGATCGAACGGCTTGTTATCCGGTGGTGAAAGGTCGATCTTGAAGTCGCCCGTATGCAGCACCACGCCCACCGGCGTATGAATCGCCAGCGCCACGCAATCCACCAGCGAGTGCGTTACTCGAATCGGCATGATCGAAAACGGCCCAATCGTCAGCCGCTTGCCGGGAATCATCTCGTTCAAATCCGCATCATCGAGCAGCCTGTGCTCTTCAAGCTTGCCCTCGACATACGCCAGCGTGAACTCCGTCCCATACACCGGAACGTTCAGCTCAGACAGAATCCACGGCAGCCCGCCAATGTGGTCTTCATGCCCATGCGTCAAAAGGATCGCGCGAACCTTCTCGCGGTTTTCAGTCAAATAGCTGATGTCCGGGACAACAATGTCCACACCCAGCAACTCTTCTTCAGGAAACATCAGACCAGCATCGATGACGATAATGTCATCCTGCCAGCGGATCGCCATGCAGTTCATACCGAACTCACCAAGGCCACCCAGCGGAACTATCTTCAATTTATCTTGTGCCATCAATACTTAAGCTTATCACTGCAACCTGAATCGCTCTGTGAACGCCTGATACACAACGTTTCTTGGAGCGGGTCATCATCCTGACCCTGAGCCAGGTCGAAGGGAAGCTCCCTGTCTTTGCTTTGCCTTTTTCCGTCTGCTATTCGACCTCAGACCAGTTTTCCGGTTCCGCCGCTTCCAGCACCTGAATCCCCTCCGGCCCACCAATCACTACCTTGCTCGCCATCCCAAGAAACAGCCCATGCTCCACCACGCCCACCGTCGCCTTCAACTTTTCCGCGGCCAGTTTCGCGTCAAACCCAACCTGCGGCAGCTTGCAATGAGCAATGTAATGCTGCCCATCCGTCACAAACGGCTTGCCATCATCATTCACACGCAGTTCACAATCAAAACCCAGATCCTTCAGCCGCCTCATCGTCGTCTCAAACCCAAACGGCACAATCTCTACCGGCAGTGTAAACACCTGCCCCAGCGTCTTTACCAGCTTTCTGGGGTCAACCGCAATAATCAGTTTCTTGCTCGCGATCGCCACGATCTTCTCCCGCAGCAGCGCTCCGCCATGCCCCTTGATCAGATACAGCGTCCCCTCCTGCACCTCATCCGCCCCGTCGATCGTCAGATCGAGCTGCGGCAGATGCGCAAAATCACTCATCGGAATCTTCAACCCCAGCGCCTGCTTTCGCGACGCCTCGGAGGTAGCAATCGCCGTAATCCGCAACCCCTCCGCAACCCTTCGCCCCACCTCTTCAATCACCAGCGCCGAAGTAGACCCCGTCCCCAGCCCCACCTTCATTCCATCCTCAACCTGCGACGCAGCCCACACCGCAGCCCTGCGTTTGGCTGCATCGGTCGAATTTGCCTGCTCAGGAGTACTCATGCCTTCCTTGATATCACGAGCAGAAAAAATCTGCACCACACCGCCACCGAATCAGCAAAATGAGCGCTGACCCGATCTAAAAATTAGTCCATAAGCCATTGAGTCCTACAGGGTTTCCTTCCATAGCGCCAATTCAGCGGCCTGAGGCCCTTGTTCCACGTGGCTGTCCGTACTCGCCTTCGCGCCGAAGATCATCGTCGACCTGCTCTGTTCGTCATACTCCGGCCAGACAGGAAGCCCCGGTGCCGCTGGAGTTTCGCCGCGGATAAACGCTGCCCAGGCCGCGTGCATCTGCTTGCCCAGAGCAGCTTCAGATCCAGCATCTGCAACCTGCTTATGCGGATGATTCCAGACCATACCAACATCCAGCGAGTGATACGCGTCGCCCGCAAACTTACCGCTTGTCTCTGCGAACTCCAACTCGTACACATACGCGCTACCGCCACCCTTCAGATGCGCCTCTGCGACACGGATAGAAGGAATCCAATACTCTTCAGCCGTAACCGCGCGAATGCGGCGCTGCTCAACGCTAAGCTGCGGATAGATCTCTTTGTATTTTTGATAGACAGCATCGAACTTCGCGACACTCGTGTTGCCGAGCTGCATCGCCGTTGCATCTTTCCTCGGATGCGGCCCAATAAAGATAGCGCTCTCTTCCCGATTAGTCCCGATCAGCAGTCTCTTGCCACGTGTCGAACCTCCGGCAATCGTCTCCACGGGAAGACGCGGAATAAAACTCCCATCAATCTCGGCACGCAGCGGGAAGTGCTGCGGCCACGTATCGAGGAACTCTTGCTGAGCCTGAATCAAACCTGCTCCCGCTGCCGTCTTTAAACTCGCGATAACGTCGCCCGATTGCTTCTGCCAGATATCCGCAAAGCCCTTCGTGATCCCTTTACTCGCCGCACGATCCCACACTCGTTCAGCCCCGCCACTCTCGGAGATCATCTGGTGAAACAGCGGCTGAGCCGAAGGCACGCCCATCAAGATATCCGCTAACTTCGCACCCGCTGACTCTCCTCCAATGGTGACGCGAGCCGGATCGCCACCGAAGGCACCTATATTCTCGTGAATCCACGTCAACGCAGTCATCACGTCATGCAGGCCATTATTCGCGGTCCCTGCATACTGCTCGCCGAGAATTGGTTCGAAATCGAGAAAGCCAAACACGCCCAGACGGTACTCGACAGAGATGCTGATGATCCCTTCGCGTGCAAAATCGGTGCCGTCATACATGGGCTCAAAGGCGTAGCCGTCGGTAAAGCCTCCGCCGTGGATCCAGACAAAGACAGGGAAAGGCCCACTGCCTTCAGGCGTCCAAATGTTCAGATAAAGGCAATCTTCGCTGTGCGGTACTTGCAGCAGTTTGCGTTGCAAGGGCGCGGCGGAAAACTTCGTTGCATCACGTTCGCCATTCCACGGGTTCACCTTTACTGTAGGAAGAAAGCGTAGTGATCCCACTGGCGGTTCAGCAAACGGAACGCCACGAAAGACGCGGACACCGTCTAAGCTCTCTCCACCCAGTGCCCCGCTTGGCGTGCGAACGACTACGGAGGTGGCGTTAGGAGCCGCGAAGAGACTGCTGGTTCGTGAAGCAAGTGCAGCCAACGAACCGTTTACCAGGAAGCTTCGACGAGTAATCATAGGTATCGACTTTATTTTAGCTTTCACCTCCTCAACCTAAAGTCTCTTAAGCCATGTCACTCTAAAAAGACCGAAGCTCCAGAAGGGAAGAGAACCTCATGCAGAAAGTCGCGGAACAAATTCATGGCTACACCTACGGAACATCCGAAGTTGCGACCTCGCCTGTCACGCTGCAGCAGCTAGAGGCTCTGAAAATCACTGTAGGCTTCACCGAAGAAGATCAGCGCTATCTTCAGCAAGCCGGCACCGTACTCGCGGACCAGACCAAACAGATCGTAGAACACTGGCGCAGCGGAATCATCGCAGGAATCCCGAATCTCGCCCGTCACTCACGCTCTCCGCAGAACGAACCGCTGCCCGAATACCTCGCGAAAAGCAATCTGCGATTCCAGCAATGGATCCTCGACACCTGCCTCCGTCCTTACAACCAGGACTGGCTCAACTATCAACAGGAGATCGCCCTTCGCCACACCGCGCTGAAGAAAAATAAAACCGACAACGTCAGCTCAACTCCCTACGTCCCGCTCCGCGACATCGTCGGCTTCATCTCTGTCATCAACGAAACCATCAAACCTTATCTCGCCGCGAGGAATCATTCCGCAGACGAAGTGGATCGAATGCATCGGGCATGGTGTAAATCGATCCAACTCCAGCTGGCACTCTGGACCGAACCCTACACCGACGCCCACCAGGCCCCAAACGAATGGTGAAGAAGTCAATTTTGGTAAAGACGAAGTACTGCAGGCGTCTAATCGCGACCAACGGAAGCGCCAACCGAAGGGGTATACAAGTCACGAAGTGACCGCCGCCCGCGCAGGGCGAACCCAAAGCAACACACAATCCTCAAGAGCACGGAGAATGCCAATGTCGACCCCGGAACAATACGACGCACTCATCATAGGCAGCGGAGAAGCCGGAAAATATCTCTCCTGGCATCTCGGCTCCCAGGGCAAGAAGGTTGCCAACATCGAAGATAAGCGTCTCGGCGGAGCCTGCCCCAACATCGCCTGCCTGCCCAGCAAGAACGTAATTCACTCCGCCAAGGTCGCCTCCTTCTTCCAGCGCGGCTCCGAGTTCGGCATCGTCCACAGCGACTGGCACGTCGACATGGAGGGCGTCAGCGCACGCCGCCAGCGAATGATCGATGGCCTTCGCGACATGCACCTCGCCAACTACTCCAAATCCAACGCCGAGATCGTCATGGGCTTCGGCCGCTTCATCGCCGACAAGACCATCGAAGTCGCCCTCAACGCAGGTGGCACCCGCACCCTCCGCTCCGACTACATCTTCCTCGACACCGGCTCCCGCGCCACCATCGACCCCATCCCCGGCCTCGTCGAATCCGCACCCCTAACCCACATCGAACTCCTCGAACTCACCGTCCTCCCCGAGCACCTGCTCGTCCTCGGCGGAGGCTTCATCGGCCTCGAACTCGCCCAGGCCATGCGCCGCTTTGGAGCCAACGTCACCATCATCGAGCGCAACCCAACCCTCGTCCACCGCGAAGATCCTGACGTTACCGAAGGCCTCCACCAACTCTTCAAAGACGAAGGCATTGACATCGTCACCAGCGCCAACATCACCCGCGTCGAAGGTACCTGCGGTAAATCCGTTACCGTCTACCTGAGCGACGGCGCAAAGCTCCAGGGCTCTCACATCCTCGTCGCCACGGGCCGCACGCCCAACACGCAAAACATGGGCATCGATGTCGTAGGCATCAAGACCACACCCACAGGCCACTTCCAAGTCGACGATCGCCTCGAGACCACCGCCCCCGGCGTCTGGGCTATGGGAGACTGCGCCGGCTCGCCCCATTTCACCCACATCTCCTTCGACGACTTCCGTATCGTCCGCGACAACCTGGCCGGCGCAAACCGTACGACGAAAAACCGCCAGGTCCCATCCGTCACCTTCACCGACCCCGAACTGGCCCACGTAGGCCTCAGCGAGAACGAAGCAAAGAAGCAGGGAACAGCCTATCGCCTCGGCAAGATCCCCATGGCCGCCGCCCTCCGCACTCGCACCCTCGACGAAACCCGCGGCTTCATGAAGGTCCTCATCGGCTCCGACGATCGCATTCTCGGTTTCACCGCCTTCGGCACCGGCACAGGCGAACTTCTGCCCGTCATTCAACTAGCAATGTCCGCGAACCTGCCTTACTCCGCGGTCCACAACATCATCCTTGTCCACCCCACGCTATCCGAAGGCTTTATCAACCTCTTCAACACGGTCCCCAAAAAAACAGCATAGAAAAAGGCCCATCCCGACCAGCGGGAGGGGCACTGCAAATCTTTATCACCGCAAAAAAGTACACACGCCACGAAGTGGCCGCCCCACGCGCAGTGGGCCCGTCCGGCAGGACAAGCTCACAAAAAATAAACCCCAAAATCGTGGCACATTTTTCGACGGCCAAAATGTGGTGTTTTAAAACACCACATTAGCCACACAAAACACCACAAACTCACCACGATTTACCACCACAAACTAGCGCAAAATCTCCTCAAGCACCAAAGAAAGCTCAGTTTTCTCATCCCGATATTTAACAATGACCGGAGCCGCCAAACTCAAACCCCACTCCGCGCCCTTCCCCTTCGAAACTGCCCTGGACCCCGGCACCACCACCGCGCCCTCAGGAATCACGAGCGGCATCTCCGCCGTAGCCTTATAAATCTCACCTCTCACGAGGTCATACACCGGCGTCCCTCGCGTCAACACGGTACCAGCCGCCAGCACCGCACGTTTCCGCACCACGGTCCCCTCATAAACCCCGGTATTCCCACCAATCAAACAATCATCTTCGATGATGACAGGCGAAGCATTCACCGGCTCGAGCACCCCACCAATCTGCGCCGCCGCACTCAGATGCACCCGCGTACCGACCTGCGCGCAACTCCCCACCAGCGCGTGCGAATCCACCATCGTCCCCTCATCCACATACGCCCCCACATTGATGTACGCCGGAGGAATCACCGCAACCCCTTTCGCTACATAAGCACCAGTCCGCACACTCACGCCACCCGGCACCACCCGCACTCCGTCAGCCACCGAAAACCGTCGAACCGGATACGTATGTCGGTCAATAAACTGCAGCGTCTCGCCACCCATCTCCACCATCGTCCCAATGCGAAACCCCAGTAGAATCCCACGCTTAACCCACCCATTCACGCGCCATCCCAGCGGCATCGAAGCATCGGGCTCTGCGGCCCTCAACTCTCCCGCTTCCAACTTCCCACGCAGTTCAAGAAAAGTCGCCTCCGCCTTTGCATCACCAACCGCGCCCGCACCTTGCGCAAACCAAAACTCAATCCGTTCCTGCAACGTTCCGTTCAAAACTCAATCCTCGTCTTTCAGCTTTATGTGACTAACAACTATCTGCGTGCGGCTCAGAACATCCTCAAATCTTCGCCTGTCGCCGGAACGCCAACCAACATTCCCAACTCACCAATCATCCGTTCCAGCCGTCTCCGCGTCGCATCAGACACCGGCACCATCGGTAGCCGCAGGACATCTTCCCCACGCCCCAGCATATGCAGCACCGCCTTCACCGGAGCAGGACTAGCCTCCCAAAAATGCGCCTGCATCAACCGGAAGAACTGCCGATTGATCCGCCTCGCATCCACCCAGTCATTCTCCAGCGCCGCCCGCACCATCCGAGCCATCTGCCCCGGGATCGCGTTCGAAGCCACCGACACCAACCCCGCCCCACCCAACGCCAATATCGGCAGCGCCAGCACATCATCTCCGGCAAACACCTTGAAGTTTCGCGGAGCCGCCGTCAGCAGCTCAGTAATCTGCGTAATATTCCCGCTCGACTCTTTCACTCCAATGACGTTCTTCAACTCAGCCAGCCGAAGCACCGTCGCCGGCTCCAAATTCGCGCCCGTCCGCGGAGGAATGTTGTACAACAGCACCGGAAGAGCCGTTGCCTCCGCGATCGCCTTGAAGTGCTGATACTGCCCCTCCTGCCCCGGCCGATTGTAGTAAGGATTGGCGCTCAAAACGCCCGTCAACCCATGCACCTGCGACAGCTTCCGCACCCGCGCCACCGCCTCGTGGGTCGAGTTGTGCGTGCAGCCCGCGAACACCGGAACCCGTCCCGCTGCAGCAGCCACCACAACCTCAATCGTCCGCAACCACTCCACCTCAGTCAGTGTCGAGGCTTCCCCCGTCGTCCCGCACGGAACAAGAAAGTCGATCCCACTATCGATCTGCCACTTCACCAGCGCATGCATTGCAGGTTCATCTACACTGCCGTCCCTGCGAAAGGGAGTCACCAGTGCCGTTCCACAACCCATCAATTCCATAGTGATTGCAGTTTACCCCGTCAGGCGATGTGGGTTTCAGCGCACCCAGTCCTTGCGCCAAAATCAAAGCAAAAAATAGCCCCGACGATCTCTCGTCGAGGCCGAGCGCTTTTACAACAACTAGCCGCGATAGAGCTCAGACGGCACATGGAACTCGGGCACGTGCAGCTCCGCCGCTCCATTCGCCGCTCCCGCTGGCATGTCCATACACTTTACAAAAGCCGTCTGGAATCTCTCCATCTCGGCCTTCGTCCCCACCGTAACCCGCACATAGTTCGGCATAGCCGACCACGTCCTTCCAACCGCAACATTCTCTTTCAACATGGCCGACTGGAACTGTTTCCCGGGACGCTTCACATCCACCATGAACATATTGCCCTGCGATCCCGGAATCACCTTGTAGCCATGCTTCGTCAGAAACTCCACCGTCTCCGTCCGAATATCCGCATTGATCTTCTTGCGCAGCGGAACCAGATCCTTATCCAGCAAACTCGCGCGGGCAGCCGCAGCGCTTGCAATCGAGACGCTCGCTAGGCTCTGGCTGGGGCCGCCGACGTTGTTGAATCGATCAATCAAATCCGGCCGTGCCACAACGAACCCAACTCGCAAACCAGCCATGCCGTAGATCTTCGAGAAAGTCCGCATCACAATCACATCTTTATCCTGCGTCACCAGATCGATGCAGGACTCATTATCGGAAAAGTGCGTATAGGCCTCGTCGATAATCACAACCGAACCCGCCGGCTTGTTGTTCACCAGCCAAACGATGTCTTCCTTGGGAGTAATCGTCCCTGTCGGATTATTCGGATTCACGATGTAGTACGCGCCGGGTGAAGGATGCGCTTTCAACATAGCCTTCACATCATGCGCATACGTCGCAGTCAGCGGCACTGGATACTTCGGCGACTTCATCACCTCTGCCGCCCGCGGTGCCTGCTCGTAGCTCGGGTCTCCATAAACCAGCGGCTTGTCCGGACCGATATTCGACATCAACGCCAGATCCAGCGGCCCGCTCGATCCAGGAAACAGTGCCGAATAATCCTTCTTGAGCCCAAACTGCCCATTGAAGACATCAATCGTCTTCACGTACTCGTCCCAGTGGTAACGGCCTCCTTGCGTACCCATGCTACATATCGCCGTTAGTGCGGACTGCGCCGGCCCCAAAGGATTTTCATTCGAGCTGATCACAACCGTATCGGCCGAAAGTGGCTGCATCGCACGCGTCCCGCTTCGTCGCGCCGTCTGCCCCGCCGCCGCAGCCGGTGTCATCGACGCAAACGCCGGAAACGTAGTCGCCGCCGCCGAAGCAGCGCTAACGATGCGCAGAAACGATCTGCGGGAAACACCTTGCGTCATATCGGAGTTCATACAAAGTTCTCCTTGAAAAGTTCGATTTGGAGAGAAGCGACACCACGGCGACAGAAGGAAGAAGCCAACTGAGGATCCTGGGGATCTGCTACATATTTCCTGCAAAAGCGAATCGCCCTGCAGTAACTATTTTTGGGAACTTAGGAATGAAGACGGATCGTCGCCCGATTGAGTTTCAATTTAGCGCGAATTACCCGCAAATACTAGAAAAATTCTTTCGTCCACAGTGGAAAAGCCAGTACCCACGCGCTTTCCTCACCCGTTAGAAACGTCACGCGGCCCGCATATTTGAATCAACGCCGGCCGCGCTTCGATCTCCCCACTAACTAAACCCACTCGCCCTTGCGCATCAGCGGCTCAGCCGATCCATCCGCGGCCACACCATCCACATCCATCTCACCCGATCCGATCATCCAGTCGACATGGATCAAGCTCGCATTCGCACCCAACGCCGCCAGTTGCGCCGCATCCATCTTCTCGCCGCCGATCAAGCAAGTCGAGTAAGCCTGCCCCAACGCAATATGACTCGCCGCATTCTCATCAAACAACGTATTCCAGAACAACACCCCACTCTGAGCAATCGGCGAAGAGTGCGGCACAAGCGCCACCTCGCCCAGCCGCCGTGCGCCATCATCCGTGCTAATCAACCGGTTCAGCACATCCTCACCAGCCGTCGCCGTTGCCTCAACGATCTTCCCGCCTTCAAACCGCACCGCGATATTCTCAATCAGCGTCCCCTGGTGAGACAGCGGCTTCGAAGCCCGCACCGTCCCATTCACGCGATCCTTATGCGGCGTCGTAAAGCACTCCTCGGTCGGAATATTCGGCTGGCAATAGACTCCATTACCCGCAGTAGTTCCGCCACCAGCCCACAGATGGTCATCCGCCAACCCTACCGTCAAATCCGTGCCGGGGCCTTTGAAGTGCAACGCAGAAAACCTCTTCGCGTTCAGCATATCCATACGCTTCTTCAGCCGCGCCCCATGCTCCTTCCACTCCGCCACCGGATCATCCACCGCAATCCGCGAGGAGACGAAGATCGCCTCCCACAACTTCGCAATAGCAATATGCTCAGGCTCCCCCGGAAACACCAGCTTCGCCCACTCAGGCGTCGCGCACGCAACGATCGTCCAGTTGATCTCATGCCGCGTAATCAACTCCATCGCCGGTTTACCCGCCTTGGACGCAGCAACATTGGCACGCGCCACCTTTGCAGGATCCTGTTTCGCCAGAAGCGCCGGATTTGCCCCCGCAATTGCCAGTCGAGCCGCTCCACTCCGGAAGCCCTCTGCAATCCCATCATGCAGCCACTTCGGCGCATAGTCGAAACTCGCATCCGCACCATATTCATACCGCGCCAGCACACTCGGATCATCCGAATAAAACGTCGTCACCAGCAGAGCCCCCGCCTTATACGCGTGCTCCGTAATCCGCCGCACCAACGGAAGCGCCTCAATCGGAGCGGACATAATCAGCTCCTGCCCCACCTTCAATCCCAGCCCAACCTTCACCGCAACCTCAGCCAGCCTGTCGAGCTTCTCTTCAAACGTCAGTTCAGCAAACTTCGTCTTCGCTACTACTTCCATCACGCTCATAACATCTCCTTGCAACAATTAAACCTCGGTGTAGACATCCTGAAAGTCGAAGCACCCTGTGCGCGAAGCCAACCACTCCGCCGCCCTCACTGCACCCTCGGCAAACCCGCGCCGTGAAAACGCTTCGTGCGTCAACACCAGCCGGTCCGCATCGCTCGTAGCAGTCAGCGTATGCAAACCCATCACCTCTCCCTCGCGGCTCGCCTCCACCGGCACGTCCGCCACACCAGCCGCCGCCTCAACCACCTTCGCCAAAGTGATCGCCGTCCCCGAAGGCGAGTCCAGCTTGCTCGCGTGATGCGTCTCAGCAATCGAGAACGCGTATCCAGCCTTCTTTAGATCAGCCCCCATCGTCTTCGCCAGGCGAAACATCACCTGCACGCCAACAGAAAAGTTGGTTCCATATAACAGCCCAGCCCGCTTCCGCTCCGCCAGCCCCCGCATATCGTTCAGCTTGTCGTACCACCCCGTGGTCCCAATCACCATCTTCGCGCCCGTAGCAAGGCACGCCCGCATGTTCTGAATCGTCGCCTCGGGCGTAGTGAAATCAATCACCACATCGAACCCCGAAACAAACGGTGGCGTCAGCGCCGAGGCTCCCGCATTCTCCTTCGCATCCAGCACATTCACACTATGCCCACGCTCCGCCGCCACCGATGCCACCAGCTTGCCCGTCTTGCCCATCCCCAACACCAGAACCCGCATGTGTTCCTTCCTAAGCCTTACCCTCAAGCTGAACTCGATTCACAACATCGAACACCGTCTCATCCGGGTTCGCAAAAAAGTGGTTATGCAAACTCCGCACAGCCTCTTCCACATCCTCTTCATCGATCATGAAGCTCATATTGATCTCGCTCGCACCCTGCGAGATCATTCGCACATTCACATGGCTGATCGCTGA
>CAZZZG010000033.1:0-36286 GCA_964658525.1 uncultured Edaphobacter sp.
GGGGCTGCGTTACTGCATCAATAGTGCTTCGCTAGGATTTGAGAAGAAGTAAAAGCGCTTAGAAAAACAGGAAAAGTCCCAGCCGGCTACGACGCGGCTGGGGCGACCTGTTTCTGGAGCTTTTCGGCTGGTTAACCCTTTACGACTTTGCCGGTCTTGATGCAGCTGGTGCAGACGCGCATACGCTTGCTGCCGCCGTTGACCTGGGCCTTGACGGGCTGGAGGTTCACGTTCCAGCGGCGACGGGTGGTGTTGTGGGCGTGAGAGATGTTGTTGCCGAACTGCGGGCCTTTGCCGCAAAGATCACATTTTTGTGCCATGACGAAGTGCTCCAATCCTGAGTCGCAGAAGATTCCCGGGGGCGTGCGCCTGAGTGAAAGAAGCCTCAAAACAGTGCCAGGGAAGGGTGGTACGAGGAGCGTTGGCTCCTGACCGCTACCCAGGTGAAGGGTAGTCTGCCGATTCGTAATGATACCACGTGGGAGGCGATGGGCTCAATCAATGGCCGATGGAAGAGGGGTGGGAAGGGCATCGCGTGTCAGGGGATAGGCATCTTATTGAATGGTCACTGCTTATTGGGCCTTTACACACCACAAAAGTTTGACGTTTCCGAGTTAGGTTGAGTCTTTAAGTACTGGCTCATCCGTCGATACAGGACGGACCTGTTTCGCACACCTGTCCACAAGATCTCTGATGTGACGAGGGAGACGTATTGTCAGACGAATCAAAAGAACACTCAGTCATCGGGCCTGATCATCAGCTTCCGGCCCCGCCCCCACCATCGTCCCGTAGCAAGCTGACTCGGGTTATTGTGTGGGTCGTTCTACTGCTTGTCTTTGCGCTTGGTTTCTTTCTGGTGTTGCGTCACCACGACGATACGACCAAGAGTGCGGCACCACGGCGCGGTCCTGGTGGTGGACCAGTGACGCTGACGACAGCTACGGCGCAGAAGGGAAATATCGGCGTTTACCTGGATTCGATTGGAACGGTCACGCCGGTTTACACGGCTTCGATTACGAGCCAGGTGACAGGGCCGGTGATTGCGGTGCGTTTCAAGGAGGGGCAGATCGTTCGGAAGGGCGATCCTCTGATTGAGATTGATCCGCGGCCGTTTGAAGCGACGTTGTTGCAGGCTCAGGGGGTGCTCGAGCGGGATCAGGCAGTGCTGGCGCAGGCGACGATGGATCGCGACCGATATCGCGAGGCCTGGGCGAGGAATGCGATTCCGAAGCAGACGCTGGACGACCAGGAGAAGGTTGTGCTGCAGGACGCGGGCACGGTGAAGAACGATGAAGGAACTGTGAAGTTCGACCAGATACAGGTGGACTACTGCCATATCCGGGCGCCAATTGCGGGACGGGTCGGTCTGCGGCTGGTCGATCCGGGGAATGTAGTGCAGGCTTCAGGGACGACGACGCTGGCGGTCATTGCACAGATACAACCAATCACGATTATTTTTACGGTGCCAGAGGACAATCTGGGGCAGCTTCAACCGCGGCTTCGTCAACAGGCAAAGTTGACAGTGGATGCATATGATCGGGCGGCGCTAAAACAGATCGCCGAGGGGACGCTGTTGACGCTGGACAACCAGATCGATACAACGACCGGTACGGTCAAGGCTCGAGCGTCGTTTGCGAACAAGGACGGGTTGCTGTTTCCGAATGAGTTTGTGAACACGAGACTGCTGGTGAATACGGTGCAGGGAGCGACGCTGATTCCCACGTCTGCGATTCAGCACAATGGTGCGGAGTCTTTTGTTTATGTACTGACGAACGATACGGCCCACAGGCGCTCGGTGAAGCCGGGAGTGATGGTAGGGCAGACGACCCAGGTGACGGGGATCAATCCCGGGGATGTGGTTGCCAATAGCAGCTTCGATAAGTTGCAGGACAATGCGAAGGTCATCGTGTCGACCAAGCCAATTCCCGCAGCCGCAACAGCCGGGAGTAGCGCTCCTTGAGTCCATCCCGTCCGTTTATTCTGCGCCCTGTCGCGACCTCTTTGCTGATGGCTGCGATTTTGCTAGTCGGTATTGTGAGTTATACGCAGCTGCCGGTGTCGGCATTGCCTGAGGTCGACTATCCGACGATTCAGGTACTGACGTTCTATCCCGGCGCGAGTCCGCAGGTGATGGCAACGACGGTGACGGCTCCGCTGGAGCGCCAATTCGGCCAACTGCAGGGGTTAAGCCAGATGACCTCGAGCAGTTCTGGTGGGACCTCAGTAGTCGTGCTGCAGTTTAATCTCAGCCTGAACATCGATATCGCTGAAGAAGAGGTGCAGTCGGCGATCAATGCAGCGCAGAGTTTTTTGCCGGCTAACCTGCCAGCACCGCCGATCTATAGCAAGACGAATCCAGCAGATGCTCCGGTACTGACGCTGGCTATTACGTCGAAGACGATTCCGCTGTCACAGGTCGAAGACCTTGTGGACACGCGGCTGGCGCCGAAGATCTCGCAGTTAAGCGGGGTCGGACTAGTGAGCATCAGCGGTGGACAGAAGCCTGCGGTAAGGATCCAGGCGAATCCGACTGCCCTTTCATCGTATGGCATCAATCTTGAGGATCTGCGTACGGCCGTGACACAGAGCAGCGTGAATGCCGCCAAGGGAAATTTTGACGGTCCACGGCAGGACTACCAGATCGATGCGAACGATCAGCTGGTGACGAGCCAGGACTACAGGAGCGTTGTCGTAGCTTATCGCAATGGCGCGCCGGTAATGCTGACCGATGTCGCGCACATCATCGATGGTGTGGAGAACTCGACCCAGGCTGCGTGGATGAACCAGACGCCCGCGGTGATCTTGAATGTGCAGCGTCAGCCGGGCGGAAACACGATCAGCGTGGTGAAGAGCATCAAGAAGCTGCTTCCACAACTTGAAGCGAATCTTCCGCGAGGGATCGAGGTTACCACGCTTACTGACTTGACGACGCCGATTCAGGCTTCGGTGAGCGATGTTGAGTTCGAGCTGATGCTGACCATCGGGCTGGTTGTGCTGGTCATCTTTCTGTTCCTGCGAAACCTCTATGCAACGATTATTCCAAGTGTGGCGGTGCCCCTGTCGCTGATTGGAACGTTTGCAGCGATGTACGCGCTTGGCTACAGCCTGGATAACCTGTCGCTGATGGCGTTAACGATCTCGACTGGATTTGTGGTCGATGACGCGATCGTGATGGTGGAGAATATCTCTCGCTATCTCGAAGAGGGCGAGGCGCCGATGCAGGCGGCTCTGAAGGGCGCAGAGCAGATTGGGTTCACCATTCTGTCCCTCACCGTTTCTTTGATTGCGGTGTTGATCCCGCTGTTGTTTATGGGAGATGTCGTTGGCCGCCTCTTCCGTGAATTTGCGGTGACCTTGGCGGTAACGATCGTAGTGTCTGCAGTGGTCTCGCTGACGTTGACGCCGATGATGGCTTCGCGAATTCTGAAACACAATCCAGAGTCGCAGCAGGGCCGCTTTTATCGTGCCTCCGAGCGTGTTTTTGAGCGGATGATCGCGTTTTATGGACGAACGCTGAAAGTGGTGCTTCGCTACCAGACGATCACTCTGCTCGTTGCTGTGGCAACGCTGATGCTGACGGTGTTCCTTTACATCATTATTCCTAAAGGATTTTTCCCGGTGCAGGATACGGGAGTGATACAGGGAATCACTCAGGCTCCGCAGACGATTGGCTCGAAGGCGATGGCGGCCAAACAGCAGGAGCTTGCGAAGTTGATTCTCGAGGATCCAGCAGTAGAGAGTCTTTCTTCGTTCATTGGCGCCGATGGGACGAACATCACGACAAACAGCGGAAGGATGTCGATTAACCTGAAGCCGCTGGAGGATCGCGATCTGAGCGCCGCGGATGTGATTCGGCGGCTCCAGTCGAAGCTGAAAGATGTCCAGGACTTACAGATCTTCATGCAGCCGGTGCAGAACATTACGGTCGATGACCGCGTGAGCCGCACGCAGTATCAGTACACGCTTGAGGATCCGGATCAGAACGAGTTGAATGACTGGACGAGCCGGTTCGTAACCAAGCTGAAGCAGCTGCCTGAGCTGGAAGACGTTGCGACGGACCAGCAACTGGGTGGACTGGCGGTGTCGCTGGTGATCGACCGTGCAACAGCTTCGCGGTTGGGTGTGGCTCCTACGACGATCGACAATACGCTTTATGACGCCTTCGGCCAGCGTCAGATCAATACGATGTACACGCAGTTGAATCAATACCACGTGATTCTCGAAGCAGAGCCGCAGTTTCAGATCGATCCGAATAAGCTGAACCATCTTTATATTCGCTCGGGCTCAGCTTCGGGGACGACGGGCGCTGCGGCAACTTCGTCGTCGGGTAACGGTTCGACGTCAGCGGGATCGAATGCCCTCACCAGCTCGGTGTTGTACGCGGGGTCCTCGAATACGTTGACTCCTCCGGTAAATGCGCTGACTTCAAGTACGGATAATTCAACTTCAAGCAAAGGGGCAACGTCGGCTGGCACTACCAGCACTACTTTCAATAATGCTGTTCCGTTCAGTGCCTTCTCGCACTTTGAGACGACGACAGAGGCACTGTCGATTATGCACCAGGGACAGTTTCCGGCGATCACGGTGTCCTTCAACCTAGCTCCTAATGCTGCGCTGGGAGGGGCGATCAGTGAGATTACGAAGGTGCAGAAGGATATGCACATGCCTGCGAGTCTGCAGGCGGATTTTCAGGGAACAGCGGCGTCATTCAGGAATTCGCTCTCAGGAATGCCTCTGCTGATTCTCGCGGCATTGGTAACTGTGTATATCGTTCTGGGGGTTCTCTATGAGAGCTTCATTCATCCGATCACGATTCTCTCTACGTTGCCTTCAGCCGGTGTAGGGGCATTTCTTTCGTTGATTCTCTTTCATCAGGATTTGAGTGTGGTGGCGATCATTGGGCTGGTTCTGCTGATCGGCATCGTTAAGAAAAACGGAATTATGATGGTCGACTTCGCGCTGGACGCGGAGAGAAATCGCGGGTTGAGCTCGACTGATGCGATCTATGAGGCGTGTTTACTGCGTTTTCGTCCGATCATGATGACGACGATGGCAGCGCTGCTCGGCGGACTGCCACTTGCGTTTGGCCATGGTATCGGCTCGGAGCTGCGTCGGCCACTTGGAATCGCGATGGTGGGCGGCCTGCTTGTGAGTCAGGTGTTGACGCTGTATACGACGCCGGTTATCTATATTTTCTTTGACAATCTATCGCACCGATTTTCGCGGAAGTCGAAGAAAGCGGAACACGGCGGAGGCGAGTTAGAACCGGCGGGGCAGTCATGAACATCTCTGCGCCATTTATCCATCGGCCTGTGGCGACTACGCTGCTGACGGTGGCGATCGCGATTGCGGGAGCGATTGCGTTCAATGTACTTCCGGTGTCTCCGCTGCCGCAGGTGGACTTTCCGACGATCTCGGTGGCTGCGAGTTTGCCGGGAGGGAGCGCCGAGATTATGGCGTCATCGGTGGCGACGCCACTGGAACGGCAGTTTGGACATATTGCCGGCGTGACGGAGATGACGTCAGCGAGCAGCCTGGGTACGACGTCGATTACGATCCAGTTTGACCTGAGCCGGAATATTGATGGAGCTGCACGCGACGTCGAGGCGGCGATCAATGCGGCGCGGACTTATCTGCCTGCCAATCTTCCGGCGAACCCCACCTATCGTAAGGTAAATCCGGCTGATGCCCCGATCATGATTCTCGGGTTGACTTCGGATAAATATGGGCCGGACAAGCTTTATGACGAAGCTTCGACGGTGATTCAGCAGAAGCTGTCGCAGATCCAGGGAGTGGGGCAAGTCAGTCCGGGGGGCGGTGCGTTGCCTTCGGTTCGCATCGAAGTGAATCCGACCAAGCTTGCGAGCTTTGGGATGGCGATGTCAGATGTGCAGGCGGTGGTGAGTCTGCAGAATTCGAATCTGGCGAAGGGACAGATTACGAACGGAGTTTTCTCTGCGGATATCGTGGACAACGATCAGATCTCGCATGCGGAGGACTATAAGCCGATCGTAATTGGTTACAACAATGGGTCGGCGGTGCGGTTGTCGGATGTGGCGGATGTGGTCGACTCCACGCAGAATATTCGAACGGCGGGATATTTGAATGGCAAGCGGGCCGTGGTGTTGATTATCTTCCGCCAACCTGGCGCGAACATTATCGATACGGTGGATCGTATTCGGGCTGAGCTGCCGTCGGTGGTGGCGTCGATCCCGAAGGGAATTGATACGACGATTGTGCTGGATCGTACGACGACGATTCGTGCGTCGGTGAGCGATGTGGAGCGGACGTTGATGCTCTCCATTGCGCTCGTGATCGTTGTGGTGTTTATCTTCCTTCGTAATGGAAGAGCGACTTTGATCCCGGCAGTGGCTGTTCCCGTGTCATTGATTGGGACATTTGCGGTGATGTATCTCTTTGGCTACAGCATCGATAACCTGTCGCTGATGGCGTTGACGATCTCGACGGGCTTCGTGGTCGATGACGCGATCGTAGTGATGGAGAACATCACGCGGCATCTTGAAGATGGGATGAAGCCATTCGCGGCCGCCTTGAGGGGCGCCAAAGAGATCGGGTTTACGGTTGTGTCGATCACCATCTCGCTGATCGCAGTGTTTATTCCTCTCTTACTGATGGGCGGGATCGTCGGGCGGTTGTTTCGCGAGTTTGCGGTGACGCTCTCGACAGCGATTTTCGTGTCGATGGCCATCTCACTTACTACGACGCCAATGATGTGTGCCTATTTGCTGCGCGATGAGCACGCCCAGAAGCATGGACGCGTTTATATGGCTACGGAGAGATTCTTCGACTGGATTCTGTCGCTCTATCGGCGCAGCCTGCATTGGGTGCTCGAGAATCCGGGACTTACGCTGACTGTTCTGCTTCTCACGATCGCGTTGAACGTTGTGCTGGTAATCAGAATTCCCAAGGGATTTTTTCCGCAACAGGATACAGGTTCGCTTGCAGGGGGAGTTCAGGGTCCGCAGGACTCGTCATTCCCTGTTATGAATGAATCGATTATTCAACTTGGGAACGTTATTAAGAGCGATCCGGCAGTGCAAAACGTAATTGCGTTTACTGGGGGGCAAGGCACCAGCAACTCGGGCAATATCTTCGTCGCGCTGAAGCCGCTGAACATTCGGAAGATTGGCGCGCCGGATATTATCAATCGCCTGCGTCCTAAGTTGAACCGGCTTCCGGTAGCGTCCGCGTTCCTTCAGGCTTCGCAGGATCTCCGGATTGGAGGCAGATCCAGTAACGCGTTGTATCAGTACACGATTCAGGCAGACAACCTGACCGACTTGAACACATGGGGGCCGAAGTTGCTGACCGAGATGAAGCGGCTGCCCGGATTGCAGGATGTAAATACGGATCAGCAGAATGGTGGTCTTGACGAGCTGCTGAACTATGACCGTGTTACCGCGGCGAGACTGGGCCAGACGGCACAGTCACTCGACCAAGGTTTGTATAGTGCGTTTGGACAATCGGAAGTTTCGATTATCTACACGCAGTTGAATCAGTATTACGTTGTGCTGGAGGTCGCGCCGGAGTACTGGCAGACGCCCGCAGGTCTGAACAACATCTATTTTCATCCGACGGGTACGAGTAGCGTGACCGCCACTGGCAATGTGCCACTGGCTACGATGACAAAGAACAAAACGAACACAATACCGCTGGCGATCAATCACACGGGGCTTTTCCCGTCGGTTACCGTTTCGTTCAATCTTGCGCCGGGTGTTTCGCTGAGCGATGCCACACTTGCTATCACACAGATGCAACAGCGGCTGGGTACGCCGACTACGGTGCATGGGTTTTTCGCGGGAACGTTGCTGGCATATCAGCAGTCACTGGGGACTGAGCCGCTTCTGATTTTGACTGCGTTGCTTGCGGTCTATATCGTCCTCGGAGTCTTGTATGAAAGCCTGGTTCATCCGCTGACAATTCTTTCGACGCTGCCCTCTGCGAGCGTGGGCGCGATGCTTGCACTGATGCTTTTCAAAGTGGATTTAAATGTCATCTCGATCATTGGGATTGTGCTGTTGATCGGCATCGTGAAGAAGAACGCTATTATGATGATCGACTTCGCTTTGCAAGCAGAACGCGAAGGCGGCATGAATACAGAAGATGCGATCTTCGAGGCTTGTATGCTGCGCTTTCGTCCTATTTTGATGACCACGATGGCGGCGCTCTTTGGGGCGTTGCCGCTTGCATTTGGTACGGGGACGGGGTCTGAGTTGCGCCGGCCGCTTGGTATCACAATTGTTGGAGGTCTGATCGTGAGTCAGCTGCTTACGCTCTACACCACTCCTGTTGTTTATCTGACGCTGGATCGGCTGCGCCTGCGTGCTCTGGGCAAGAAACGCGATACCTTTCATCCCGGGAACGGCACGGCTGCCGCGGCGGCAGAGTAGATTGGATGTCTAAAACTATGAACAACCTTCGATTCACCTTAGCGATATGCCCAACCCTCACGACGCTTCTGCTGTCTGGATGCATGGTCGGGCCGAAGTACCATACGCCACCGGCGGTGGCTCAGGCACCTCCTACAACTTATAAAGAGTCACCGACACAGTTTCAGAATACGGATGGCTGGAAGGTGGCGCAGCCGCAGGACGCGATGCTGCATGGGAAGTGGTGGGAGATCTATAACGATCCCGAGTTGAATGCGCTCGAAGAGCGACTAAACATCGATAACCAGAACATCAAGCAGTTTTTTGCGAACTTCATGGAGGCTCGAACGCTGATCGCGCAGGCGCGATCAGAGCTTTACCCAACTGTATCGGTGGGTCCCTCGTACCAACGTGCCAAGACGTCGGCAAATCTAGGAACCTCCAGTGTTGCGAATCCCGGACGGCAGAGTTCAGTTGGGTCGCTACCGGCGACGGTTTCGTGGGAGCCAGATCTCTGGGGTAAGGTCCGGAACACAATTCACGAGCAGCAGTACAACGCTCAGTTGAGCGCTGCGGATCTGGAGAATGAGAGGCTAACGGAGCAGGCTAGTCTCGCTACGTTCTTCTTTGAGATACGTGGTCAAGATGCGCTTCAAGTGATTTTGAATGATACGGTCGAGGCAGATAAGAAGGCGCTCGAGTTGACGCAGGCACAATATGACACGGGGGTTGGGGACCGCATTTCGGTAGTGGAGGCGCAGAACACGCTGCAGAATGTTCAGGCGCAGGCGATCAATCTTGGTGTGGCGCGGGCACAGTACGAACACGCGATTGCAATGCTTGTAGGAGCCAACGCATCAGACTTCTCCATTCCAGTTAAGCCTGTGAGCGTAACTCCGCCGCCGATTCCGATTGGTCTCCCTTCGGCGCTGTTGGAGCGGAGACCTGACATTGCTGCTTCGGAGCGAAATATGGCAGCTGCAAATGCTGAGATCGGCATCGCGACGGCGGCTTACTATCCAGATCTTACGTTGAGCGCATCGGGTGGGTTTGAGAGTTCGACATTCAAGCATCTGTTGGACTGGCCGAGCCGATTCTGGTCGATTGGACCTACCGTCAGTGAGACGGTCTTCGATGCCGGATTGCGTCGGGCGACGGTGCGTCAGTTTGTGGAGGTCTATAACGCCGACGTCGCCAGTTACCGGCAGACTGTTCTCACGGGATTTCAGCAGGTGGAGGATGCACTGGCTTCGGTCCGCATTCTGTCGCAGCAACTGATACGGCAACAGCAGGCGGAAGCGTCTGCTCAAGAGTTCGTGAACCTGGAGACGGCACGGTATCAGACCGGGATCGATCCGTACGTGGACGTGGTGACAGCCCAGACGACGTTGCTGACCGATAGACAATCTGTCGCAAGTCTGCGAGTGCAGGAGATGACTGCTTCGGTGCAGTTGATTGAGGCGTTGGGCGGAGGATGGGATCGCTCGCAACTGCCTACTCCCGCACAGGTGTCGCAGAAGCTTACAAACGCGGAGACGACGATTCAGCGTTGACACCCGGTGTGACCTTTAGCTGACGATCGTGTAGGGTTTTTATTGTCTGCGCGTGTAATTTTTCACGTCGCAATTCTGACAAGTTTAGAGATCGATAGATCAGAAGGCGTGGGTCGAATGCGAATGAGAGTTTGGAGAACGGCGTTAGTTTTATTGTTCGTTGCAGGCTGGATGGGGTGGGATTCCGTGGCTCTGGCGGCTGATTCATCTTTGGCAGAGCCTGTGACGCTGGCGGCCGGCTGGAAACTCCAGGATGCGTCTAAAGTAACGCAGGCGGGGGAGGAGATTGCGTCTGCGAAGTATAAGCCTGAAGGTTGGTACTCGGCGACGGTGCCGGGAACGGTGCTGACGAGCCTGGTGAACGCCGGTGTCTATCCGGAGCCTTTGTATGGTGAGAACAATCGTCCCGACAAGATTCCCGATAGCCTCGCTCGTGCGCAGTATTGGTACCGGACGGTTTTTGAAGTGCCGAAGACCTATGCCGGAAAACATGTTTGGCTGAATCTTGAAGGAATTAACTTTTCGGCTCAGGTGTGGGTGAACGGAAGACAGGTCCGGACGACAAAGGGCGCCTTTCGGCGGGGGATCTTCGATATTTCGCCGAATGTGAAAGCGGGTAAAGATGCGGTGCTTGCGGTGCTGGTGTCGCCTCAGCCTCATCCTGGTGATCCGCACGAACACACGATTCGCGACGGAGTGGGCAAGAACGGCGGCATTACAGCGATCGATGGGCCGACATTTCTTTCGACGATTGGCTGGGATTGGATTCCTGCGATTCGCGATCGGGATACGGGAATCTGGCAGAAGGTTTTTATCTCGGCGAGTGGGCCGGTTGTAATTAAAGATCCGCTGGTAACGACGGATCTTCCACTACCGAAGGTCGACTCTGCGGATATTTCGGTGCAGGCCAGAGTTGAGAATGTGACGGATGCGACGCAGAAGGGAGTGTTGAAGGGAACCTTCGGCGATGTGACGTTTGCCCAGAATGTTGAGGTAGGGCCGCACAGTTCGCAGGTGGTTACAGTAGACCCGAAGGGTACACCGGCGATGCATGTGGAACATCCAAAGCTGTGGTGGCCGAACGGCTACGGACCACAGAATCTTTACAAGCTTCACCTCAGCTTTGAGGTGGATGGGAAGTCTTCGGATAGCAAGGATGTGGGCTTTGGAGTTCGCAAGTTTACGTATGCTGTACCAGACTCGGAGAATTTGACGATCTCGGTGAATGGCGTTCGGGTTTTTATTCGCGGGGGCAATTGGGGCCTGGACGAGGCGATGAAGCGCAATCCACGCGAGCGGCTGGAGGCGCAGATTCGGATGCACCAGATTGCGAATATGAACTTGATTCGCAATTGGGTGGGGCAGAGTACGAGCGAAGATTTTTATGAGCTGTGCGATAAGTACGGGATCTTGGTGTGGGATGAGTTTTTTCAGCCGAATCCTTCCGATGGACCTGATCCGGATGACTTCGACACGTACATGGCGAACGTGAGGGATAAGATCCTACGGTTTCGGAACCATGCTTCGATCGTGTTGTGGTGTGCGCGGAATGAAGGATATCCGCCGAAGAAGATCGACGATGCGCTGCGGGTTTTGATGACGGAGTTGGAACCGACTCGGTTGTACCAGGCGAATTCGGCTGATGGTCGCGGGGTCAATTCGCATGGCCCTTACCACTGGCGGACACCTCGGGAGTTTTATGTCTACGATGAAGCTTTCAAGACGGAGATTGGAAGCGTGTCGGTACCGACTCTCGAATCGATTCATGGCATGATGCCGGAGAAGGACTGGGAGACGATCAATGATGACTGGGCGGAGCATGACTTCGCCAAGGGGGCAGCGGACGGCGACACGTATCCAACGATGATCGCGGACCGATACGGCAAGGTTGTGAATCTCGCGGATTTTGTGCGGAAATCGCAGCTTGCAAACTATGAGGCGTTCCGAGCGATGTATGAGGGACGCAATGCGAAGCTGTTTCATCCGACTACGGGTGTGATTACCTGGATGAGCAATCCCGCACAGCCGAGCTTCGTGTGGCAGCTCTACCATCATGATCTTGAACCTAATTCGGCGTTGTTCGCAGTGAAGAAAGCCGCGGAGCCGATTCATATTCAGTTGAATGAAGCCACTGGAGAGGTTCAGGTTGTCAATAATCTGAACACGTCATTGGAGAGCGCGCACGCTCATCTTGCTATTTATAACCTGGATGGTTCGGTGCAGTATCAGCATGACTTTGATGTGTCTGCTGGCGCGAGCGTGGCGACAACGCTGGGATCGGTGGCTTGGCCTGCAGGTCTTTCCCCAGTTCACTTTGTGAAACTGGAGTTGAAGGATGCGACGGAGAAGGTGATTTCGGAGAACTTCTACTGGCGTGCGCTTCCAGACCATCAGGATGATCTTAAGCTGCTGGACAGCCTGTCGACGATTACGCTTGATGCAAAGGTGAGCCGAAGCGATTCTGATGGAAAAAGCGTGGTTTCGGTGACGCTTCATAATCCGGGCAAGGAGGTTGCGCTGATGACGCATCTGCAGTTGCGGCGGAAGCGCTCCGGTGAGCGAGTGCTGCCGGTGTACTACAGCGATAACTACATTTCGCTGCTGCCGAATGAAACGAGAACGGTCACGATGGAAGCGGCGACCTCGGACCTTAAGGGAGAGGATGCGTTGGTGGTGGTGGATGGATGGAACGTGGGAGTGGTGGCTGCGTCGTCGGCGGGGGTTAGGATTGAGGCTAATGTTGAGGCGCTCGTGGAGCACTGGCCTGTGACGGGGCTGCCAATGATTTCGGCGAAGTGAGGGGATCGGCCGTCCCTCACCACAAGTGAAAGTGAGGGCGTGCGGGGGCAGCTGCATTCTTCGGGCGCGCGAGAAGCAGCAAGATCAGCACGATCACACAGAGAACGGCGAGACCGAAGTATATGTCGATGTAGGACAGCAGCCGACTCTGAGTAATCACGTTCGACTGGAAGATTTGGATGGCGCCGAGCGCCGGGTTGCTGGCTGCTCCGCCATCGCGCTCGATCAGACTCGAGTATTGCGCGAGGGTTGACTGCAGCGTTGGGTCGAGACGGTTGGCCACGTCGACAAGACGTGCAGAGTGCAATGTCTGGCGACGGTCAAACATGACGGTTGCGGCGGTGACCCCAAAGGTGTTTCCCAACTGCCGAATAAAAAAATAACTTGTGGAGATGTCGTTCACGTCGAATAAGGCTGCCTGGCCTGTGGCGATGTTGGAAGCGCCCCTCACTAGCGGTGCCATCGATAAACCTTGCATGAAGATCGACAGTGCGAGAAGCCAAGTTGGTGTGGTGGGCGTCCAAATGTATATGAAGTTGATGCTGGAAGCGCACATCATCAATGCGCCGAGGGCGACCACTCTGACTCCGCCAAGCCGCGGCTGTACGTAACGCACCGTAATCAGCAGGCCGATTCCCAATCCGATGGTGTACGCCGAAATAAAGCCGCCTGTCTGAGTTGCGCTGAAATCCTGCACGAAACGCAGATATTGAGGCAGGACGTACAGTCCGGCACCTAACATCGCGCCGACGATAGCTACGATCATTACATAGGATCGTAGCGCAGCTTCCCGCCAGATGGTGCGCAGATGAAAAACAGGTGCGGGATTTTCTGGTCTCCAGTCCCACCAGAGAAAACCCGCGAAGCAAACGACTGCTATGACCAGGAAACACACAATGAAAGGCGATTGAAACCATAGGTCGCGCTCTCCTCTACTGAGTGCAATCTGCATGGCACCGAGCGCCGCCAGCAGCAGTCCCCCGCCCCATGCGTCGAAGTAGGACTTTTCGCTTTGTAAGGAAAGATGTCCCCAAGGCAAGTATTTCCAGATCAGAAATGTGCCGATAGCGAGAAAAGGAAAATCCAACAGGAAGGCATAGTTCCAGCGCAATGTATCGGAGATCCAGCCCATGGCAACGGGGTAGACGGCTTCGAAAACGGAAAGTTCCGCGTAAAGACAGGATATGGCGAAGATGCTAGCGTTTCCGGGGAACAGCAGGCGAACAAGGATAACCGTGCGAACCAGAAACGCTCCACCACCAAAGCCCATGATGACTCGCGAGATAAGCAAGAGCCTGAGGCTGTGGGGACTCAAAAAGCATCCGATGGCCCCTGTAGCGTAGAACGCAATGCTGAAAAGCAAATGACGGCGTGAGCCGAGAACGCGCGTCATCCAATAACTGATAGCCATTGAACACAAAAACCCGAGATTGTAGAGAATGACTACCCAACTTACTTCGTCCGAGGTGCCCGCGACGTTGCCCTGCAGGTCCGGAAGCAGGACATTGATGGAGAGTCGGTTCGAGATTTCGATTGCGGTAACGAGGCCCACACTGAACAGAATGATCAGTCTGTGTTTATGGGAAAGTCGGGCGAGCGATTGGCTTACATGTTGCCTGTACTCTTCCTCCCATGGTTCGAGGCTGCCAGGACTGTTGCCAGCAAGATAGCTCATGACCCTCCGCCGTTCAGCGAATGTAGATGGTAGCTTCGACGTTCATTCCCGGGCGCAGAACAAAGCGCGAGTCCTGGCTTTGGTTCACGAGAATCTTTACTGGAAGACGCTGCACGACTTTGATGAAGTTGCCGGTCGCATTCTGTGGAGGCAGAAGCGCCTGCCTGGAGCCGGCAGCACCTGCGATGGAGTCTACGATGCCCTCGAAGTCGCGGTTGTAGGTATCGACGTGAACTTTCGCACGCTGACCAGGGTGAACGTGAGCCATCTGTGTTTCTTTGAAGTTCGCAGTGATGTACACCTTATCGAGCGGCACGAGTGTTAACAGCAAGTTTCCGGGTAGAACGTATTGTCCGAGGTGAACGGTCAACTGGGTTACCTGGCCAGTGATCGGCGCAACAATTGTGGTGTACCCGAGATTGAGCAGAGCCTGGTCCCACACAGCTTTGGCGCGTTCGACGCCTGCAAGTGCGGATTTGTAGGTCGATTCGGTGATCGGAATTTGTTGTTCGCGGGCTCTCGATTCGAGCAGCAGAGATTGCGAGCGCGCCAACTTTGCTTTTGACGAGTTCAGTGTGGCTTTAGCGATCTCTACATTCTGCTCTGCCGCGACGAGTTGCTGTTCGGCGGCTGCAAGATCGCTTTGCGCGACGCGTGCGGCCGCGTCGACGGCATCGAATTGAAACTTGGAGACGTCGTTGGTTTCGACGAGTGGCTTATATCGTTCGAGGTCGGCCTGGGCCCGTTCGTTGGTTGCCTTTTTGGCGGCGACTTCGGCCTTCGCCTGAAGCAGGTTTGCCGTGGCGGCACGTTCGAGTTGGGTCTGCGCCATCGAATAGTCGGCGGTATCCGACTGGCTCTGTGCCACGGCGCCGCCGGTGCTATGTGTTGTGGTGCCGCGCGTCAGGCCGATCTGAAGTTTGGCCGCCGTGGCTTCCGCTTCGGCAAGATCGAAGGCGGCTTTGGCCTGATCGACCTCTGCTTTGTATTCGCGGGGATCGATCTGTACCAAAACATCCCCTGTTTTGACGTCTACGTTGTCGTTAATTGGAAGTGCGACGACATAACCAGAGACCTGGGATGCGACGGCCGTAATGTGGGCGTCGACCTGTGCGTCCTCGGTGGTTACTTGCCCCGTCCAGATGTACCAGACGACGAGCAGGATAATCAGGAGTGCCATCAGTGCGATCTTTCCGAGACGAGGAAGGTCGCGAATCGCCTTACCAGCCGTCGCTAGAAAGGAAGGCGTCGTTTCCGGCGCCGGTGCCGGCGGAGATTCTAGTGGCGGAGCGGATGGTGTAGGTGTCGAGCTCATCGATACGATTTTCTTTCGGCAGTCTCGTTATTTGGCATACGTATTCTGTACCTCGCCCATTGCCTGGGCCAAATTGACTCTGGACTGGTTGAAACGATAGAGCGCGTCGATCTGGTTCGAGTTTGCGCGTGCTAATGCGTCCTGCGCGGTGACTACTTCAATGTTGGTGGTAACTCCGGCAGAGAAGCGCCGTTGGGCCTGCGCGACTTCGTCGTTCGCTAGTTGAAGTCCCAGATTCGCGACGTCGACGTTTTTACGCGCGGCGTCGAGCTCGACGATGGCCGACTTCACTTCGCGAACGATGCGCGCTTCGAGTAGTTGGCGGTTCTGCGCAATACGCTTCTGCTCCAGGTCTGCGCGGGCAACTTCGGCATGGATCCGGCCGCCTGTGAAGAGTGGCATGTTGAAGGCGATTTGATATCTATATGCGGGAATGCCGTTGTCGAAGCGCGAGCCCTGGTAAAGCCATATTCCAGTGAAATCAATCTGTGGTGCGCGCTCATCCAACGCAGATTTCCGCTCCAGATTGGTGATGCGCTCCTGCGACGCCTGCACTTGCATCTCCGGACGACTCACAAATGCTGTATTGATGGCCGCCGTTTCTTTAAACTCCGGCAGATCGAAGAACTGCAATTTATCTGTAACTACCGGCTCCTGATCGCGCGGAAGGTCGAGCAGTTCGGCCAAGATGTAGTTGGTTGTGTGTGTCTCAGTTTCTGCGTCGATGAGATTCTGCCGTTCGTTCTGCAACTCGACCTGAGCGCGAGTAGTGTCGATGTTCAGGCCGATTCCCGTTTTTTGCAAACTTGACGCTTGCTCGTAGAGGCGTTCGGCGAGAGCGACGCGGACCTTTGCGGCGTCGTAAGTCGCAAAGGCGCGGAGTACCAGGATGTATTGGGTTACGACCGAGGCGGTGATGTCTTCGCGCGTGATGTTCTCTTGTGCGTGTGCTTCGCGAACACCTTCGCTGGAGATCTGGTAGTTGCGAAATAAGGGAAGATTGAAAAGCGACTGCGAGAAGGCCGGACCCGCCTGAATATATTGAAACGGGCCGCCCGTGCCGCGCGTGGCCGAGCGCACGACCGAGGCCAGGTTGTACTGCCTGACCACTCCAAGGGCTGTTAGATTTGCTTGCGGCAGCAACGGTGAGCGCGCGATCTGGCGAGTGCGGTCACTTTCCAGAGAGAGCAGCCGCAAGGCCACAACCTGCGGGTTCTGTTTTAACGCCAGCTTCACGGCGTCCTTCAGTGTGAGAGGAATAGATTGAGGGGGAGAAGTGGGAGCGGATTGGGCGACTCCTTCTTTATAACAAGCAGCAGTGATCAACAGAAGACAGAGAAAGGCTGTCACGATGCGCGATGGAGCAGAGATGTCCGCCCTGATGCTCATGGCTGCTCCGTGGCGACCACGTGTTGCTGTCGTCCGATAGCGTAGAATCCTGTTGCATCTTTGACGAACCGATCGCAGGCTTTGTTCCGCGATCCCGAAAAATCTGCCGGGATCGCACGAAATCCCAAGAATGCCGCGATTGCCTCTCTCCGACCTTCTTTTACGCACGGCCTGCATTCCACTGAGGGACCTTCCCTGCAATCTGTCAGGTGGGAGGATGCGGTTCATTTGAAAATGTTCAGCGGGAAAACAGCATATCACAGGAGCAATAAGGACACTGCGCAGTGTCTCGGCCCTTCAGGGCACAGCTCCGCAGAGCGCGAAAATATTCGCAGACAGTTTTGAGGGCGTCTATCGTTGATAGTTTGAACTAGTTAAAGGGAACGGATGACGAGGTTTAAAAAATCTCCACATGAGCCGGTGTCTGAATTCACCTTATTGCAAGTGCTCTAAGAGATGGTAGGCACGAGCGGATTCGAACCGCTGACCTCTACCGTGTCAAGGTAGCGCTCTAACCAACTGAGCTACGCGCCTGTGCGTTCCTTCAGTCTAAATGGAGATCGACGCTGGGGCAACCTTTGCGGGGTTGGGTTAGGATGGATTGATCCCGCATCGTGCCCTTTCTAAGCCAATTTCGCGCTGCGCCGAACCTGCTTACGCTGATGCGGCTCTTTATTATCCCCTTCCTTTTGATTGAGATTCTGGATGGGCATTATGGCATCGCGTTCGCGTTATTTGTGCTTGCCGGAATCAGCGATGCGCTGGATGGATTGCTGGCGCGATGGCTGAGCCAGAAGACCACGCTGGGGCAGTATCTCGATCCGATTGCAGACAAATTATTACTCAGTTCGCTATTTGTGGTGCTGACCCACGTTGGAATGATTCCGTTGTACGTTACGGTTCTCGTCTTCAGCAGAGATCTGGGGATTCTCCTGATTTCGACACTTCTGTTTGTGACGGGAACTCTGCGGGACTTCAGGCCGAGTGTATTCGGGAAGCTGAACACATTTGTACAGATCGTCGCACTAATTGCTGTGCTTTGTCAGAAGCTCTTCGTGTCACCGGAACTGGCGATGTTTCGGGATGTTCTAGTGCGCTCGATTGCTGTATTGGCACCGCTCTCCGCGGCGCAGTATGCCTGGATTGTGCTGCGAAGGATGAACTCGCCCCCGGAGCAGACGGTAGTTTAGTCGTCGGAGGGACTCTCGGCCAGGGCGGTCTTTTCCTCGATGGCGATGTCGCTGTACTCGGCCGAATCGAAGACCTCTCCGCACTTCTGACACTCGACGAATTCGGCGTCATCCTCGCGGGCGACGATTTTGACAATGGGATGTTTGCAGATGACGGTCATTTGGGGAGAAAAATGTGAATGGTATGGATTTTGCCCGTCTACAGACCCCTTGTCAACCTGGATTTGCGGACTTTATGTTGTAGAGTGGCTGTGAAACTCAGTATTGGCGTACTTCGATCGCCTGTTGCACACCTGGAATTTTGGACGTACACTTATCTAGGACTGGAATTGTCTGAGTTTCGGCCAATCTCCGGCGGGAGCACAAACCCGAGATGCTGCGTCTGACCAAAAAAGCCGATTATGGCCTGATGGCTCTGAAGTATCTGGCAGAGCAGAGAAACGGTAGCGCGCACAGTGCGAAGGATATCGCAGAGGCTTACCATATTCCCCCGCAGTTGTTAGCGAAGATTCTACAGACCTTAGCTAAGGCCGGACTGCTGATTTCCCATGCGGGGACCAACGGAGGCTATGCGCTGTCGCGGGGCGCCACGGAGATTACCGCGTTTGAAGTAATCCGGGCGATCGACGGGCCGCTTTTTATTACAAGTTGCATTACGATTCACGGAACTTGCGACCTGGCGGGACATTGCACCATCAAAGAACCATTACGCAAGGTGAATGACAGCATCAAGGATCTTTTGAACGGAATACGTATCGCCGATTTGATCGAAACCGGGGATACGGAGCATGTTAGATCAGGCGCGCCGGTGGGTGGCGGGCTTGTAAGCATCGCAGTCTAGCCAACGCTGATTGGCGGTGGATAGAGTTTGAGGTCAGAGAAGAATCAGGAGTTAAGGGTTCGGGAGATAAGATGAGCAATGAGATGAGCAACAACGGCGTGGTGGTTAGTGAATCCTCGGCACCATTACCGGCTGGCGTTACGCTGCCGATCTATATGGACAATCACGCGACGACACCGATGGACCCGCGAGTTCTGGATGCGATGCTGCCTTACTTCGGCAAGGTGTTTGGTAATGCCGCGAGTCGCAACCATGTGTTTGGCTGGGAAGCGGAGCAGGCAGTTGAGAAGGCCCGCGAACAGATTGCCAAGTTGATTGGTGCGACCGCCAAGGAGATTATCTTTACCAGCGGAGCGACCGAGTCGAATAACCTCGCGATCAAGGGAGTTGCCGAGATGTATCGCGAACGCGGCAACCACATCATCACGCAGGTGACTGAGCATAAGGCCGTTCTGGATACATGCAAGAAGCTTGAGAAGCAGGGCTATCGCGTGACGTATCTGCCGGTCCAGGCAGACGGTCTGATCGACCTTGAGGATCTGAAGCGCGCAATCGATGACAAGACGATTCTGGTTTCGATCATGTATGCGAACAATGAGATCGGCGTGATTCAGCCCATCGCCGAGATCGGCAAGCTCTGCCATGAGAAGGGTGTGATCTTCCATACCGATGCTGTTCAGGCGGTGGGTAAAATTCCCGTCGATGTGCAGAAGGACAACATCGATGTGCTATCGCTTTCCGGGCACAAGATCTATGGGCCGAAGGGCGCCGGCGCGTTGTATGTTCGTCGGCGTAACCCGCGGGTCCAGATTTCCGAGCAGATCAATGGCGGCGGACATGAGCGAGGGATGCGGTCGGGGACACTGAACGTTCCAGGGATCGTCGGGCTGGGTGCCGCTTGCGAGATCGCAGGTCAGGAGATGGAGGCCGAGGCGAAGCGCGAGAAGGAGTTGCGCGACTACATGAAGGCCAAGTTCGAGAAGGCGTTGGATTATGTGCATGTGAACGGCAATATGGATCACCATCTGCCGGGCAACTTGAACATGAGCTTTGTCTATGTCGAGGGCGAGAGCCTTTTGATGGGAATCAATGATATTGCAGTTTCTTCGGGATCCGCTTGCACCTCAGCGACGCTTGAGCCATCTTATGTATTGAAGGCTTTGGGCCTGGGCGATGATGTGGCTCACAGCTCGATCCGGTTCGGCCTTGGCCGCTTCAATACAAAGGCTGATGTTGACTACGTTTCGGACAAGGTCATCGATGTGGTTTCGAAGCTGAGAGAGCTTTCGCCGCTGTATGAGATGGTGAAAGAAGGCATCGATCTTTCGAAGATTGAATGGGCGGCGCACTAAACAGGAACTTTGCGCTTAGGATTTGGAAGAGAGACAGGAGAACAAGATGGCTTATAGCGATAAGGTCGTAGACCACTACAATCATCCACGAAATGTTGGCACGCTGGATAAGAGCGCAGCTGAGGTTGGTACCGGGCTTGTAGGCGCCCCGGAGTGCGGTGACGTGATGCGGTTGCAGATCCGCGTGAATCCCGAGACGAACGTGATCGAAGATGCCAAGTTCAAGACCTTCGGCTGCGGTTCGGCGATTGCTTCTTCCTCACTCGCGACCGAGTGGGTGAAGGGCAAGACGATCGACGAGGCGATGGCGATCACGAACACGGATATTGTGAAGGAGCTTGCGCTTCCTCCGGTGAAGATTCACTGCTCGGTGCTCGCGGAAGATGCGATTCGTGCAGCGATCGGGGACTGGAAGAAGAAGAACAACGTTGCTGAGACGGCGACGGTTGCGGCTGCTCACTAAGTTTTGTAAAGCGTTACAGGGTCGAGATAGCGGTAGCGGCGCGTTCTTCAGTCGCGTCTCTACCGTTATCTGTTGGGCTTGAGTGGTATTGGCAAGGACAGCGATATGGCGATGGTGACACTACAAACCGCGGCGGAGATGGAGGCGGCCCAGAAGGCTGCCGCATCGGGTGAGACAAAGAATCCGCTGGCGGGGATGAACGTGCTGACTGCGCAAGGACAGGAACCGGGTCAGAAGGGCATTCAGATCACGGAAAAGGCGCTGAAGCGAATTCGCGTTGCGATGGCCAAGGAGGGTGTTTCGCCGGAGCAGGGTGGGCTGCGGGTTGGGATCCAGGGTGGCGGCTGTTCTGGGCTGAGCTATAACATTCGCTTTGATACGCAGCCTCGGGAACGAGATCGCGTGTATGCGTTTGGCGAAGGGCTGGCTACTGTGGGCGATCCTACCGACGGTAAGGCAATACGGATCTTCGTCGATCCCAAGAGCTTTATTTACCTGCATGGCATGGTGCTTGACTTTGAAGAGACGCTGATGCGGCAGGGATTCAACTTCATCAATCCGAATTCGACCAAGAGCTGCGGGTGCGGGTCGAGCTTTACGGCGTAGGCGAGTGATCCAACACAGATGAGCCACGACGTTTACAACAGTTACTTCACTTTTTTTCAACTTCCTCAGCATTTGAATCTTGACGTGAGCGCGTTGGAGAAGCAGTTTTACGTGCTGAGCCGGAAGCTGCACCCGGACAGGTTCGCTTCGAAGCCGGTAGCGGAGCAGGAGGCTGCGTTGGCGGAGAGCTCGCGGCTGAACGATGCTTACCGGACTCTGAAGGACCCGATTTTGCGAACGCAGTATCTGCTGGCGCTCGAGGGTGTTGAGCTTGAGGAGCAATCGAAGGCGGCGACCGATGCGGCACGTGCGTCGGGGCAGCCGAAGAAACAGATTGTCCCTCCGGAGTTGCTGGAAGAGGTCTTCGAGCTGAACATGCAGTTGCAGGAGATGCGCGCGGCGAACAAGATGGGCGAGGATGAGCCCGAGTTGCGGCGCGATCTGATGACTGCGAAAGATACGTTCGACGCGAAGATGGTGGAGACCCAGGCGGAGTTGGAGGGGCTGTGGTCGGTGTGGGACGCTGGAGTGGATGCCGGGGATGAAGCGGCGAAGACTCGGGCAAAGGACGCGATGGTGGTGTTGTTGAATAAGCGAAGCTACCTGCGGAACCTGGTGCGGGATGTCAATGAGGCTTTGGGAGTCTAAGCCATTGGACCGCCGATTCGTCATATGTCGTCCCTCCAAGGGCGTACCCCCCATATATGAGGCCTGTAAGTTGCTCCTTATAAATGACTTACATGGTGTGTCTACTTCCAAATTCGTCATTCTAATGGGCTTACGGCCAAATGCGTCTAGATAAAAGACTTAGTGCGTGATCAATAGAAAAGCCCCGGCGTTTAGGCCGAGGCTTCTCTCATCTGTATCCATTATAGCGACTTGAAGATAACTCATACGCCACGCGAACAGGCAGGATTGACGCGACGTTTGGCGATTCAGGGGCTTGACAAGAATTTCGTTATTGCGGCTTGGTTATCAAAAGTGAACGCTCCCTACCGGTGACAGGCCCCACCTCTCAGTGGATACCAATGAGCACGTTAGCCTCTTATCTGCATTTCACTTCAAGTTACGCCAGTTGACGGACAACGGCTAACCACGTTGAACGTCCTGACGATGAGGTCGAACTATACTCATCTCGATCCTCTATGAGCTTTCGCCGGTGGGAGCGATGAATATGAGAGTGGTTCAAGCGCTTATAGCTGAGCTTAAATTGCCGTTGTTGATTGCTCTTTCTGGTCTCTTTATTTCGTCGGGACTCAAGGCAGAGCAAATCGGTGATTTCACGATATTACGAGGCAAGGTAATCCGGCATATTGAGTTTTTTCCAAATCGAGTGCCAGACGCTGAGCGCTCCACCGAAGCTGTGCACGGTGTAGAGATGTCGTTTTGTGAGCAAATCTCCACTTCACCCAAACCCAAATATGTCTTCCTGATAGAAACCGTATCGGATGCAGACGGCAACTTTGAGTTTGTGCTGGATAAGCTTGAACCGAACAGAGAGTATGCACTCTGTATGGTGGGATGGGACGGCAACATCATTACCCAGATACTTGGTATCGGCGCGAAGGCATCAGAGTGGCTGAAGCCGAGTGAATTTGTGATCCCGCCAAGGACCGTTGTTACTCGAGAGCCATGCTGTCAATTTGAAAATAGAGGAATTGAGTACTCGGGAGTTGACGTCTTTTTTGCGACGGACAGAGCGGTCATCCTTCCGGATACGAAGAACGAGACACAGAAGTCCGATGAGGGGGGAGTACCAACGTCAGATAAGGGAGTCGTGATCTTAAACAAGAACGATAGTAATGGAGCTCTTACGTATGGACTGTGTTCGGTAGAAGTCGAGCCCGGTACGGGAGGCCAAAAGCTAACGACTGGCTTTACCCGAGCTTATGATCCTCATACTTATTACATTGAAGAGCTATACATCTATTCGCAGCGTGACATGTGGAACGTTTTTTCTTCAAGGCTGACTAACCAAACCGGTCACGACGCGCTTCTTTTCATCCATGGGTACAATTCATCGTTTTACGATAGCTGTCGTAGAGCCGCGCAAATTGCATATGAATTAAAGTTTTCAGGTCCTATTTTGCTATACAGTTGGCCTTCACACAATTCGACGTTGTCGTATGCGGGAGACGAGGAGATGGCGGAATGGAGTGAGCCGCATTTCGCGGAATTCCTCAAGCAGACGCTCGACCGAAAAGGATTGGGGCATCTACATATCATTGCTCATAGCATGGGCAATAGAGTATTAGCCAACGCGCTATTTTCTTCCAATTTAACAGCCGAGGAACAGTCGCGTCTCGGGCAGGTTATATTCGCAGCACCCGACATTAATCGTTTGATCTTTGATCAACAGATAAGCCTTATGAAGGCGAAGGCGGGGCGAATGACTCTTTATGCATCAAGCCTAGACCAGGCACTCCTGCTTTCAAAAATATTTCATGGATATAGCAGAGCAGGCGATTCCAACCCGACGATTGATGTGCAAAGTGGAGTGGACTCTATCGATGCTTCTGCTGTTGACACGAGTCTGATCGGGCATAGCTATATTGGTGATTCCCGGTCCGTCCTGGCAGATATCTCAGTGCTAATCTCCGACAATAAAGATCCTGACAAGAGATTTGGGCTTTTGCGACACGGTTCGCCGCCGAAGTTATGGTGGGCTATTGTTCCGTGACAAGCGAAGCTTAAGCTTTCAAAGTTTTGCCAGATGCCAGCTACGTAGCCGCGCGATGCGAGAGGTTCTAGCGTTCCTGGTTTAGTTTCGCCAGCCGCGCGGCCCATGCTTTGGGGGGCATGCCGAAGGTGCGGCGAAAGATTTCTACGAAGGCGCTGGGTTGCCGGTACCCGATGCAGAAGGTGATCTCCTTGACGGAGCGGCCTTGAACGAGGAGTTCTACGGCTTTCGTCAGTCGAACCTGCCGCCGCCATAGTTCAAAGCTAGTGCCAGTGTCTTTACGAAACACTCTCTGAATCGTTCTGACGCTGACTCCGGCATCGCTGCAGATGGCAGCTAGAGACTTGGTTTGCTCAGGTGCAGACAGCACTGCCTGAGCGACGTGCAATGCTCGCTCGTCTTTTGGGAGAGCCAGGAATGTCGGAACCGGAGATGCGATTTTGAGATGTAGGATGACCAGGTCGCGCAACGCTCGTTCGTGGTGTTGCCTCGTTCGGAGCTTCCCAATGCGCACGGTTTCGAGCGTAAGTTCGCGCAACAATGGCGTCACGTGAAGTACGGTGCTACCGGAGGACCGCATACGGACCAGACCCGGTCGGAAGTACAAGGTCCGCATCGATACAGCGCCCGGCATGTGGATGCGATGGTATGTTTTTGCGGGAACCCAGAGTGCAAAACGTGGAGGAACCAGCCACATACTTTGACCGGAAAATACTTCCATGACTCCGTTGATGGCATAGATAAGCTGATCGGCCCCGTGCGCATGTTCCGGAACCTGATAGCCCGCAGAGTATTCATAGGCCAGCGTTGCGATAGAAACGCCTTGCTTTGGATCAAACTCTCTCAGAATTTTGGGATGTCGCATTATCGATATATTTTGGCATGCTGCCATTCTTGCGCCATGCAGAATATTCGCTCATTATGGCTGCATGACTAAACCAGCCGGACTGAGCGGGTACAACATCATTGGATTTGCAACGATTGTCGACGTGGATCGAGCGAAGAGCTTTTATGGCGATACACTCGGGCTGCGCCTGATCAGCGAAGAGCCGCCATTTGCTCTCGTCTTCGATGCAAATGGCATCATGCTTCGTCTAGGTATGGGCAAGGAACTGCCGCCGGCGTCGGGCACTGTGTTAGGTTGGCAAGTTACCGAGATAGAGTCAGTCGTTCAGAATCTGAAGATGGCTGGAGTTCGGTTTGAACACTATGAGTTTTTAAAGCAGGATGAGTCTGGCATCTGGACTTCGCCCACCGGGGCCAAGGTCGCCTGGTTCAAAGACCCCGATGGGAACACTCTGAGTGTCTCGGAGCATCCAGAGGGAAAGTGATATGTATCGGCACGGCTATTGAGCTGGTCTATGTGAGGGTTGGCCGCCGATTCGTATGGATTTTTTGCGGCAAGGCCAAAAGAGGCTTCTCAACTCTGTCAGCTTGTGCTACGGTTTCGTCTCCCCCATACCCGGTCGGCCCCAAGTCCCCTCGGAAGATTCATCCCCCACGCTGAGCCAAGGTGCACTTCAAGGAGGTCCCGTGAGCTTTTCTTCAGGCAGGTCCATCCAACACATGCAGAGCTTCCTGGCATTGCTGGTAACTATCGCAATGCTTAGTGTTTCAGCTGCCGGTCAGGGCAACGAAACTGTTTCTACTCCGCGTCTTCCTCTTGCCGGGGCGGCTCGACCGGCGAATGTACCGGCCGGCTATGTGATCACGCCGTTCGGTTACTTTCACTCCTCGTGTGTTGAAGTTCTGAAGGCGGGCGAACATCTGTTACCCGACCACCGGATTCAACATGCTGACGGCTCCATCGAAGCTGGTGCCGCCACCTGCGCCTATAGTCATTTCACGCCGACGGGGACACCGGTCAACGCTACAGCTTCGCAGACGAGCAAGACCAACACGGCGACTTCTCCGGAAGTGAATGGATGGGTGGAGAACTCGAATGTCACGACCGGCTCGCCGTCCAGTTCGTATGGTGCGCTTGTTGCGAGGTGGACGGTGCCGCCTCATCCGCTTGCTGAGGATGGTCAGGTTCTATTCTTTTTCCCCGGGCTGGAAGATATCAACGAGACGCAAAGTATTCTTCAACCTGTCCTCGGTTTGTATGGCGGGCAATGGATGATCGCGAGTTGGAACTGCTGCCTGAGCGGCATCGTGGTCTCCAGTCCAGCCGTGAACGTCGAACCGGGTGACAGAATCTATGGGTCGATGACCAACACGTGCGGTACTGGTACGTTGAGTTGTGATACCTGGAATGTGCTCTCCGTCGATCTCTCAACCGGACAGAGCACAGCTCTCGCCGGTACTCCGAGTGATGGGCAAGTGTTCAACTGGGCGTTCGGCGGTGTGCTCGAAGCTTATTACGTGGTCCGCTGCGACGACTATCCTCCGGATCGGAGCATCACGTTCGAGGATGTGACGCTCTTCGATCAGAATCTTCGTCGTGTTCATGATCCCGCCTGGAGCAGTGGAGCTGGCTCCGGTATTACGCCGGACTGCCGATATGGAGCATCGGCAGAGCCTCGTCGGGTGAATTTACGCTACTGAACGCGGGGATTGCCATGGAGCGTGGCTGTGCTTCGCGACGAGGGTCAGATACATCGAGTAGCAAAGCTTTAAAATACGATTTTTTCTACGCTGATTCGCGATAGTTCAGGAGGATCAAGCCGACGACGGCCAGGCACAGCGGCCAGAGGTAGCTGGCGATTGTGGTCATGCGGCTCCTGGGAAGACGGAGCTCCAGCCATCGGGTACAGCCTGCCGAAACACCAAGGAGCGCGATAGGGGTGTGGCTCATCTCTGCGAGCAGCGCCTCTTTTACCTTGGCGGCGTGCTCGTGTGTAAGCAAGGTCGCGGCACCGAGAGCGCACATTGCAGGAAATACGTAACTGGCCCACCGCGCCTTCAATTTGCCTGCCTGCACGGCACATTCGAAGACCGCGAAGATTACGATCAAAAGCGCGCCGAAACGATGCTGCACGATTTCGGGTGCGGTGAAACTTTGCCAGAAGGGACGCGGCCCGAGGGGCCAGTTCTCCGGGTCGGCGCGCAGCAGGATAAATACTGCTAAACCAGCGAAGGTCACCGGCCAGAAGCGGGCCCAGCGCATACCAGGGTGACGGCTGAGCAGCGCCAGCAGACCTGCGACGAGCACAATAAGCCCTGCCCAGTGATGGTTGTACTCCGACCACGCATTGTCATTCGCGTCGCTGTTGATGACAGGCGCGAACTCGTTAGCCTTGACCGCCGCTTCGAGTGAAACAGGAGGAGCCAACGCAGCCAAGGGAGGGCTGGTCATGCGTGGAGGCACTGGATGCATGCGCGCGTAGATCTCTTGAGAGGTCAGCCTATCCTGAGCAGTAACATCGATCGCAGGGGCCTGGGCGGTGAGTGAAGCCGCTGTCAATACTGCGGCGAATCCCAGACAAATCTCCGCCTCAGCGACACGGCGCAGACGAGAAAGCAAGGGTTTGGGATCGCTGGCCAGATGCCGCACCAGAAACCAATTTCCTGCGCCCAGCGCGGCAATCGCCACCACCAGGTAGATCTTGGCAACGACCATGACGCCATACGTGGTCGTGTATACGGCGTTCCACGTTCCGATGTAGAACACAGCCATGGCCAGTCCGGCCGAGATGAGGGTGGCTGCGCCGAGCAAAGCCATGCGGGAGTAGCGCTGGCTCATACGCCGCGCCTCATCCACGTTTTCGGTACGGCCTAAGGAGATCCACAGATAAGGCATGGCGCCAAGCCAGGCAGCTGTGCCGAGGTGATGTGCGGCGGTGAGAATCGCGAGCGGAATGCGGTGATCGATGCGTGCCGCTGCGTGGCTGATCGATACCATAGCGACCAGCAACAGGAGACTCAACGGAAGCATCGCCGTCGTTGCTGTTCTGGTTTTCAGGCGTGCGCAGATCCAGAGCCCGATCGCACAGAGGATTGAAACAGAGTAGGCGCGGAAGAAGGTTGTGGTGGTTACATCTCTGAGCGTCAGATCGGAGCCGCTCATCAGGAGAGTGGCGGATGCTGTAACCAGAGCGACCTCGCCAATTGCCAGTGCGAGCGCGGCCTTTTGGATGCCCCGGCGACAGAAGTCCTGGACGGCCTGGCTTGCCATCGCCGGCAATGCTACGACCATAAGATATGCGACGCCTCCCAGGAGCAACGCCTCGAATGCCAGTGTTGCCGCGCGTAATAGAACGGTGAGGAGATCGATATCCTTGAGAAACCAGATCATGTTTTTTCTCGGCTCTACGTTACCTGGAAGGGGATTGTGCCCCGAGTGATATGTCCGTCCATGGCCAGGATCTGCCAGCGTAGCACGTATGCTCCTTTGACCAGGCCAGTCAACTTTGCCGATAGAGATCCGGGCGAGGGTTCGCTATTGATCGCGATCTTCTCCACTTTGCCACTGGGGTCGAGTAATGTGAGGGTGGAATGCTCGAGATCGACCCTTGAACTGTATTTTAGGAGGACGGCGACTTCCGGGCCGGAGACCGTGCTGTTCGCTGCCGGCTGAGAGTTCACTAAGATCGCATGCCCCCACGCGGCGCGGGGAGCAATCAGCGCAATACCGCATGTCAGTAAGAGAATTGCTACAAATTGACGCGTGAAGATCGAATTTTTGCTGCGCATGTCCAACGTGCTCCTCGAAAATTAAATCAAAACCCTGGTGCAGAGACAAAACACAGGGTGGCCTCCTGGCCAAGGGATGCCTTCAGTTGGTATTTGATTCGGCTGTGCCTCTGATGGTACCTAAAATCTCAAAAGGTCATTTGATAGGAACACAGTCGAGGTCGTTCGCGAATTGGATTGGACCTGAATACCGCCGCTTGATTTCGGTTTGGGTCTCGTTCTCTTTTCCCAAGGTCCGCAGCATTCGATGAGAGAGGACTAGTTGCTTGACGTGAGCGTCGGCGGCGGTTGCTCCTATAACCGAGGGCGGCATGTGGAGGCGTCGCTCTACTCCGGTGGCTCCCTCCGGGACGGCGTTGTGGGCGACGAACAGGTCTGCGTTCGACGCGAGCTGAGTGAGGCCTTCGCCTTCTCCGTTTGTATCTCCGCTGAAGACGATTCGCTTACCGCCAATCTCGATGCGCCAGGCTAGGGCGGGTACCTGGCCGTGAATGACGGTGACAGCATAGAGGGCCATGTTGGTGTTGCGGAAGATGAGAACGGGAGTTGAGCTCGGCGCGACGTTATGCGGCTGGAGTTGGTAGCTTCCCTGGCCTGGCTCTGTCAGTTCGCTGAGATAACGCCAGGCCCCGTGTGGATCGGCGAAGAGGTCGTGCACAAACTCTGTGGTGGAGGGCATGAAATCGTTTCCTGTGGGGCCGTAGACCGGGAGGGGGCGCTTGCGGTCTTCGAACCAGGAGGAAAAGATGAGGGCGGGGAAGTCGCTGCTGTGATCGACGTGAAAGTGACTGAAGAGGAAGACGTCCGGCTGGGACATCTGCGCTCCACTCTCTCCGAAGCGGAGAGCGCTACCTCCTCCGGCGTCGAGGACGACGCGGGCGGTGCCGTGGTCCCAGACGAGGTAGCTGGTGGAGGCGCGCTTATCCTGCGACTCGGGACCGCCGGAGCCAAGGACCTGAACGGCTATTTCTGCGGCTCCGCATGATTGTGCTGTAGCGGGCCAAGAAGTGCATGCAGATAGGAATAACGTCAAAAGAAGAAGAGTTTCTGGCGGTCGTTTTGGCGAGTGCATCTTACACCTCACGTGCTCTCTCTTTGCCAGATTTGGCGATGTCGGCCACCGGTCGGGTTTGTTGGTCACGGCGCTGTTGGGTGCAACAGGAACACATGTTACTAGAGCTGACATTTGAGGTTTGTGCGGAGCGCTCCAGTCATTCGATGGAATGAAGCGAAGTGGCGCAGACATGGCAAGTGGTTGGCATCAATGTCGATCTTTTTTCTTCTTAGATTTTTTACCGGCACTTTCAGTGGTAGTTGCAGCGTATGGCAATCCGTTGAGCAACGCCTGGAGGCCTTGTTCGAAGCGATCTTTGCGGGTTTCGATGCGGCCTTTGGCGAATACCTTCGCGATTCGGGGAAAGGCACCAGTGGCTAGCTGAGCGGCGGCGAACTCGGTGTCGATGGCAGTGTCGTTGGCGGTCTCGCGGAGTGCGTGGCCGAAGACGAAGTCGTCGACGGTGGCGAGGAGGGCGAGTTTTTCGCTGTTGGTCATGTGAGTTTCGGCGAGCGCTTCGAGGCATTGCTCCATGTGGCGCATCGCATTGAGGCCGGGGGGCGCGGAGAGCATTGAAACCAGAGCCCAGGGGTGGCGGATGAAGAGGTCGTGGGTGCGTTTGGCGATCTCCATCATTGCTTGCTGCCAGCCTTTCGGCAGTTTGGGCAGGAGAGCTTCGCCGAGTAGTGCGTCGTCCATGACGGCGATGAGGTCGTCTTTAGTTTTGACGTAGTAGTAGAGGCTCATGGTGCCGACGTTAAGCTCCTGTGCGATGCGGCGCATGGAGACGGCGTCGAAACCTTCCTTGTCGGCGATCTCGAGAGCTGCGGCGGCGATAGTTTCGCGGCTGAGGTTTGCATTCTTCCTTGACATTCGTACACTGTACCATTATGTTGTTTCGTACAATGTACGAAACAATGATCATCATCGCTGGAGCCGGGCCTACTGGGTTGACCCTTGCGGTCGATCTCGCGCGACGGGGCGTCTCGTTCCGTTTGTTTGAGGCTGCTGCGGCGCCCTTCAAGGGGTCGCGGGGCAAGGGAATACAGCCGCGCACGCTGGAGATCTTCGAGGGTCTCGGGGTTATCGATGCGGTGCTTGCGGCGGGTGCACCGTATCCGAGGTTTCGGACTCATTTTGGTGGATTTTCGTTTCGGATGGGTTCGCTTGGCTCCGCGAAACAAGCGACGGAGAACGTGCCATATCCGAATCTTTGGATGGTGCCGCAGGCGCGTACTGAGGCGATTCTGCGTGAGCGGCTGTGTGAGCTTGGAGGTGCGGTTGAGTTTGGTAAGGCGTTCGCGTCGCTTACGCAGAATGAGCAGGGCGTCGAGGTCACGCTGGCCGACGGGGGAGTGGTGCGGGCGCAGTATTTAGTGGGGTGTGATGGCGGTCGCAGCGCGGTGCGGAAGGCTTTGGGGCTTCGTCTCGAGGGAGAGGGGCTCGATGAAAAGCCGATGCTGGTGGCGGATGTTGAAGTCGAGGGACTGGATCGGTCGGATTGGCATCTTTGGCCGTTTGCTAAGGGCGGCGTGATTGGGCTGTGCCCGTTGCCGAAGACATCGCTGTTTCAGCTGACGGGGAAGGCAGAGGTTTTGGAAGGCGATATTGAGGGCGTGGTGCGGAGGGCTACTGGACGTCGCGTGGTGCGAGTTGCATGGAGGTCGATCTATCAGCCTGCGGTGCGTATGGTCGATCGCTATCGGGTGGGGCGCGTGTTGCTGGCGGGAGACGCGGCGCATGTGCATCCGCCGGCAGGTGGGCAGGGATTAAATACAGGCGTGCAGGATGCATATAACCTCGGGTGGAAGCTGGCACATGTTGTGTGCGGCGGACCGGATTCGCTGCTCGATAGCTATGAAGCGGAACGTTTGCCGATTGCGGCGGCGGTGCTTGGGTTGAGCAAGAGGTTGCTTCAGACGCGGTCGATCAAACGTGGCGATGCGACGAACCAGCTTGCACTGCATTATCGATCGAGTGCCCTTTCGCTGGGCGGGTCGCTTGGAGGTTTGCAGGCTGGCGACCGGATGCCGGATTTGCGACTGGAGGATGGGAGCCGTCTGTTCGCGCAGATGCGGGGCACTCATGCGACGGAGTTGGAGACGCCGGATGGACGGATCTTGATTCGTCCGGACGGGTACATTGCGTCCATCGGCGCGGCGTCGTCGAGTGAGTATGCGGGAGCGAGTGTTCGTTCCGTTCGCACTTTGAACCACGTGGGTCGCTGAAGTACGGGCGTTGCTAAGAGCTCTGCCGCGAATGCGTTGGAGAAGATAGCGACGTTTGTGGAGGATGTGCGTCTGATCTTCACGTGGAATTGCGACATACCTTCATTCGAAGATGTTGGATTGCCTTCGCGCTTCGGAGAGAGACTCTTATGGAAGTGTTGCTGCATGGGTGAGACAGAGAGCGAGCTGTCGAGGCTGGTCGACCAGCTTAATCGTTCGGCGAATAGTTCGAGGTCGGGCGAGAAGAGATCGCTTGATCAGATTCTTAGCGTAGCGTTTCAGCGGCATGCGTCCGATATTCTTCTGGTTGCCGGTTCGCCAGTGACCCTTCGGGTGAATGGCGCGTTGACGCCGGATGGGGGAGCGGCGCTCTCGTCCGAAGAGGTTCGGGGGATGCTGCAGCCTTTGCTTTCTGCGGAGCGATTGGCCGAGCTGCAGGAGCGTAAGGCGCTGGATTTCTGTTTTGTGCGGCCTTCGATTGGGAGATTTCGAGCGAACTTTCATTATCAGCGCGGCACGCTGGCAGCGGCGATTCGCGTGCTGCCGGAGCAGGTGCCCTCGCTGGAGTCGCTGCATCTGCCCGCCGGGCTGGCGATGTTGACGGAGCGAAGGCAAGGGCTTGTGCTGCTAACGGGGCCGACGGGGTGCGGAAAGACTTCGACGTTGGCGGCGCTGGTGGATCGGGTGAATACTCTGCGGCGCGACCACATTATTACGATCGAAGATCCGATCGAGTATCAACATCTGAATCGCAGCTCTTTAGTGGAGCAGATCGAATTGGGGCGAGATACGCATGACTTCGCGCATGCGGTGCGGTCGGTGTTGCGGCAGGATCCGGATGTGATCATGATCGGGGAGATGCGGGACAGCGACACGATGGCGGCGGCGTTGACTGCGGCAGAGACAGGTCATCTGGTTTTGTCGTCGCTGCATACGAACGATGCGGCGCAGACGGTCTCGCGCATTCTGGACACGTTTCCTTCGGGGTATCAGTCGCAGATTCGACAGCAGCTTTCGCTGGCGTTGCTTGCTGTGATTTCGCAACAGCTACTGGCGGCTGCGGATGGCGCTGGACGATATCCGGCTGTTGAGATTCTGGTGGCGAACGGCGCTACGCGGAATTTAATTCGGCGGGGAGACGATCATCAATTGCGCGCGAGCATCGAGACCGGACGCGCGGACGGAATGTTGACGATGGAGCAGTCGTTGGCGGAGCTTGTGAGGGCAGGCAGGATCTCGCGTGAGACGGCGTTCGCGCACTGCTATCACCTGGAGGATCTGCGACGGCACCTGAGTTAGCCGGGTTTGGCGGTGAGTCGGTCGAGTTGTTGGAGGTGGTTGATGTCGTGGCCGGCCATGGTTTCGACGATGGTCCAGAGGGTCATGGTGCCGCGTTCGGGATGGGTGGCGGAGCGATGGCGTTCGTCGCCGGAGATGGTGGCGAGGAAGAGAAGATTCCAGTTGCGCATGGCCTCGAAGAGCGCGAGGGCAGGCTCGATGGGGTAGACGGCGTAGCGGTCGGCCCAGGCCTCCTGGTCGAAGGGCTGGATGATGTGGTGGGGCTGGTCGGTTGGGGTGGCGAGGGTCTGGCGGAGACGAAAGCCGAAGACGGTTTCGGTGTCGGCGAGGTGGGTGATGATGTTGGTGATGCTCCACTTGCCGGGGGCGGGTGGGGTGTTCAGCTGCGCGTCGGTGAGGCCGGCGGTGACAGCGTGGAGGTGCCCGGAGGTGCTGGTCAGGACGGGGAGTGGGTCCTGATTGTCGAGGTATTTGGCGTATGGGTTTAATTCCATCTGGAGACGGTATCACGAGGGGTAGGGGGGAAGGCTAGAGCTCGCTGTGGCGTTATTTGAAGTGGAGGTACATTCCGATGGAGCGTGGTGCGGTGGGTTTGAAGCCAAAGAGTGAATAGAGGTGGTGGGCTTCGCCGTCGGCGATGAGGCTGACGTATGCGCCGGGTAGCGCGGTTTTGTGGAGGTGATCGACGAGCGCGCCGACGATGCGCTTGCCGAGGCCACGCTTCTGATGTTTTGGGTCGACGGCGATGTCGACGATCTGGAAGAAGAGGCCGCCATCGCCGACGATGCGGCCCATACCGATGGCTTCGCCGTCTTTGCGGATGACGACGGCGTAGATCGTGTTGGGTAGTCCAGCTGCTGCGGCCTTTGCGCTCTTTGGACTTAGCCCGGCTGCGATGCGGAGGCGCCGGTAGTCGTCTGAGGATGGTGTGGCTTCGACTAGTTCATATTCTTCGTCGGTCATCTCCCTGCGCTTTCGTGAACGGGCTCTTTTGTTGAGGTGGAGTTTTGCTGTGAGGGCTCGGGTGCCCAGGGGTCGTAGGTGCCGATGCCCCAGGTGTGGCCTTCTAGGTCGCGACAAGAGAAGTGGCGGCCACCGTAGTCCATGTCACGGATGTCGATGACCATCTCGGCTCCGGCTGCCTTTGCGGTGGCGTAGACGGCGTCGGCGTCGGGTACTACGAGGTAGGCGCCAGCGGTCTCGCGGAAGCCTATCTCGTCGGGTTGGACCATGTATTTGCTGGCTTCGCCGCCGTTGTCGACGGAGCCGATCATGATCATGCCGGGGCCGAGGGTGAGCTGGGCGTGTTGTACGGTTCTGTTGTCGTCTGCGACGAAGACAGCTTGTTTTTTGAAGCCGAACGCGGTGACAAGCCAGTCGATGGCTGCGAGCGCGTCGCGGTAGCGGAGGCTGGGGATGACGGTTGATCCGTTGGTGGTGATTTGAGTGTTCATGGTTGGAAGGATGCCATGTGGGTGGTGGGATGGTCTTGGAAAAATCGGCGGTGGTGAAGAAGCTTGTCCTGCCGGACGGGCCTCCTGCGCGGAGTGCGGTCACTTCGTGACGCGTATACCCCCTTCGGGTTTCCGCTAGTCGAGTGGGATGTGGTTGGCCCAGATGCGCTTGGTGGTGGAGTAGTCGGTGGCGCTGAGGCCGGAGAAGGCGCGGAAGTCGTTGGCGAAGTGGGATTGGTCGTAGTAGCCGCAGGTGAGGGCTAGTTCGGCCCATGGGACGTCGGCACCACAATTCATTTGTTGAATGGCTTGCTGGAAGCGCTGGATGCGGCAGTAAAGTTTGGGGGAGACGCCGACTTGCTCGTTGAAGCGCTCGGAGAGACGGCGGGGGCTGAGGCCGGTGGTGCGGGTGAGCTCGGCGATGGTGGTGGTGCCGGGTGAGACGTGGAGATGGGTGAGGGCGTAGTCGAGGATGGGGTCGCGGTGCTGGTGTTTGCTGAGGGCGAGGCGCGTGAGGAGGGCGAATTCGAGGAGCGAAAATTTTTGTTCGGGGGAGGGGGCTTCGCGGAGTTCGTTGCGGAGGTTGAGGGAAGCGCGGCCCCAGAGGTCGTCGAGAGCGGTTTCGCAGTTGGTGAAGATGCTGGCGTTGTCGGGGAAGAAGGGCACGGTGCCGCCGGGATGGAAGACGACGCCGATGAGCTCGGTGAAGTCGATGGCGTCGATCTGCTGGTAACGGGAGAAGATGCCAAGGAAGATGGCAGCAGGTGTGCGTGAGAGTGGGTCGATGGGATCGTTGGCGTCGGTCAAGTGGTCTCGGGCGAGGGAGAGGACGATTTGAGCGCGGCCCGTGGGGAGGACGCGTTCGTGGCGGTGGATGGCGTGGGGGTCGCGAACGTACCACAGGGCTTTGATGAAGGGTGCGAGGGCGGGATGGGGGTGGTGCTCAAGATAGAGCATGCATCGGCCTCGGGTTGGGGCACATCTGAAGATGATGCGCGTGGGTGGCGGTGTTCGTGGTGCGATTGTAGGACAATAGAAGATGGACTAATAGAGGGTTTGAAGCGATGGCGGATGAGCGGGTTGTAGGGATTGATTTGGGTACGACGAATTCGCTGGTGGCGTTCATGGAGGGCGGTGCGCCGGTGGTGATTCCCGGCGAGGATGGCGAGCGGCTGGTGCCGTCGGTGGTGGCGTGGACTGATAACGGCGTGGTGGTGGGGAATGCGGCGCGTGGCACGCTGATGGCGGATTCGGCTAGCGCGGTCTATTCGGCTAAACGATTGATGGGGCGGGACATCGAGGATGTGCAGGGAGAGTTGAAGCTGTTTCCGTTCAAGCTGGCGGAGGGGTTGAAGCCGGGTGA
>CAZZZG010000034.1:0-36123 GCA_964658525.1 uncultured Edaphobacter sp.
CAAGATTCTTCCATGTCCAGAATCCGGCAACGCGGGTCGCGGTCGGCATCTGCCGCGCAATCTCCAACACGTTCCCAAAGCTGTAATTGTGGAAGCGGCTCATGGCCGTGAGGTAGTTGGTGAGGGCGTCAGAGTGTCCGGCCTCCAGTTGCTCGATGAGGAGCTTGATGTTGGCGGCGATAAGTTCCTGTTTGGTGCTGGGGGTCTTCTTGTTGTCGATGGTGGCTACGCTGCTCATGGTGTCTTCTCCTTTGGGTGTTTGGCTTTTGCACTTCCGCGTTGAACGCGGCATGTACATGCCGAACGCCACCTGGCGAAGGCGGGGGTAGCAAGTGTCAAGGGGAGGGGTATCTCCCACCCTTGGAGAGGGAGCCGAAGGCGGAACGGAAAGGGCGGAGCGCAGCGGAGGTCTGCACAAGCGAAGCGCGGAAGATTGGGGAAGCCCTTGCGCCGCGCGAGGGCAGCGCCCTTAGGAAGGTTTGGTTTCCTTATTCGCGCTCGTACGAGCGCCTGAACTTTAGGGTCGGCGTTGCGGGCCGGAACAGGCCCGCTTAGGAGGGTGACGGAGGCCGCGAAGTGGCCGCAGGCAGGGAGGGGCTTTCCTCCCTAAAGAAGAAACTCGCTGCTGTAGTCGAGGTGGTGATTTCTGTTTGTGAGGACTATTCGCTGAGATGCACTGAAGAATCTCGTGCTCGTAAAGTCTCATAGAGCTGCGCTGGTCCTAGAAGAACTTCCTTAAGACCGCTACGGATATGCTCAGACTCCAGCGCCTGCTTGCTCAAAGATGACAGCGCGGAAGACGCATCCATGATGGCATTGATGAGTTCGTGATTCAGATCGGGTGAACTGGCGAACTGCTCCTTGCTGTTGCTCACCGCTTGTTGCCTCAATGTATCCGACTCCATCAACTTGCCCTTGAGAACATCGTTCACATAGACGAGCTTGTCGCCCTCGGTGGTATCGGCTCCGAATAGGTCATTGACCTTGGCGATGATCTCTCCGAGGCGCGCCTTCTCCTTCTCCTGCACGGAGCCGGAGCCTGCGTCGGTCAGGGGCTTTAGCGTCGGCGAATCCCCTTCGCCAAGAGGCAAAGCGCGGTTTCCGCGATCACGCAGGATGTGGTGCGTGAGCACCACCTGCGAAAGATCGATACCGTCCCGCTCGCGGCCAAACTCCAACAGTGGCGTTAGCCGCTTGTAGAAGATGGCTCGCTTCTCCAGCCCTGTATTTCCGTAGTCGAAGATCTGCGACAGGAAGGTATAGGCATGACCGAAGCTGCCCATGTCGCGCTTGAACAGCATAAGCGTTTCCATCTCAGCGTGAGCGTCTTCGACCGCACTTTCATCAGATTCCGCCTTCGCGACCTTCCAACGCTCATGGGCTGCTTTGAACTGCCGCACCAGCCTATCCGCCACCGGCTCCAGAGCGCGCACTAAATCGCCTTGCTTCGATTGCGGATTCAACTCAACCGTCGCCACCCGCTCTACCTCGAACTCGTCATAGTGCCCGGCGGCGTCCAGCTTGGCACGCAGGTTGTAGACGAGGTTTGGATCGGTCACGTCCTCAAGCGTGGCCGTGGTGTAGTAAGTACGGAAGGCTTCCAAGACTTCTTCGGCTTCATTTACAAAGTCCAGGACAAATGTCGTGTCCTTGATACCAAACGCGCCGGAGTAGGAGCGGTTCAAGCGCGATAGCGTCTGTACTGCTTGAATACCGCCGAGCCGTTTATCTACATACATCCCGCATAGCAGCGGTTGGTCGAAGCCAGTCTGGAACTTGTTCGCTACAAGCAGGATTTGATACTCATCCGTCTTAAAGGCCTCGCGTATATCGCGCCCACGCAGATTCGGATTCAGCACCTGGCTATTCTCGGTGAACGGGTCTTCACCAGACGCCTTATCGTTTACCTCACCGGAGAACGCGACTAACGCGCTCAAACGATAGCCACGCGACTGAATGTACTTCTGCATGGCTAGCTGCCAGCGCACTGCCTCCAGTCGACTACCGACAACGACCATCGCCTTCGCGTGGCCTGCAAGGAGCGATTGCACATTCTCAAGGTAGTGCTCGACCACTACCTGCACCTTCTGCGAGATGTTGTACGGGTGCAGCCGCACCCAACGCATGATGCCCTTCACCGCAGTGGCGCGTTCGACCTCTGTTTCGTCGTACTCCTTGCCGTCATGGGCGAGCCTGAAGGCGAGCTTGTAGGTCGTGTAGTTCTCCAACACATCGAGGATGAAACCCTCCTCGATAGCTTGCCTCATGCTGTACACATGGAACGCCTCAGGCACGTTCGTCGGCCCTGCTGGCTGATCTGGCTCTGGCCTGCGTCCAAACAACTCCAAAGTCTTTGCCTTCGGTGTCGCCGTGAACGCAACGTAGGTAATGCCCGTGTCGGCGGTGCGCGCCGTCATCTGCGCCCGTAGCACGTCATCGAAGCTGACCTCACCGCCGTCCTCGATCTCCTGCCACTCCTCGGCGCTGAGCACCTGTTTCAACTTCGCGGCTGCTTCGCCTGTCTGCGAACTATGCGCTTCATCGGCGATCACGGCAAAACGTTTGCCTTCGGATGCTGCTAGCTCACGAACTTTCTCCAGGGCGAACGGGAAAGTCTGGATCGTGCAGACGACGATCTTCTTATCACCGGAGAGAGCCTCCGCAAGTTCCTTGCTCTTGCTACCGCTAACGCCCTTGATGCTGGTCACGACGCCTGTCGTTCGCTGGAAATCGAAGATGGCATCCTGCAACTGCTGGTCGATCACATTGCGGTCGCTCACCACGATTACTGAATCGAAGACCTTCTTATGCTCGGCATCGTGCAGGTCTGCGAAAAAATGAGCCGTCCATGCAATCGAGTTCGTCTTGCCTGAACCTGCCGAATGCTGGATCAGATACTTGCCGCCCGCACCCTCCGCCTTTACGGCGTTCAACAACTTCCGTGTCGCGTCAAGCTGGTGATATCGAGGGAAGAGATAGCGTGTCAGCTTTTTCTTGTCGTCCTTTTCCGTGACGAGGTAGCGGCCCAGGATGTCGAGAAAGCTCTCGCGCTCCCAAACCTCCTCCCACAGATAGCTGGTGCGGTGGCCTGACGGAGATGGCGGATTGCCGGCCCCGCCATTATCTCCCTTATTGAATGGCAAGAAACGAGTGGCTGGCCCCGCAAGCCGGGTGGTCATCTGGGCTTCTGAGTTGCTGACGGCGAAGTGAACCAGCGCACCACCGGGAAAGCTCAACAGCGGCTCAGCCTTCTGGCCTTTCGGCTGCGGATGCCTGTCAAAGCGGTACTGGTCTACCGCGTCCTTCACGCTCTGGGTAAAGTCTGATTTCAACTCCACCGTGGCGACTGGCAGTCCATTCAGAAAGAAGACGAGATCAAGGCAGTTCTCATTGCCCTCGGAGTAGCGCACCTGACGGACGACACGCAAGCGGTTGGCTGCATATCGGGTCATGATCGCGGCATTGATACCAGAGGCAGGACGAAACTGCGCCAGGGCTATCTTGCTCTTCACTGGAAATAGCTCGATACCGTTCCGCAGTACGTCGAGTGTTCCGCGCGTATCCAGATTCTGACGGAGCTGGTCGAGTAGCCGCGTATCGGCTGCAAGGCCGTGTCCTTTGGCTAGCGCCTCCCATGCCTCCGGCTGCGACTCCTGCACCCACGCGATCACATCCTCTGGGAACAACGCCCGCGCCCGGTCGTACTGCGCGGAGACGCCCTCTTCATAGACCCAGCCATGCTGCCTGAGGTGTTCGGCGATCTCGACCTCGAAGTGAATCTCTTTATGCAGGCTCATGGGCTTCCTCAGAGGTGGTTCCAATCTGTCCGGCGGTATGTCGTGTGTGCTTGCCATAGCCTACCGGAACTAAGCCCTTCTCCTTCATCCATTCAAGCGCCATTGTCCATCGCTCAGGTGCAATCTGCTCTTTGCTCTTGTGCCAGCGTTCTGCGCTTGAGGCCTCATGCAAGATGGCGGCATCATCGGTTGGTCCACCGTCGATCAGCAAATCGTTCCATGCTGCATAGAGGGTCGAAATAATCTCGCATTCTCTGGTCCTGAAGTTACCAAGCAAACTTAAGACTTTGTCAATTCGTGGCATCTCGGACTGCCAATGGACAAGGTACTTCTTGTGTTCGCCACGCTTTTCCAATGGTCGATACACATAGCGTTCGCCTTCCTTGACCTCCTCAAACCACTTCTGCTTTTTAAGGTTCTTGCTGATGCCCGCCATAGCTCTTGCATCGAATGGGCATGCTGCTTTACGGCTGTAGTCTCCTTGTACCTCGCTCACCTGGCCGTGATATTCGCAAAGGTGAATGAGCTTCTGCAGCTTGATTCGACCCATACGCTGGCTGTTGCAGCGGTCAAGAATCTCTGCGGCGAGCAACTGGTGCGCGAACCCAGAACTGTACTGTGTTGCGTTCATCACAGGCTTTCCCATATAGCCGCGAACGTCGATCTTGCCTGTCACAGTTGACGATATCAGAGCGCTACGACGTTCCTGAAGGAGGTCGATAGCACTAACTGCTTCCTTTATCAAGTTCTCAAATGTGCAGTTTTCGGCCCGTAGTTGCTGAGCAATGGCAATCGATTCATGAGTTGGGGGCGACGTCACTACAAGATTGCGTATTGCTTCAACATTCAATCTTCGAATCGTGGCTCCCACAAGAAGAGCATCAATCTGCCTTCTAACGGAAAGTGATGTAAGCATGTAGAAATCAAACCCGCTTGGCTTGGCGGGTCTTACGAGGCAAACATCTTGCCCCATACAAAAGTCCATTCCCGGCATCACTTCTCCAACGGCACCCACACTTGCATTTCGACAAATGATCAAGTCGCCGTTCATAGGAATTCTGTCTTCGCGGAGAAACTTCCAATCGTCTTCCTTAGCCAGTTTGGCCTCGCTGAGATCTATACGATCATTCCGGAGCTCTCGGATACTTACTATTGGCTTGCCAATCTCTACAAACTCAACTGTAAAGTGCTTGCAGTCGACTATTTTGGAGAATCGTTTCAATGGACCGCTTTTCCAGTGAGAAGGGATGAAGCCAATGCTTTGAACACCGGAATCCTTGAGCTGAACATTGGGTGCCAGTCCCTTAGTTACTGCGCGTGAAACAGCAGCGTCACGCTTCTCCTTCAGCAACTCAATCAATCGTCGTTGCTGCTCAATCAGTTCGTTGATCTTCGACGTTTCTTGATCGAGAAACTTCACGATTGCAGACTGTTCATCCTTTGACGGAAGAAGCGTAGGAAGCCTCTTAATGTCATCAAACTTCATGGATTGCCGAACGCCGCCACCCATCGAATAGAAAATCTTACGCAGATCGTAATCTCTCAAGAGATAGTTGAGATACGCGGCCATAATCGCTCGCGGCTCAAACGCGGCATAAGCAAAGGTAATTATTCCAAGGTGCTCGACAATCGCTGTGCGTAGACTTCGCTTATCGTTCTGCAGATCAGTTAGACGGAAAATGATGTCGCCAGGGTGGACGATCTGGTACGTCTCAAACGATTCAGGCAATAGACCGTCGCTGGTCTCGATGTCCTTGCGAATTATTCGGCCATAGCTGAGGGACAACAAATTATTGCTAATCAGTCCACCATTCGACTCTTGGCGTTCCCTCCCCAGGGAATACAGAGGTGCGACGTGCCAATGCTCAGGCACCTCGCCCAACCACTCGATCCCGCTGTCCTTGTACCGCCCATAGCGAGGGAAGCTCATTCAGCCTCACCTTCCCGCGAGTCTTGGATGTAAAACTCCTGGAGCTTGGCCTGGAGCAGTTTTTTGTCGGGAAGCGCCGTCTGATACTCGGCGATAAGCGCGGGGGACAACGTGCGGCTCAGTGCGTATTCGACCACCTTGTCTTCCTTGCTGGCGCAGAGCAGCACACCGATGGAGGGCTGTTCATGTGGCTTACGCACGTCGCGGTCTAGCGCCTCTAGATAGAACGTCAGCTTGCCAAGATGTTCAGGTTCGAAGCGCTGCACCTTGAGTTCGAACGCAACCAGGCAGTTGAGGCCACGATGGAAGAAGAGTAGGTCTAGAGCAAAGTCCCTTGTCCCCACCTGCACGGGAAATTCCGAGCCTATAAAGCAGAAATCCCGGCCAAGTTCCAGCAGAAAATCCTTCATTCGGTTAAGCAATGCCTGGTGAAGGTCATTCTCGGTGTGTTCTCGCGGCAAGCCGAGGAACTCGACGTTATAGGCGTCCCGAAAAACATCGATTGCCTCTGGGTTCATTTGTCTCACCGCTGCCGAGACTTTTGGCGGCGACAGGACCACTCGCTCAAAAAGAGCTGCGTTGAACTGGCGTTCCAACTGGCGGCTTGACCAGCGTTCCTTCGCTGCCATGCGGACATAGAACTCGCGCTCTTCGGGCCGCTTGCTCTGCCCGAGGATGATGAGGTGATGGGTCCAGGGTAATTGTCTCAGCAGTGCCGAGACAATTGCTTGATCCCTATATGCCTCGTAAAACTGCTTCATTCTGAATAGGTTGGGTCGGGAGAAGCCGCGCAACCCTGGATGCGTATGGGCGATGAACCGGGCCAGATTCTCGACCGTCCCAGAGCCCCACTCGGCAGCTTCAATCTTGCGGCTAATGTACTCGCCCACTTGCCAGTAGAGGTCAATGAGCACGGTATTCACGGCTCGATAGGCATTTTGCTCAGAGGTGGCGATCAATGCAACGATCTCGGCGAATCCGTCGGGATCGGGCTGCGGTACCGCCAAAGCGGACTTCCGTCCTTTCGGCTTTGTCGTCATGCGCTCAACCCCGCAATCATCGTCAGGATACGGTCGGTGACGACCTTGAGGTCGGCGTCGATCTCCGCAAGCTCCCGTGGTGGCTTGAAGACGTAGAAGTGACGGTTGAACGGGATCTCATACCCGACCTTCGTCTTCTCATGGTCGATCCAAGCATCCGGCGCGTGAGGCAACACCTCGCGCTCGAAGTAAACCTCCACATCTTCACTGAGCGGAACATTCTCGGTGTCGCGGAGGTCGGCATCGGGCATCGGCTTTCCCTTCATCTTGCCCTTGGTGCCGAGGACAACCTTGCCCTCAGCGTCGCGCAAGGGCCGCTCAACCGTGATCGTCCGGTAGCCAAAGCTCTCGTTCGGGAAGATCAGCGAGATCGGCACACCGTCACGCCGCACCTCCTTGAACTCGCAAAAGATGCGCGTGATCTCGTCAATGTGCTCTTGGCTAAGCTCCTTGCGCTTGTCGCCCAGGCTCTTTCGCATCCGCTGCCAGAAGCCGGAGGCGTCAATCAACTGCAGCTTGCCCTTACGGTGCGGCAGCTTATGGTTTGTCACGACCCACAGGTAGGTCGAAATGCCGGTGTTGTAGAACATCTCCGTCGGCAAGGCGACGATGGCTTCTACGAGGTCACTCTCCAAGAGATACTGGCGGATGTTGCTCTCACCCGATCCGGCCCCGCCTGTAAACAGCGGCGAACCATTCTGGACGATACAGAACCGCGCTCCACCGTCTGCCAGCGGGCGCATCTTCTTCACCAGATGGAGCATGAACAGAAGCGAGCCATCGGAAATACGGGGCAAACCGGGACCGAAGCGTCCATTGAAGCCTTGTTCTTCGTATTCTTTGCGGACGGCCTTCTCTGACTGCTTCCACTCCACGCCGAAGGGCGGATTGGAGAGCATGTAATCGAACACCTGATGCGCGTGGCCGTCGTTGGCCAGCGTATCCCCTGGCTTGATATTCGCCACATCCTGCCCCTTGATGAGCATGTCGGCTTTGCAGATGGCGTAGGACTCATCATTCAACTCTTGGCCGGATACCGTCAGCCGCGCCTTCGGGTTGTGCTCATGCACCCATTCGCCTGCCACAGAGAGCATTCCGCCCGTCCCGGCTGTCGGATCGTAGATCGTCCTGACGACGCCCGGTTTCGAGAGAACGTCGTCGTCCTCGGCAAAGATGAGGTTGACCATGAGGCGGATGACCTCGCGGGGAGTGAAGTGCTCGCCGGCGGTTTCATTGGAGAGTTCGGCGAACTTCCGAATTAACTCCTCGAAGATGGTGCCCATGTCCGCGTTGCTGACCTCGTCCGGGTGCAGGTCGATCTTGCTGAACTTTTCAGTGACAAGGTAGAGCAGGTCGGCGTTGGCAAGCCGGTCGATCTGCGCCTCCAGCTTGAAGCGGGAGAAGATGTCTTTGACGTTGGGCGAGAAGCCATGAAGATACGCCGCAAGGTTCATCGCGACGTTATCCTGGTCGCCAACTATGGCCTTCAAGTCCATCGGCGAAGTGTTGTAGAAGGTGTTGCCGGACGCCCGGGTGAGATAGTGATTGACGCCGTCACCAGAGACATCACGCTTGGCAGCCTCCTTCAGAACAGCTTGCTTCGTTGGCTCCAGGACACAGTCCATCCGGCGCAGAACGGTAAACGGCAGAATCACTTGGCCATACTCATGGGGCTTGTACTTGCCACGCAGCAAGTCCGCCACTGACCAGATGAATGAGGAAAGATTCATCCTCGAATGTTATCGCGTTAAGCCATCGCCGCGTCACTGTGACTCTCGCAACATCCATACCTCTCTTTGCATTGGCGCAATAGCATGGTGGCCGTTTTATAGGACATACTGAATGATGTATCCTAAGAAACAGCCACCGGAGGGCTCACGATGCGAGGAGTATACGAGAAGCCGGAAGGCAGTGGCATTTGGTGGATTCACTATTACGCGGCTGGGAAGCGGCATCGTGAGAAGGTTGGCCGCAAGTCCGATGCGATGAAGCTGTATCAGGCCCGGAAAGCTGACGCGACTGCTGGCCGAAAGCTACCAGAGCTGCGCGACAGCAAGGTGATGCGCTTCTCCGAACTGATCGATGATGTTCTGGAATACGTTGCCGATCACAAAGACGTTCGCAGCTATATCAGCAAAGCCGAGATCGTCCGCAAGGCGTTCGGCTCAAGGCCTGCCGCAGAGATCACCCCTCAGGAACTCGAACGATGGCTCCGGTCGCATTGCAAAACCCCAGCCACAACAAACCGCTACAAGGCCTTCATCTCGCTTTGCTACCGCGAGGGCGTCCACAACAATAAGACGACGATCAATCCTGCTCGGCTGGTTCGTCACCGACGCGAGGGCGTTGGCCGTCTGCGCTTTTTGAGCCGCGAAGAGTACGACAAACTCTACAAGGTGATCGAACGACGCTTTCCAGAGCACCTGTCCGAGTTCATCATCTCAGTCAGCACTGGTATGCGTCTGTCTGAGCAATATTCCCTCACCTGGGGACAGGTACATCTCGACCGTCGCACCATTGATCTGACGAAGACCAAGAACGGTTCCGCTCGGACGGTACATCTTAACGCTGACTCTGTCGCGGCATTCCAGACCTTGAAGCACAAGCTGCACAAGCCGGGCGACCCCGTGTTCGTTCGTCAAGGCCCCCGCTTCGATACTCGCTCATGGTTTGTGCCCTGCCTGCAGGAAGCCGAGATCGAAGGCTACGTCTGGCACTGCAATCGCCACACGTTCTGCTCCTGGCTGGCAATGGCCGGCGCGTCTATCAAAGAGATTCAAGAACTCGCCGGACACAAGACGATCACGATGTCGGCTCGATACAGCCATCTCTCGCCAGAACATCGGCTTTCCGTTATTGATCGAATCGCCTCAAGCACCAGCAAGTCCTGAAAGTGATCGGTAGCGATCACCACAACATATGGTGCTTGCACGCCTTCTCTGAACATGTCCTGCCTCGCTTATTGCACCGTGTAAACCCCTATCTGTTGGAAGAAGCTTTTATTACGACTACGATGGAAGCGCCAGACGTTCTAAGGTTTCGACAAAGCCCATCCAAAGGGTCAAGTTAGAGGTTGCGTGAAAATCTTTCTTAGCTCGACGTTTCTTGATCTCGCTGAGGACCGGCAAGCTGTCTTAGAGGCGCTTCGGCGCAGACGCACTTCCACGCTTGCGATGGAGGATTTCCTCGCCACGCCCACGACACCGGCTGAGACAGCTTTGGAAAATCTGCGGAACTCCGACGTGATGATTCTGGTGATCGGGTTCAAGGCTGGCAGCCTGTTGTCCGATGGCAGGGGCCGAACTTACACGTGGGCTGAGTATGAAGAGCTGCTGCGTTTAGGAAAAGAAGCCCTGGTTTTCGTGAAAAAGGAGCGAGGGTGGTTTAGGAAGAAAGCGGAGTGGAAGAATAAGGAAAAGAATCCCGAGAAGAGGAAGGCGCTCAAAGATTTTCTCGACAACGTCGCGAAGAAGTACACGTATGACACCTACGAAACTCCAGATCAACTCGCCTTACACGTAATCCAATCGCTCGATCGCTGGGAAGCGAAGGGTCGTCCCGGTGCGAGAAAGACGTTTGCCTCAATCGAGGACTACTTCGTTGGCAAGAACCCTGCCGGCCACTTCCAGTTGCTTGACTTCGGCACGACACTTTTGGGTCGTGATAAGGAGTTCGAGGCACTCGAGGAATTTCTCAATGATGCCGGGAAACGCGTGGCTATTGTCAGCGGTCGCGGAGGAATCGGAAAGAGCAAGCTGCTTCACGACTGGGCTCGACACAATGAAGCGGCGTGTCTGTTCCTCAAAGATCAGCCTTTCTGGCACGAGGATTCCGAGAAAGAAATCCCCGTCGATTGCAAGGTCTTGATCGTGGATGATGCGCACCGGCTTGAATCGCTCGGACACGTCCTACAGCTATTTCGCGATACAGCCAAGCATCGTGCGCTTAAATTGCTGCTTTCGACTCGACCCGGCAGCAGCACCCGGTTGGCACAAGCGCTTTACCAGCATCTGGACTCGGCACTCATCGTTCAGTTTCCTGAACTGAAGGAGCTGACGAAGGATGAGAGCCGGGCGTTGGCGGAGCAGGTGCTCGAAACTGAGTTTCAGGTATGCCGCTCACCTTGCGGATATCGGCAGCAACAGTCCCTTAGTAATTGTTGCCGGGGGAAGGCTTATCGCGACACGGCGTATCAACCCGGCGTCGTTGACCACATTGGACGAGTTCCGCGCGGCCATCTTCCATCGCTTGCTGGACGAAATGGATTTGACGGGACCGCGTTTCGCGATCAATCCGCCTCGGTCGGTTCTTGAGTTGATAGCAATTCTCGGGCCTGTAGATGTGGAGAGGTCGGACTTTCAAGAGTCAGCACGGCAGTTGCTGCAACGGCCCGTGGACGAGATCCTTTCCACCATTGATACGTTAGCAGCTACCGGAATCGTGACTCCTCGTCCGAAACCGGTGCGCGTCATTCGCGACGTGCTCTCGGACTGGCTAGTGGAAGACCGCTGCATTGGACCGGGGGGGCGGACGACCCACTATGCGGATCGCGTCTACGACACGTTTGGGGCACACTCGCTCAAAAGCCTGATGCGAAACCTTGCGGAGCTTGATTGGCGGAAGGGACAAACCGGAGAAACTGGGCTCAATCTTCTGGATACCATCTGGGCCGACATACACACCCGCTTCCGAAATGGGGACGAATATGCGAGGCACAGTATTTTGGGTGAACTTGAGCCTGCGGCGATATATCAACCGGTTCAGGTGCTGGGACTCATCAGAACGGCGATTGACGCACCAGTGGTCCTGGAAGAAGGGGGAGAAGGTAGTGGCTACCGACTAGGACAGTCCTATGTCGTGACTGCGTTACCTGGGCTCTTGGAAGGAACGGCATACCATCCCGAACATATCCGCGAGTCAGTTGGGCTTCTCTGGAGACTCTCGAAAGGCGAACACGACCGGAACAGCACCGGAAGCAGCGCTAGGACGGTCTTGAAGCGGCTTGCATCCTGGCGGCGTTATACGGATGCGGCCTTTAATTTCGCCATGCTCCTCCAAGCAATTCGGCTCATGTCGCGGCCTGACGCCTTCACGGAGGAGTACACGCCGTTTGACATCATCCGTCAGCTTTTAGAAAAAGATGGAGAGTTTACAGAGTGGCAGGACGAAACGACCATGTCATTCGGTGGCTTTGGCCTCAACTATGCGGCGGTAGGTCCGGTGCGCAGGAGTGCTCTCGACTACCTCGATTTCGCGCTGGCCGGTGATGGAATCCCCGCAATTCAGTCCATTGCAATCATGGAGAAGCTCCTGCATAACTATCTCAACCGTATGGGGCGAGCCTCATCGCCGGAAGAGAAAACCTGGCAAGACGCGGAGCGGGCGCGTTGCATCGACTCGCTCTTAAGCCGTTATGAGGAGCCAGCCAGCGATGTCCTCAAGGGAAGGATCTTCGACGCCCTGCGGTCGGCGACAGCAATCAGTTGCCCAGACTGGGTTCGAGGGCGTATCTCTGCTGCACTCGAAGACCTCGACGTTCCGGACGCGGTCGTAGTCGTTGACGCTATTAGCACGGCGGATCATGAGCTCCCGTTTCTATCAACTGAATTTTCGGAACCACGGTGGGAGAGCGCGATCACAGATGTGATGGTGAAGGGGCGGTCCAGCCTGGAGCGACTCGTCGAAGGCTCTGGAAATCAATCTCGCTTCACCTTAGAGAAGACGAAGGCGTGCCTTGCCGTGAGAGTGGCGACCGGAGGGTTCCATCGGTTCATGCTCACCTTCGTGGATCGGCCAGATTTCCTGGAGGTAATGGCGGACGACATCATTCGCGATGAAGAACTCACACAACTGTCCGGTCAACTTGCCTCGGTGCTGAACGCTATCCACATAAGCCGACCGGAAGTCTTCCGCCGGCGAGCACTCGCGGCTATCGATGCAGGCGCTAGCGAAGTGATTCATGCTGCCGCGAATAACCTGAGGGTCTTCTCAGGGGCAACCGAGGAAGATATAGCCGTGATTCAGGCTTATGCCGGATACCCTGACCCAGTAGCGAAGCTGGGAGCCGTTTTCGCGATCACATATATGGGTAAGTTCACCGATCTGTTACCTGCACTTAAAGAAGCTGTATTGAGCGTCCGCACAGAGGGTGATAGCCGAGTCGCGGCGGAACTAGCTGACGCATTCGGCCCTTACGGCGTTCCGTTGACCATTTTGACACGGGACGAGGCGACGGGGCTGGTGAGGGAGTTTGCCCTTGTTTCTGACTGGGATTGCGACCAAGGGGCTATACCTCGCTTCTTAAATCATTTCGTGAGCCTGTTTCCTGATGAGATGTTTGAGGTTCTCACAGAGCGCATCGAAAAGAACTCGGCGGCGCGGACAGCCAACCTGCCGCGGTTGCGAACTTTCGGGCTTGTCTATGGGGACGTTTCCTTTAGCAGTGTTCCGACGGAAAAGCGGATGGAATTCGCAGCGAAAGCGCTTCGGCAAGCCCTCATGCCGGAGACGGGTGAAGAAGCTTCTGATCTATTTTGGGATGTTGCAGGAATCAACGACAGTGCGTTCGATCTCATCCTACGGGACGCACCAGGAATCTCAGAGGATTCGCTAAGGCAGCTCGTGGCATTGCTCGATAAGGCCGCGCCACGACTCGCTTTCAACAAGCCACAGTTTGTAAAGGAACTCTTAAGGTCGTTCCACGGCGCGGCGCGGCAGAAGGTAATAGACACTATTGCCTATCAGAGTTACCGGCGCGGAGGCGGTGCTTTTGCCGGTGATCCTACGGAGATGATGGCAAAGGAGCAGCAGAGTTTTCGAGATGCGGTAGGCGCGCTCGCAGAGGACTCGGAACTGGATGATCTGTTGTTGGCGATGCGCCGCTTTCTCTGAGCACTCGCCAGTCCCTAGCAGAGTGCAGGAAAACCAGCGCAATCCCGAGTAGAGACCTAGACAACAACTTTTAGGGCCGGATTGGTGTTTCGTCTTCATCCCAGAAAGCAGCCGCCAATTTGCCGTCGAACCTTACCAGAATCCCGAAAAAGTAGAAAACCAACAGCCACCAGAACAGCCACCAAGCAAAATGACCTCTCGTTATCGAGAGGTCATTTTACGTATAAGTCTTTTAGAATCTTGGTGCCGGGAGGGGGAATCGAACCCCCATGAGGTTGCCCTCGGCGGATTTTGAGTCCGCTGCGTCTGCCAGTTCCGCCATCCCGGCCAATACCTGCAAGCAACTGATTTGTCGTAACTTACATCAGGCCTTGTGAAGCTCGCGTCCAACGAATCGAGACCAACGGTGTCAGTTCTGGTGTCAGTTTCGTCGTTTGGTGCAAACCCAGTATCGCATAGGCGCTACAGAGCTTCCAACTGGTGCCGAGGGCTAGATAAGTGTGTCGCGACGCCACCTAGATCGTCTTATGACCGATCAATTCCCGAACCATGTGGATATCAACGCCACCATTACGAGGCGGGTGATCAGAACGGGCCTCGGTACGCTCTTCTCGGATGGTCAGACCGACCTGTGCTATTTCGCCACTGCATGGTGCAGGGAGGATTTGCTGTTCGACGTTGTAGCCCAACGATGCGCAAATCCGCTATGCGGTGTTTGAGTCTCCGTCATGCGTGAGCGATGACACCAGCATGCAGAACATGCAATAAGAGGACATATTACGACGTTGAGCAAGCGCCGACTAAATTAGTGGCCTCATCGCATAGCATTCGTCTACCGACATAAACTTCAACCGTGTCGGTTAGGCCAAAGCCAAGCAGCACCACGGACCCCGCTGGAATCTCCGTACTTTGCCTGAACTATCGCTGTCGAAGCCTCCCCTCCAAATACATACTGCGGCAGCAGCTTAGGTAGCGCTCCATAAATATGCTCCAGCCTGGATACCCCCCCTCCAATCACAATCACATCTGGATCAAGAATGTTGATCACGTTCGACAACCCGCGTGCCAGACGATCTTCGAACCGCTCAATAGTCTCTGAGGCCGCCTGATCGCCCGCAGTGAAGTCTGCAACAATCTCGCGCGTGGTCTTCGCCGTGCCCGTCACATTTTTATAATCCCGCGCAATTCCCGTGCCCGACACCCACATCTCCATGCACCCTCGCTTCCCGCAGTAGCATGCAGGACCAGGAGACTCCTCGGGTTTCGGCCAAGGCAGCGGATTGTGCCCCCACTCGCCTGCGACTCCGTTCGGTCCGTCGTGAACGCACCCCTCCAGAGCCACGCCGCCTCCGCATCCAGTCCCCAGAATCACACCATACACAAAGCGTACCCCGGCGGCAGCGCCATCCGTGGCTTCTGACACCGCCAGGCAATTTGCATCGTTAGCGACTCGCACCTCACGACCAAGCGCTGCGGTGAGGTCTGTGTGAAATGGTTGGCCATTCAGCCATGTTGAATTGGCGTTCTTAACGCGTCCTGAAACCCTTGAAATGGTTCCTGGAATTCCTGCTCCCACCGTGCCTGTCTGACCGGTCTCCGCTTCTATGCGTTGAACAAGCGCAACTATTGCCTTGATCGTCGCCTCATAGTCGTCTCGCGGCGTATCGACGCGATGCCGAGCTAACTCTGTACCGCGATCATCGATAGCCAATGCCTCAATTTTCGTCCCACCAAGATCAATCCCGATGCGCATTCCACTCTCTGTCATTGAACCTTCCAACCTTCTCGCTTGCCCTTCCGAAATGGGGTACAAAGAACCTACTGAACCTTGCCAAAGGGACGCAACCGTCGCAGCTCCGTGCCACAGGCAATCGCGTTTAGCGCCGCTAGCTTCAGGTTGTCTGCGGCTAGCCAAAGCCAGAAGCGTCTTCCCCGCTCTCCCTCACCGGCGTCTTTACTTACTCGTACCATAACGTCCTCTTGTCCTGCCGCGCTCAGGTTGCTAGGCGGGTCAGATTCCTCACTGACGACGTCGATATGTTCCCCGACAAGCGATGCTTCCACTTCTTCCCGCGTACTGTCTGCGGCGAGTTCCACCAACATGGAAACAACGTATCCATGAAACACAGGAACCTGCACAATCTGCAGCGCAGGTGTCGGAAGCTGAGAGTCAGCCAGCCCCGCATAGTGTTTTCGGATGCGCTCTTCAGTGGCAAGCAAATTCACCTTCGCGGCATCGCCCAGCGAAGGCAGTAGATTGAACGCCACTTGCGCATCATACTGTTCCCGCGGCAGCGTCTGAAACGAAAGCAATGTGACTGTCTGCTGATGCAATTCATCCATTGCAGCGCGACCGTACTCCGACGCTGGCTCCATAACGGTTGCAGCAATACTCGTCAAAGGCAACATCTCTTGCACCCTTCCCGCAGCCAACGCAAGCATCACGGCGACTGGATGTGCCGCCACAACGGCAGGCGTCTTTAAATCAGGTTCTGGTCCACCTTGTCGGTTTTTGCCCGCTAAAACCTCTGTCACCCATGGCGCCCGAACCAAAACATCTTTTTCATCCTCCAGTGCATAGGTCAGATCGACCATACTTGCACCGGCACGTCGCGCGGCCTGCCAGTGCTTCTTCGTCACAGCCGCATCGCCCGAAAAGAAGACAAAGTCCATCCGATCAAAAGAAGATGCTTCCAGCCGCTGTATGAACGCAGCCTCATCTCCAGTCGCGGTCACTTGTCCCACCGCCTCCTCTTCGTCAAGCAGCACAAAGTCAGATGCTCCCAGCAGCGAATGGCCCAACTCCTCGCTTAGCTCTTTACCGGCGAGCGAAGACGCGCCAACAATTCCGATGCGATACGTTGTGTCCGTCATGTTTACCTGAAAGTCGTCTACAGAAGGGCCTGAAGAGCCAGAGCACTATTTTATCTGTTCAACCTGCATTCACCGAATCACACCACTTGAGTGCCGTCGCTCTCTGCCCCACGCATACGCCAGCCGAGCGACCACGCCAGACACCAAATACGCCATCGCAATAATGATCAGCATGTATTGGTGATACAGCACAATCGACGCACCGACCACCGCTATAACCGCAAACAGCCTGTAGGGATGTCGTGCTCCAACCGTAATCTCCTTCGCGCTCCAGAAGCGCCAGTTGCTCACCATTAGAAAGCTGGTAAACAACAACAGGCACAGCCATACGACTGAAATCCATGGGTTATCGATTGGCGATCCACGTTGAAAGTGAACCACTGAACTGATCACGCCCGCACCCGCCGGAATCGGCATCCCCACAAAATACTTCTTGCCGGGACGCCCTGGATTGCGCGGCTGCGGATTGATGCTGATATTGAATCTCGCCAATCGGCTGGCCCCGCAGATCAAAAAGATAAAGCAGACAAACACTCCAATATGCACAATTTGCTCGCGCGCCTCCGGATGCGCCATCGACGGCAACATGCGGAAACCCCAAATGTAAGCCAATAAACTCGGCGCCACGCCAAACGTAATCACATCTGCCAGAGAATCGAGTTCTCTGCCAAAGTCGCTCGTCGTATTTGTCATTCTGGCGATAATGCCGTCGAGCCCATCAAACAATACTGCAATTCCAAGGGCCAGTGCAGCTCGGTCGAAGTAACTCTGGTCCGCCACAGATCCTTGGATACTTTGTGTAATCGCGTAGTATCCGGCAGCCATGTTGCCAGCCGTGAACAAAGACGGCAGCACATACATCCCGCGGCTTGGATGACGCCTCACCTTACCGTCGATGCCTATCTGTGCATCCTCCATCAAGCCACCACTGCCGATGCTTCATTCAGCGCCTGCTCGGGAAGCACAGCCAGTACGGTCGATCCACCCTTCACACGAGACCCCGTCTTCACCTTTAGATTCGCAGCAGCAGGAACCAAAACATCTACCCGCGACCCAAATTTGATTAGGCCTATCCTCTGTCCGCGCTCCACCCGGTCGCCCACTTTCAAATTGCACACGATGCGCCGTGCGAGCAGCCCTGCAATCTGTTTGAAGCTTACCTCGTAGCCGCCGGCATCGATCGTGATCAAAGTCTGCTCGTTATTGAGCACCGACTCCGGCTTCATCGCATTCATAAATTCGCCTTTGCGAAACTCACACACCTTCACCACACCGCCCACAGGCGAGCGGTTCACATGCACGTCAAAGACATTCAGAAAGATGCTAAGCCGCAACCGGCTTCCACTAACCGTCTCGATCCACTCAGCTTCCGTAACCACGCCATCCCCGGGAGACACGATCTGTCCCGGCGCCTGAGGAATCGTCCTGTTCGGATCACGGAAAAACCACAAAAAGAAAGCCGCCAGCACCACCGGCAACGCTACCAGCGCAATCGGCATATTCAAATACCAGAGCACTGCAGCAACAAACCCAAGCCCTAAGGCATAGAAGAAACCGTCTCGAACCATAAGTGACTCGATTATAAGGCCACGTACACCTCGAACCTGAGCGCGATTTCGCCCTTGCCGATCGCCACCGTGCACTCGAAGCGTTGCCTCTTAGCCCTTAGGATGCTACTCCCAGCCGCCGAAGCCGCTCGATCTCATCCTTCAGTCTGAGCTTCAACTTCTTCAAACGTACCTCTTCCAGTTGTTCTGAATCGGTCAGAAACAACTTGGACCGCAACGTATCCAGCCTGCGATCATACAGGCTATGTTCTTGCATCAATTGTTGAATGGAAGGAAACGACGCAGGGTGGGGCAGCTCGGTGAACTTGCTAGTTTGCACGTGAGAATACCTCCAGCAACAGACAACAACGCACTGTGGCCGACAAACTATCACAGCGCAATCAACACGAGCAATGTGGATTACGTGCCCTCCGCTAACCTCAACCGCATCAGCAACGCGTCCTCGAACGGATCCCTATAGTAGCCAGCACGTTCCCCGACGGCAACGAATCCCAGCCCTTTGTAAAGCGCAATCGCCCCCGTACTCCGGGCCCTGACCTCGAGTTCCACTTCCGTCGCGCCCCGCTCCACACACCAGCGAATGACCGCCTCGCAAAGCGTCCTGCCAACCCCACTTCGCCTCGTCGACACGCCCACCGCGACGCTTTCAAGCTCCCCCAGCCTCACAGCGTCTGAAACCAGAACCTTCCCCACAGCAAACCCCAGCAACCTCGCCTTGTCCTCCGCAACGAACAGTTGCCGCCTCACTGCACCATCGGCAACTCCGTATGTTTGCACAATTGACGAATACTCCGCGGCAGTCCAATGTGGAGCTTCGGCTATCTCCCGTTCGAGCCGCACCACACCCACAAGATCTGCAGCGACACCCTCGCGAACCCGATAATCAACAACACTCATCGAACCGGTCTCGGCATAGCAGGCTTCGCAAAAATCTCGGCATCTGTCCGACGCAGATAATTCGCATCCAACGTAGCGGCATCGTCGAACTCCCCCGACGCAACCCGCTCCGCCGCAAACGGCAAAGCATCTCCTGCCAGCGGCTCCTCAACCAGCCTCGGACGCAACTCAACCAAACTCTCTTCCACCTTCGACTCACACACCACCACTAACCCGCCCGAAGCCGTGGCAATCACATCCTGCGCGCTCATCAAGGCCTCCCGTACGCAACTTCGCCCGACATACTCGCCGTAATAAAACTCACCGCGTCCCGCATCAAGCACCGCGTGCACCTTCTCACCTCCCTCACCGACTGAGCCGGCAAGCAGCGCCAGACGCGAGACCGCTATCAGAGGCACACCGCCAGCCTCGCTTAACCCCTTGGCCGCGCTCACCCCGACTCTCACTCCGGTAAAAGATCCAGGTCCATGCACCACTACCACGGCTACCAGTTCACTCAGCTTCCATCCGATTGCCCCCATCAGACGACGCACTGCCGGCACCAGCCGCTCCGACGAAGTTCTCCCCGGCAACACCTCCGTCGCAACAATCGTCTGCGCCGCTTCTGCATCTCCCAGCGCGACGCTCCCCTCCGCGCCAGCAGTATGAATCATCAAAAACCGCATTACTCCCCACCCTGATGCGGCTCAGCATCTCCCACAATCTCCAGTAGCACCCCCCCTGTACTCGCCGGATGCACAAAGAAATACCGGTGCCCACCTGCCCCCACTCTCACCGCATCGCTTGCCAGGCGTATTCCCTGTTTGATCAGCCGCTCAAACATTGCATCGATCCCATTCACATGAACAGCAATGTGATGCAATCCCTCTCCGCGTTTCGCCAAAAATCTCGCAATCGTGGAATTTTCCTCGGTCGCCTCCAGCAGCTCAATCCGGCTTTCACCAAGCGGCAGCATCGCTGTCTTTACCTGTTCATGCTCCACAGTCTCCTCGTGACTCACCACCAGCCCTAACGCTTCATAAAATCCTCGCGCCCCTGCAATACTCTTCACCGCAACGCCCAGATGATCGAGCCGCAATCCATCCTGCCGCACAGCGCTCAGCCTCGCAGCGTCGTCCAGCCTGCCCCTTCGCGCTCCCTTCTCCACTGCGCATCGCCTTACCGTCTCCATCAATTCCTGCACACCTTCCCCTGTCGTCGCAACGGTCCGCACAACCGGTGGCACCCATCCATCTCGGTCTGCGGCTAAACCCTGCATCGCGACAATCTCCTGTTCTACCAACTCCGCCCCCCCACGGTCGCTCTTATTCACGACGAATACATCCGCGACCTCCATCACCCCGGCCTTAAGACTCTGCACCTCGTCCCCCATCCCCGGCACCAACACCAGCACAGTCACATCCGCGAGCCCGATCACATCTACCTCATCCTGGCCCACCCCCACCGTCTCAATCAAAATCGCCTGTCGCCCCGCTGCCTCCATCACCGTGCAAACATCCGCAGTAGCACGAGTCACCCCGCCCATCGCCCCCCGCGAGGCCATACTGCGTATAAACACCTCATCATCGCCAGCAAAACCCTGCATCCGAATTCTGTCCCCCAGCAATGCCCCACCTGTAAACGGACTCGACGGGTCGACCGCTACCACGGCAACACTCTGTCCCTGCTGCCTCAGCCATCTCACCATCTGGTCTACCAGCGTGCTCTTCCCTGCCCCCGGTGGCCCCGTCACTCCCACTCGCAGTGAATGCCTGGCAAACTCACGGCAACCCTCCAGCAACGCATCTGCCGCCCCACCGCCACACTCCACGAACGATAACGCCCGAGCCAGGGCGCGCACATCGCCCGACCGTATCCGCGACACCAGCTGCGCGACCGCTATCCCCTCTGTATTTAAAACGTCATCCACGTCAGCGATGATATCGCGCCTCTGGCTCGCCAATCACTGGCTGCGCCAGCGCAAATCTTCTAATTCGACCATCCCATGGCTTCGGCAGTAGGTAGGAGGTTATTTGTAACCGGGAATGATCGGTAAATTCCCCATAACGCCGCTTGACACCTAGTGCCCAGCACAGACTATCCTCTTCCTCAACACCCCCTTGCGCCGAACTTGCCGCATCAGGAGCGATCCGGGGCACGCGTCAGACCAATATTTACGCTGGAGTTGCAACTAATGTCGATTAACACCGCCAGCCTGTCTGATTCGGGCTTCTCCGCCACCGCCCCGGAAAAATCCAATATCCGCTGGATCGTCTGTGGTCTTCTCTTCCTCGCCACCACCATCAACTATATGGACCGGTCGGTCTTTTCTCTCATCGAGCCGCTCCTCCATCTCGACTTTATGGGCTGGATTCCCGGCGTCGACGCTGCCCACCAAACCGCCTACAACCTCAACTTCGGCCGCGTCCTCATCTGCTTCCAGATCGCCTACGGCATCGGATTCCTTTTCGCCGGACGCATCATCGATAAGCTTGGCACCAAAACCGGCTACGCCCTCGCCATCCTGATCTGGGGTTGCGCCTCGATCAGCCACTCCGTCGTCACCAGCGTCGCCGGCTTCTGCATCGCCCGCATCTTCCTTGGCATCGGGGAATCCGGCAACTTCCCCGCCGCCATCAAAGCCACCACCGAATGGTTTCCCTCCGAGGAGCGCGCCCTCGCCACCGGGCTGTTCAACTCAGGTTCAAACGCCTCCGCATTCATCGCGCCGGTCCTCATTGCAGCCGTTGCCGCCCGTTGGGGATGGCACGCCGCCTTCATCTGCACCGGTTCCATGGGACTTGTTTGGGCGATCATATGGGTCATCTTCCCCTATAACAAACTCCGCCGCAGCGCGACCCAAACCCAGGCCAACCTCGTTCCCGTCACCCAGGGCGGCTCTATCTATCCCATTCTTCTCCGCCACCCCGGCTTCTGGGCCTTCTGCATCGCCAAGGGCATCACCGACCCCATCTGGTGGTTCTATCTCTTCTATCTGCCCAAGTTTCTCAACGACAACTACGGCCTCAATCTAAGCCACGTAAAATATCCGCTCATCGTCATCTACACCGCCGCAAGCGTCGGCTCCATCGCCGGCGGCTGGCTCTCCGGCTTCCGCATGAAACACGGCCACAGCGTTAACTCCGGTCGCAAGTTCGCTCTTCTGATCTGCGCCGTCTGCGTGCTGCCCATCATGCTCGTTCCGCATATGCACACTCTGTTCCCCAACAATGCATGGCCGGCCATTAGCCTCTTCTGCCTCGCCACCGCCGCTCACCAGGGTTGGTCTGCCAACCTCTTCTCCACGCCAACCGACATGTTCCCATCTACCAGCGTCAGCACCGTCGTAGGCATCGGCGGCGCTGCGGGAGCCGTCGGAGGCGCGTGCTTCACCTGGCTAGTCTCGCATTTCTTCTCCCTACACCCTTTGCTCATCTTCACGATGGCAGGGCTCGCGTACGTGACCGCTCTGCTCATCTTCCAGGCACTCGTGCCCCGGCTCGGCGTCCGGCAGACCATCTAAGTCTTGCCCTAACCACGACCTGACGGAGTATTGCTCAAGTCAGAGCACCCGCGCGTCGCCTATCCCACAACACGCGTCTTTATTGCCGTGTTACCCTTCATCAAATCCCGCTCAAGGAGCAGCGCGCATCTTGAAAAAAGAGGCAAAAGAGCAGTTCGACGAGGTCTCTGGACATAGCCAACTTACCATGCACGTCGTCGAACACATTCGCTCCCTGATCAGCTCGGGCGAGGTTCGGCCCGGCGATCGCCTCCCTCCCGAACGTGATCTCGCTCGTCAGCTTAAGATCAGCCGCTCCAGCCTCCGTTCCGGCATTGGATTTCTTGCTGCCATGGGAGTCCTCAAGAGCCGCCACGGCGCCGGCACCTTCGTCGCCTCCGGCCCACCATCGTTCGACTCCAGCTCCTTTTCCGTCCTAGGAACTCTGCATGGGTTTCATCCGTGGCAGATGTTTGAAGCCCGCATCGTCATTGAATCTAACGTTGCAGCACTCGCCGCCGAGCGTGCCACCGACGAGCACATTGCAGAGTTGGCCGAAGAAGTGGCCGAGATGTATGCGTCGCTCGAAGACCCTCAGCAGTACCTGATTCACGATGTTCGATTCCATCGCACTATTGCTAAAGCTTCCGGCAACCCCATTCTGGGCGCATTGATGGAGACCCTCACCGCGAGCCTCTATCAGCTTCGCAGTAAGACCATACAAAACGCCGTCGATCTCAAAGAATCCTCCGAGATGCATCGCGAGATCTACCGCGCCATCCGCTCTCATAATCCCCAGCAGGCCCGTCGCGCCATGGAGCAGCACCTGAACCTCGCCCGGCTCGCCCAGGCCTCCGAGACCGAACGTGTCGAGCCCCCCGTCGAGAAAGTTCCGGCTCCCCTGGACGAAGTCATCCATCCGGATCAGTAGATTTTTCGGGATTTTTTTGATTTCGTGGCGGACCGGTGTTTTTGCAGGGGTTTTCAGCAAAAAACACGTTTTGGACGTGGTTTTTTGCTGGTGTGGATGTGGTGAATTGCGTGGTGAACGTGGTGTTTTAGCAGTCACTTTTTCGGCTCCGAAAAATGCGCCAACTTTTTGAGATTTATTTTTCGGGGGGCAGCTCCTGACGGCGCGATTGCCGAAGGCGCCTCGTCCGTCCTGCTAAACTGAGCTCTGGCCCATGCCCGAGAAAAAGTTCTATCTCACAACCCCTATCTACTACGTCAACGCACGCCCACATATAGGCCACGCGTACTCGACGATTGCGGCCGACGTGATCGCGCGCCGCCACCGTCTGCTCGGCGACGACACCTTTTTCCTGACCGGCACCGATGAGCACGGCCAGAAGGTCGAGCGCTCCGCCGCTGCCGCGGGGATTCCACCCCTCCAGTTCGCCGACCAGGTCTCAGCTACCTTCCGCGCCCTGTGGGACCGCATGGGCATCACCTACGACGACTACATCCGCACCACCGAGCCACGCCATACCGAAGCCGTCCAGAAGCTCTTTCAGCTCCTCCTCGACCGCGACAAGATCTATCTCAGCAGCTACACCGGACAGTACTCGATTGGCGAGGAGATGTTTGTCGATGGGCCCCCCGGCACCATCGGCCCCGACGGCAAGCCGACCGAGACCGTCACAGAAGAGAACTACTTCTTCCGCCTCTCCCACTATCAGCTCCCGCTCATCGATTTGATCGAGAGTGAAGATCCCGAGAAGCGTCTTCTCATACAACCTGAGTCGAGCCGCAACGAAGTGCTTAGCTTCCTTCGAGGCAATGTTGCTGAAGCCACTGACCGTGGCGACGTCCTCGAACTGTCCGCCCTCGGCAAGCCCTATGTTCCGGGCGCGCTCAAAGACCTCTCCATCTCGCGCACCAGCTTCAAGTGGGGCATTCCTGTACCGGGGAACGAAAAGCACGTCATCTACGTCTGGCTCGATGCGCTGGCCAACTACATGACCGCCATCGGCTATGGAAGTGACGACCCCGCTCAGCAGGAGAAGTTCAACCACTACTGGCCTGCCGACCTCCATCTTGTAGGCAAGGAGATTACGCGTTTCCACTGCGTCTATTGGCCTGCGTTCCTGCTTGCCGCAGGCATCCCCACGCCAAGGTCAGTCGTCGCCAACGGCTGGCTGCTCTTCGACGACAGCAAGATGTCGAAGTCAAAGGGAAACGTCGTCCGCACCGAGACGATCCTCGATGCCTTCGGTACTGAGGTCTACAAAAAGCAGTTTCCCGACAGCACGAAGAAAGAACAAGATCTCTTCGCCGCCGACGTACTTCGCTACTTTCTCCTCCGCGAGATTCCCTTCGGACAAGACGGCAGCTTCAGCTTCGACGCCATGATCACCCGCTACAACGCTGACCTCGCGAACGGATACGGCAACCTCGTCAGCCGCACTCTGAGCATGATTGAAAAGTATTTCGGAGGCTTAATCCCGGAAGGTATCGTGGACCCGGAACTTGGCCAGCGACTGGAAGCGAGCGTGGTTCTTGGATCGCAAAATTTTCACGCCTATGGCTTCTCGAATTTGTTGGAAATCCTTATGGCAAGCATTAAGGCCATTGATGTCTATATAACTTTTCATGCTCCATGGAAGCTGGCCGCCGTTGGCGATGAGAAATCGAACGCTGACTTGCGGGACACTTTGCATACAGCATTTGAATCTATTCGAATCCTTACAGTCCTGCTCTACCCGATCCTTCCGTGCGCCACCGCCAAAGTCTGGGCGCAACTAGGTCTCGGCGACATCGAAGTCGCCGCACAGAACGGCGAACTACAAAATCTCGAATGGGGCGGTCTGAAGCCCGGCACAAAGCTTGGCCCATTGGCACCCATCTTTCCTCGAGCAGACAAAGGACTCGCGCAGATTATGGTCGATATGGAAAATCCGAACTCTACTCCTCAGAAACCCGACCACCCGAAGCCCTCGAAGTTCGTGGACGAGACGACGACGCACACCTCCGCCGCACCAAGCGATCCTACCGATCCCGGAGCTGCGCCTCGGACTTCGTCGCTGGTCGAAACAGCACCCGGGATGACGGTCGGGGGCAGCTACGCCAGCTCCACCGCGAGACCCGAGACTCCGTCTCATACGGAAGCACGTGCCTCCGGCGTCTTCGCCAACGCGGCCGCTCAGTCGGATATTCCGGATACTCCACAGATCGTCATCGACGACTTCGTCAAGATCGATCTTCGTGTGGCACAGATCATCGTGGCCGAGCGCATCCCGAAGGCTGACAAGCTGCTTCGTCTCGAGGTCGATCTCGGCTATGAGAAGCGCCAGATCCTCTCCGGCATCGCCGAGTGGTACCAGCCCGAAGAGCTTCTTGGCAAAAAGATCGTCGTCATCGCGAACCTCGCTCCTCGCAAGATGCGCGGCCTCGAGTCTCACGGCATGCTGCTGGCTGCTTCGCACGGCGACGACGGCAAGCCTGTCCTTGCTACCTTTGGCCAAGAGATCGCTGTCGGCTCGCGGTTGAAATAATCTCAGGACCTGTCCTGCCGGACGGGCGCCCTGCGCGGGCAGCGGTCACTTCGTGACTTGTGATTGCTCCCGTTGGGTCGCTAGACGATGGCTTTCTGCACGCCTACTGCTACGACGAAGTAGTTGGCCATTACGTCGCCTACGTTCTTCAGACTGTGTAGCACTCCCGACGCGGTGAAGATAATGCCACCCGGTTCGACGATGCCCGTCTTGCCGTCGCTGGTGGCTTCGAGTTTTCCTTCGCGGATGAGCAGGAACTCTGAGTGTGTGTGCCGGTGCGGCGGGTGCGGCATCTGGCCCGGCGGCAGAGCGGTCTCATGGACCTCGACAAACTCACCTGTGGCCAGACGGCCCTGAATGACCGCTCGGCTTGCCCCGCCGTTCGCCGAGGCGTGTACCGGCAGTTTGTCGAAGGGGAATATCTCGGAGTGGGCGAGCACCGGCTCTGCACCGGCTGGATTGTCTTGTCCCTCTGCCACGGCACCGCCCATCGCTGCAAGAGCCGATAGAGCGACACAAAGTTCACGACGGTTCAGATTTTTCATGTCGACATACTACGCGGTTCGAACTAAATCAGTCATCTACTACTTCTTCGTGCTTGCGGCAGCGTTGCGGTTGCTCACTGATGCGATACCCTGAAAGAGATGCCCCTGATCGACTCTCACGCCCACCTCGACTTTTATAACGAAACTCCGACCGAGCGCGAGGAGGTGCTACGTCGCGCGTATGAAGCGGGGGTTCACACTGTTCTCGCGATCGGCATAGGCGATGGCCCTGCGACGATGCATCGGGCGCTCGAGATTGCCGAGACCACGCCAGGGGAGGGGCTGCCGCAGGTCTTTGCGAGCGCTGGGATTCACCCCCAGGAGGCGGCTCACGCGGGGTCTGAGGCGCTCGAAAAGCTGGCGGCGCTTACCGCGAGGGAGAGATGCGTTGCTGTTGGAGAGATCGGCCTCGACTACTACCACTTCGACAATCCCGACATTGCCACGCAGCGAGAGGCGTTCATCGCGCAGATGGGTATCGCGGCGAAGTTGCGCAAGCCGATTCTGATTCACTGCCGCACCAGCGAGCTTGCGACGCCACAGGCCAAGGAGAAGTTCGGCGAGGCGGATGCGTGGGAGGATCTTCTTGCGCTGATCGATGAGCACTGGACGCCGCATGCGCTGGGCGGGATCATGCACTGCTTCTCGGGTACTCCGGCTGAGGCGGAACGGTCTCTCGCGGCGGGATTTTATCTTTCTTTTGCGGGGAATCTGACGTATCCCAAGGCGCAGGGTATTCGCGATGCGGCGGTGGTCGCGCCGGCTGACCGGATTCTGGTCGAGACGGACGCGCCGTTTCTTGCGCCGATTCCGCTGCGGGGTCAGCGCAATGAGCCTGCTTTTGTGACGCATACGGCTGCAGCCCTGGCAGAGCTTCGCGGCATTAGACCAGAAGAGCTTGCGGACCTGACAACTGCGAACTTTAAAAATCTCTTTCCCTCGACGCGCTAAACGCTCGAGCGCTGACATAATAGAGAGCGACAAAGTTACACATGAAGGAACATACCCATGGCATCCGATAACAGCTTCGACGTAGTCAGCAAAGTAGAGATTCAGGAAGTAAAAAACGCGATCGATCAGGCATCGAAAGAGGTTCATGCGCGCTTCGACCTCAAGGATTCGAAGTCGAAGATCGAGCTTGAGGGCAACGACACGATTCAGCTTGCGTCGCAGGATGAGTACAAGCTGCAGGCGGTAACCGAAATCCTGTCGCAGAAGCTGGTGAAGCGCGGCGTATCGCTCAAGAACCTTGAGTTTGAGAAGATTGAGCCGGCGGCGAACTCGAGCGTCAGGCAGAAGATCAAGCTGGTGCAGGGGATTCCGTCGGAGAAGGCGAAGATCATCGTCGCGGCGATCAAGGACTCGAAGAAGAAGGCGCAGGCCAGCATTCAGGGCGACACGGTGCGCGTCGTGAGCAAGGACCGCGACGTGTTGCAGGAGGTCATGGCGCTGCTCAAGGGCAAGGATATTGGCGTCGAGCTTCAGTTTACGAACTTCCGCTCGAACTAAGTCTGACTCTCATTGGGTGCGGCAGAAAGGCCATCGTTGCTGCCGCACGGCCAAACCGTTGCCCGGATCAAAATTCTTACTTACTTTTTCGAGCTCACTCTGAAGCCAAATCCACATCCTGATACTCTGACTATTAAGTGAGTACGCTCTCCATCGCGACCGCGGCCGAGGTGTTCGACCTTCTCCGTGACGATCTAGCCACCATCGAGCGGGAGTTCTCCCGTCAGTCGGCGTCGAACGTCGAGGTCATCACCGACATCGCACGGTACCTGATCGCAGGTGGCGGGAAGCGCATTCGGCCGCTTTTGCTGCTGCTTTCGGCGAAGGCGCTCGGCTGCACGAGCGAAAGCCGCATTCGGCTGGGTGCCGTGGTCGAGATGCTTCACACGGCAACGCTCGTACATGACGACATCATCGACGAAGCTGACACGCGGCGTGGGCGGCCTTCGTCGAATACGACGTGGGGTAATGCGAAGTGCGTGCTGGCGGGCGACTGGCTTTACATGCAGTCGTTTTCGACGGCCCTTGAGGAGCGTAACTTCCGCGTTCTCGAGCTGCTCATCTCGCTTACCCAGCAGATGGTCGAGGGTGAACTTCTCCAGATCGAGAAGCTGGGTCACCTCATCAACGAAGAGGAGTATTTCGACCTCATCTTCCGCAAGACTGCGTGCCTCTTCAAGGTCTCGATGCAGCTTGGTGCTGCCGTTACGCCTTCCCATGAATTCGGCGACCCCGAAGAGATTGAAGCGCAGCTTGGCGAGTATGGTCGTAACCTTGGCCTTGCCTTCCAGATTGTCGATGACGTTCTCGATCTGACGGCGGCGGAAGACGTGCTTGGTAAGCCGGTTGCTTCGGATCTGCGCGAAGGTAAGGCTACGCTTGCTGTCATTCATGCGCTGGAGCGCGGCACGGGAGCAGACCGCGAAGCCATTCGCACGGTTCTCGCCGACCGCAGCTTCGATCGCGTCTCTCACCCGCAGATCCTCGAGATCCTACAGCGTCACGGCTCGATCGACTACGCCATGGACACCGCCTGCGCTTATGCTGAGGCGGCCCGGCTCACCATCGCCGATCTTCCTGATTCAGAAGCCAAGCGCGCCCTCCTCTGGGTTCCTGGCTTCGTTACCTCACGCGACCGTTAGCGCAAAAACAAACTGCGCACACTATGTAAGTGAGCGCAGTTTCGCGAATCGAATCACCCAGTCTGTGCGGTTTTATTCTTCCCCGCCCGTTTCGACGTCCAAGTCCACTACACGCATCGCGTTTCTGCCCTGCTCCACCAGCACCTGGATTCTACCCTCTGCTGCCTCCAACTCCTTCTTGCAGGCGTTTGAAAGCTTCACGCCCTCTTCAAACAGATGCACTGATTCATCGAGCGAAAGCTCACCACGCTCGAGCTTTTCGACTACCGACTCCAAGGCCATTAGCTGCTCTTCGAAGTTTGCCATCACACTACCTCGACTTCGGCCAGCCCCAGCACATCGGCCGCGACGCCGTACCGGCCAAAGGGTGCGCTGACCTGAACGCCCTGCACCATGGGCCGCGCTTCGGCCAACATCTCCTGCGCGATTTTTACGCCTTCCAGCCGGCCCGCTTCAGGCGAGGCCGCCGCGGCCATGCGCGCCATGATCTCTTCCGGCATGCTGACTCGCAGATCGTTCTTCATAAACTCTGCATTACGCAGACTGGTCAGGGGCCAGATCCCCGCGATTACCGGAATGCGGAAGCCTTCGATCCTGCGCAGAAACTCTTCGAGCACACGCAGGTCAAACACCGGCTGCGTAATAGCGAATTCTGCGCCCGCCTCCACCTTGAATGCAAATCGGCGCACCTCCTGGTCCATATCCTGAACCCCGGGGTTCGCCGCGACAGAGATCGTAAAGCCGGTCGAGTCGCCGATCGGGTTTTTCCCGATATCCAATCCATAGTTCAAATTGTGCACGATGTTTACCAACCCGATCGCGTCGACATCGAATACCGCCGTTGCGTTCGGATAGTTGCCGAGCTTCGGGGGATCACCTGTCAGGCAGAGAATATTTTTGAGCCCGATCGAGGACGCTCCCAGCAGATCACTCTGGATGCTCAGCACGTTGCGGTCGCGGCAGGTGTAGTGCAGAATCGTCTCGATTCCAACATGCTGCTGAATCTGCACGCACAGGCTCTGCGCACTCATTCTTGCGCTGGCACGCGGCGAATCCGGCACATTGATCGCATCCACACCGAGGCGATGAAGCTGTGCGGCACCATCCAGTTCCTTGCTGCAGTCGATTCCCTTCGGCGGCACGATCTCCACCATCGTCACGAAGTCGCCTGCTGCCACCATCGAGCCGATCTTCGACCGATCCGCCAGCGGAGGGGGTGAAACTTTGCTCTCCTTGATGGTCGTCCCCTTGCCTGGACGGGCGTTCTCCATCACCTCGATGCCGCCCTCCATCGCACCCAAAGCGCGCAGCGAACTCTTCATCGCCCGCGTGTAGCTCGGTGTTGTTCCGCAACATCCGCCGACGATGCTTGCTCCGGCCTTTACGAGCTTGCGCGTGAAGCTGGCCATGTATTCGGGTGAGGTCAGATAGATCGTGCGGCCTTCGACGGCACGTGGAATGCCTGCGTTCGGCATCGCGGACAGCGGCAGCGTTGTCACCGGGCGCATCCGTTCGATCACGCTCAATACCGTCGCGGGTCCCGCGCTGCAGTTGCATCCTACCGCATCCGCGCCCCACTCGGTCAGCTTGATCGCGGCAACCTCGGCCGAAGCGCCGTCGAGGCAGTTCCCGTCTTCATCGACGGTCATCATCACGACCACGCGAATTCCCGGAGCAACATTGCGCGCCGCGAGGATCGCCTGCTGTGCCTCGGACAGTGATGTCATCGTCTCTACAATCAGTAGATCCACGCCCACGCCCGGACCACCCTCTACCAACGCACGGATCTGCTCCTCGAAAGCTTCACGCGCTTCGTCGAGGCCAACCTTGCCGAGTGGCTCCAATCGCACTCCAAGAGGCCCCATCGACCCGGCGACAAACGCCTCGCAGGCCTGTTTGTCGCGTATCTGGTTCACCGACTCCCGCGCCAGCTTCGCGCCGGCCACGTTGATCGCGCGCACCTGATCCTGCAACCCATGCTGCCCCAGCCGAAAACGGTTGCCGCCAAACGTATTGGTCTCGACAACCTCTGCGCCTGCCTGCAGATACTCGTTGTGAATCTCCCGCACCATCTCCGGCTGCGAGAGGTTCAGCTCGTCGTAGCACCGGTTGATGAAGACGCCGCGCGCGTAGAGCATCGTGCCCATGGCTCCATCGCACAGCACAGTCCTGCCACCTTCAAACAGACAGTCGGCAGCCGCGTATCCTGCAACAGAGACCGAGTTCGCACCACTTACTGCATCCGCCATAAACGTCTCCAAGTGTTCTCACCATCTTAAGCCAATGGACGGACCTGTCCAAACCAATAAAATTCAAGCCTTTGCTGATTGCTTCCAAACCGTGGTCTGGCGCGTCCTTTGTTATACTCGGCACATAGCCGGTGGTCCCGAAAATATTGCCGCAGCGTTCAGGTTGGAGTTAGTTACCGTTGACGAATCGAAGTCTCTTTACCCAGTCTTTCCGTGCCCAGATCTTCTGCGGCGTTCTGATCGCCGCCATCACGCTGGGACTTACAGCCTGCGGCCAGAACTTCTACAAGTTTCCTCAATTTAACTTCGCTAACCGCCCCGTTCCGCCCAGCAAGCTGGCCAACCGCGTGATGGTCAGCGTTACAGCCAATGGTGGAACCACCGGCAGCCTGCAGATTCTCGATGCGCTCCGCAACCTCCGCAACAACATACAGAACACCAAGACTTCGTTCTCCATCAGCGGGTACTCTTCCGGTTTTCCGAATCTGATTCTCAACTTCCCCGCAGAGATCACCGGCTACGTCTACTCGAATACGCTGGGTGACGTCCAGATCATCAACTACGGCACAGAAGCGGTCACCGGGCCCGCCGGCACGTTTCCCGCGAAGTCCACCAACATTGCCGTTCCGCCGACCTTCGCTCACGTCTACTCTGCGGAGGAGGGTGCCGGCCTGCTCGGTATCATCGACAACACCACTGGAAAGACCTACTCGCTCAACCTGCCCAATGTCTTTCAGGTCGTGGTCAACACGGGCGACACGGTCGTACTCGCCATGGTTCGCAACTCGAACTCCCTCTATCGCGTCATCAAGCTGAATGCTAATCAGTACCTCACCTCGACCGCAGCCATCGCGGGCGTCGGCGCGGTCGACTGCCAGCCCTTCAACCTGCCGTCCTACTGCGTCATCCCGGTGAACAGCGTGAATCCTGCCGCTCCCACCGCCACCACCTTCGACCGTCCTGTTGGAGCCTACGTCTCGCTGGATGGCAGTGTCGTCTACGTCCTCAACTGCGGTGCCGAGTGCGGCGGATCCACTTCCAGCGTCACTTATCTTTCGCCCGGCGCACTTCAGGTCAATAGCTACACCGACAGCACCAATCCAGCTCAGCAGAATCCGAACGCCTTCGTTCGCAATGTTCCAGTCGCAGGCGGAGTCACGGCGGCGGTCTCTGACGGGACGACTCTCTACCTGGCTGGCCAACAGCTGCAGTCCGATGGTCTCTTCGCGGGCAACCTCTCCACTATCAGCCTTGCCACCAACACCGTGACCAGCACCACCTCGATCTCCGACGGCACTCACACGAAGATGCTCTTTGCCGACGACAACACGCTTTGGATCGGCTCCCAGTTGTGTGCCAGTGGTGAGCGCGCAGCCCGCGCCGCGCGACAGATCGCTGCAGGACAGGCCACCGACCAGACAGCGAACTACAACTGCCTGACCATGGTCACCCTGCCCTCAGGATCTTCTGGCATCAGTGCTGCCATCGTTCCGGCGGTCACACAAAGCGCAACGTCGCCGGTCGTCGTCCCTTACCCCAACACCAACCAGAACCAGTTCTACTATGGCGACCTTACGGGCCTTTGCTGGGTTCAGGGTCTGCACAAGGTTTACACCGCCTACGGTGGTCAGGTCCACGCCTTCTACACCGGCGGAACGATCACCGCCCAGTTCGATCCTGCCATTGGCACGACACCCGCCGCCGGCTCTGAGATCAACAACGACAACATTACCGTTCAGGGCACGGCTCTCGACGCGGCCTATATCGACGCAGTTACCGACGCAGCAAACTAATGCAAATGAAGGGCTCGGGGGTTAGGGCTTAGGACGTCGCCGGCTGAGCCCTACTTCTCTAAGCCCTAAGCTGTTCACGCTATGTCCTCAACTCAGCAAATCGATATTCTTGCCATCGCAGCCCATCGCGACGACGTCGAACAAACCTGCGGTGGCACTCTTCTGGCCATGCACGCTCGTGGCTGGACTACAGGCATCCTCGATCTCACCCAGGGAGAGTCCGGGACCCGCGGCACCGCCGCAGACCGTGAAGCGGAAGCCAACGCAGCCGCCCGCATTCTGAATGTTTCCCATCGCGAAGCGCTCGACCTGCCCGACGGCAATGTCGAAAATACGCTGGTCAATCGTTTGAAGCTGGCCGGCGTCCTGCGCCGTCTGCGTCCGCGCGTCGTGATTCTTCCCTACTGGCAGGGCCGGCACCCCGATCATTACACGACCGCCACGTTAGGCTACGAAGCCTGCTTCGTCAGCGGACTCGCCAAGGTCATCACCCCAGGCGAATCCAACCCACCGCATCGACCCTTCAAGATTCTCTACGCCAGCCTCTACGCCGACGTGCGCCCCAGCTTTGTGGTTGACATCACACCGTTCGTTGAGCAGCGCCTGCAATCCCTGCTGGCCTACCGCTCGCAATACGGAACGCAACCTGAAGGTACCGGCCTCTTCGTTCCCGAAGAAGAGATTCGCGAACGAACCTTCGCTACTGCCCGTCACTACGGCCTGCTCGCTGGCGTCCGCTACGCCGAGCCCTTCGTTCAAAAAGAAGTCGGCCTGATTGATGACGTGGTACTTCTTCCGGTTCAATCAATTTAAAGTACTGTTCCCAATCTGAAGCAAATCCATTACACTCCTCCGTACGTCATCAAAACTACAGATGCAAGTGCAGTACGTTCTAAGGAGAGGTTAATTGTGGAGAAAAAGCTAAACGACCTTATCGATAAGGCTCTGTCCCGTCGTCAGTTTCTGGCAGGTGCAGGAACGACCGCAGCGGCAGCGCTCGTAGTTGGGTGCAACGACAGTACAACCACGCCGTCGCCAACACCACCCCCGACGCCGCCCCCGCTCGATTTTCCAGACAACGACATTCTGAACTTCGCCCTCAACCTCGAATACCTTGAGGCCGAGTTCTACCTGTATGCCACTACCGGATCTGGCCTCTCCACAGCCGATGCACTCGCCGGCGCAGGCACCACCATTGTCCCGCCCAATACCGTGGCCGTTCCATGGACAACGCCGGCTCAGGCACAATTCGCGGCAGAGCTCGCACAGACCGAACTCGATCACGTCCGCTATCTCCAGGGTGTTATTACGGCGAACAGCGGCACCCCTGTTCCGCGTCCCGCTCTCGACCTCACCTTCTTCGGTCCTCTCGCCGCCGCGGCTACGATCGTCGCTTCGCCGACGTTCAACCCGTTTGCGGATCCCAACAGCTTCCTCGTCGGTGCGTTTACGTTTGAGGATGTGGGGGTGACCGCTTACGCCGGAGGAGCTCCTCTGCTCACCAGCAACATTCTTCTCTCCGGCGCGGCCGGGCTCCAGGCGACAGAAGCTTATCATGCAGGCTCCGTCCGCACCCAAATCGCAAGCGGCGCGGCAATCACCGGCGACGCAACCTTCCTCAATTACGCCAACAAAATCTCTGCACTGCGCGCCACTCTTGGCGGCGGAAACGAGACCCAACTAAGCCTCTCCAGTATCGTTGCTGCTGATCCTACCAATGCCATCGGCTTCTCTCGTACAAGCGATCAGGTCCTGCACATTGTGTACGGCACCGGGGGTGGAGCGGGCGTCTCCAAAGGCGGCTTCTTCCCCAATGGCCTAAACGGCAAAATCACAACAACGGCATCCTAAGGACGGAGAGATCATGGCAACTTTAGAGACACAACAGCTTGACGAAATCATCGTAAATACCCGCCGTAAGATGCTCACAATGGGAGGCGCTGCCCTCGCTGCGCTCGCCTTTGGCGGTACAACCAAAGCACAAGCGCAGTCGACCACCACCGGCGATCAGGACATCCTCAACTTCGCTCTCAACCTCGAGTACCTCGAAGCACAGTTTTATAACCTCGCTGTCTCAGGCGTCACCATCGACCAACTCCCGACACCGATTCCAGTCGCTGTCAACGGAGGAACCGCTGGTACCGTCACCGTCAAGGCCAACCCCAAGGTTCCCTTCTCATCGTCCATCATCCAGTCCTATGCGGCCGAAACGGCTACGGAAGAAGGCAAGCATGTCCTCTTCCTGCAGAAGGCACTGGGCAGCGTTGCAGTCTCGATGCCCGACATCAACCTGCTCGATTCCTTCAACGCACTCGCTAACCTAGCAGGCATCGGTAGCACCTTCGATCCCTTCGCCAACGATGCGAACTTCCTCATCGGTGCTTATATCTTCGAAGATGTTGGAGTCTCGGCCTATCACGGCGCTGCTCCTCTCATCACAGACAAGACAGGCATCCTGCCAGCCGCTGTAGGGATTCACGCTGTCGAGGCCTACCACGCTGGTCTGGTTCGCACCACGATCAACTCTGTCGACGCTGCAGCAACGTATGCTCCTGTCGGAACGCTCATCGGCTACACGCAAGCTATCTCGGCAGCTCGCTCCTCGCTGGCGAATCCCGATCCCAAGAACCCGATCACAAGTCCTTTCACCACGTTCGCTCAGACAACGGCAGACGATCTGGGAGTCCAAACAACTCCAGTCAGTCTCAACGGCAGCACCACGTCGCCTGCCTTCACAGCCTCCACCATCGGTGACACTGACCTCAATGCTTTGGGCTGGGCGCGCAACACGACTCAGATCCTGGCAATCGTCACCGGAAACCCCGCCACCGCCACGTCGTTTCAGGGAGCATTCTTTCCCAGTGGCCTCAACGGCAACATCGCATAACCTCAACCATCCGCACCAAACAAAGA
>CAZZZG010000035.1:0-35905 GCA_964658525.1 uncultured Edaphobacter sp.
GGAACCGTCCAGTTCAAGGACCTCCAGGAAGGCGTCACCCTCAACGAAGAAGTCGACGAAGTCACCGGCCTCAGCCGTCTCGTCGTTGCCGACTCCTCCGATGAGAAGCGTCAGCCCGCGATCATCATCAAGTCCGCTCAGGGCAACAAGCGTTACCTCATGCCTTCACGCGCTCACCTCATGGTGGCCGACGGCGACGAGATCTTCCCCGGCGACATCCTTGCCAAGATCCCACGCGAAACAACGCGTACCAAGGACATCACCGGCGGTCTCCCACGCGTCGTCGAACTCTTCGAGGCCCGCAAGCCACGCGACCCGGCGATCATCAGCAAGATCGATGGTGTCGTTCGCTTCGGCGAAGTTTCGAAGGGCCAGCGCAAGGTCTACGTCACAGCGGACAACGGTCAGGAAGAGGAGTACAGCGTTCCCCGCGGTACGTACGTCAACGTGCAGGAAGGCGAACGCCTCCGTGCCGGTGATGCACTCATCGACGGTCCTCGCAACCCGCACGACATTCTGGAAGTTCTCGGCGAGCGCGCACTGCAGCAGTACCTCGTCAACGAAATCCAGGAAGTCTACCGGCTCCAGGGCGTTACCATCTCCGACAAGCACATCGAAACCATCGTTCGTCAGATGCTTCGCTGGGTCAAGATCGAAGAAGTCGGTGACACCAGCTTCCTCGTCGATCAGCAGACCGACCGCTTCCGCTTCAACGCCGAGAACCAGCGCGTGTTGATGTCCGGCGGCAAGCCTGCCATCGGCCGTTCGCTCCTCCTCGGCATCACCAAGGCGTCGCTCTCGACCGACAGCTTCATCTCGGCCGCCAGCTTCCAGGAGACCACGCGCGTACTCACTGAAGCCAGCATCAACGGCTCCATCGACACGCTCCGTGGCCTCAAGGAAAACGTCATCGTAGGCCGCCTCATCCCCGCCGGCACCGGCATGGAGTACTACCGCAACGTCCAGCTCTCACCAGAACTGGAAGAAGCGGCAGCCCAGGTCCAGCAGGAAGTGGCATCCGCCATCGAAGCCGAAGAGCGCGAACTAGAGCAGATGCGCATGGAAGGCGAACAAGAAGAACTAGCCGCCGAATAACTTCGCGTTATGGCGATAGGCGCTTCGCGCAAGAACAAACAACGGCAGAGCTTCGGCTCTGCCGTTTTTGTTTTGCCAGTACGCCTAATCGTACTGGTAATCTTCAGACCATAGTCGCTTCTGTAACTCGGCCGCCATTGCCTTTCCTACATCGCAGATTTCTTTATAGTTCCGCTCCATGTCAGATAAACATGCCTTTGTAATTTTGATGTGTTGTTCGCGATTGCCTTGGTCAACTACAGAATTTCGGATCGCTAGGTTGTACTCAGTGCGAATAGCATCAAGCCGTCCTTTACTGTCGTAAAAACTTAGAACAAGGCTGGTTTCTCTTGGAGACAGTCTAGTTGGGACGTCGTTCAAGAAAGATGGCTCAGATCCGGCACCTTCTCCTTCCCATATGAAGTTTGCCCCACCTTCGTCGAGATTCTTTCGTATTACCGATAAAGACGGCAGATGGACATCCAATCCGGCAACTGTGTCATTTGCGTCGGTGATTAGGATCTTTCGGATTTTATGTCGCTCTTTTTGTGAGGTTATGATTTCCTTTCCCATGAAACCTACAAAAGCCAGCGCAACTCCGCTTAGGAATGTTTCAGTAAAGCCTGCCATCTTAGGTTTACCTCAGTTGAAATTGGAACTTTCCCACCATCATCTCTGATTTTCAGGCGGGGTGACCCACCCTTACGACAGTCACAGATGATCGGGTGCCCCATCCTTCGCGCACTTTGCGAAGGGCGGGATGTAAATCGTCCGAACCAGAGCGTTCAGGATCGCTCGTACTTCCCAAAACGGGAAAGCCCAAAAAATAAATCTAAAAAAGTGGCGTATTTCTCGGAGCCGATTTGAGGTCGTTTTTCTGACCATCTTTCACCAGCATTCCACCACGATTTCACCATCAAAAAACCACGTTCTGCACATCGTTTTTCGCGAAAACCCCTGCAAAACACAAACTCCACCACACCAGGGAAAAAAAGGAAAACTTAGTCGCCCAACAGCGAAGAGTCGGTTGACCCATACATTGGTTTCCGCATGAGTGGACACTCGCGCGAAGCGAGAATCGGTTATGAAGCTCTACGCGCACCTCGCATGCGACTGCGGCCGATTTGAATCAGACCGGTAAGACCGGTACCGAGCAGGACAAGGGTTGATGGCTCAGGTGTGGTCGCGTTTCCCGTCACCACGTAGTCGAGCGAAGTGATTCCCTCGACCACCTCCGTAGGCGCCCCGCCGACACCGTCGTAAACGCCGCTACCATAGCAAGTCGTCGTTACGAAGGTAGGCACTACCCCGGTGCCAGCGGCAGGAGGAATGTCCTGGCAGGTGCCGTCGATTTCAAAATCGTAAATAAAGTTCGGGCCAAAATTGGTGAACGCGAGCGAGCCGCCAAAGAAATCTACTGTGTCGAAGCTGAACGGGCTCGGAAATTGGGGCGCCTGAATGAGCGGGTACAGGAAATCGCCGTAGTAATACGGTTGGAGATAAAAGAACACCTGGTCGGGGTCGAACGAAAAGGTGGTCGAACCCGTGTCGTCACCGTTGTGGTAGATGTAGTTGACTGTGACCGTCACAAGGGGATCGGCCTGAGCTGCAAGGCAACCGCCACAGAGCACAAGACACAGAAGACAAAGGAATCGACGCATGAACGCCTCCTATTTCCCCTTCCAAGGCACGTCTACACTAGCCCGGAAACGCTCTCGGGTCAATGTAAATTCATCTCTGATTCTCAGCAACGATCGCTTTTCGGCCATAGTGTCTGATCAGATAGAACGCGACTCCGAAGGAGATGATGTCCTTGAAGAGAAACAGGCCGAGGTTGTTCATGTAGTGGATGCCGTTCACCACGACGGTGTCATCCGGAGTCGTGATCAACATGGAGCTTGTGGTGAAGAACATGCCGACTAGAATGATCGCGCCCACAATGCCCGCTTTCGGTTTAAAGTAGCCGATGATCAGCAGGATTGCTGCTGTCCATTCAGTAGCACCGATCATATCCCCCAGACGATATGGTCCAAGAACCTTGAATTGCCAACTGGTAAGTGGGCTGTTAGAGACAAGCGGAATGATGCCCTCCGCTCCGGGTGCTGTCATTTTGAATTTTCCCGCCCACAGCAACATTACGATCATCCCGATGCTGCAAACAAGGAATGGAATATTTCGATCTGCGACAAACGCCGCGATCTTCGTCAGAAAGCTCTTCGTTTGCAGTGCGTTCCCACCCCTTGCCCGGGCAGATGTAGTTTCAGCCATAAAGACTCCTTCATGTAATGTCATCAACGTGCAGATGGCCCACATCTAAAAGTCTTGATACATCTGGCCTTATATCTCGATTTTGAGAGTGGACCTTCGCGCTATGCGTGAACTGCTCTTCGTTTCCGGTGGAACTATATCACTGTTCAAGAGAAGCCCCAACTTCCCGCTCCGGGACATGTGTTCCCGCTCCCTCGCTCGCGTCTCGCACGTCGTTTCTCTGTCCCACTGAGCGCAACTGATTTGGCACAGCAAGCGAGATGCGGAGGCCAGGCGATGCATTCATTGCACTGATGACCCCATGATGCGATTCAATCGCACGTCTCGCAATGCACAGTCCCAGACCCAGGTTAGTTTGCGACGCTGAGCGGGCAGGATCCACCTGAAAGAACGGATCGAAGATTCGATCGAGTAGATCCTTCGGCACCCCCGGTCCAAAGTCGCGCACCGAGATAGTGGACCACTCTGCGCTCTGCTTGAGATTGACTTTGATCGTCGCCCCTTGTGGCGAATAGCGGACGGCATTCCGCAGAACGTTATCGATGGCTCGTTTCAGATCCTCTGGGCGACCGAGAATAAGCTCCGGCGCCGAACCCGTGCACGCAATCGAGCACTGCTTCGCAGTCGACTCAAGCCTGCAGTCGTGAATCGATTCGGCAACCATCGTCTCCAGATCCATCAGCGTGTTCTGCCTGTCGTCCTCGCCTCCGCCCAGCGGACTGATGCTAAGCGCAGTCAGCTCCGAGACAAGGAAGCTGAGACGATCCAAATCCCGCTTCACCTCGTCCAAAGCGGCTTGTTGATCTTCTGCAGTCCGGGCCAACTTCGTGGAAAAACTCAATCTGGCCAATGGAGCCCGTAGTTCATGAGAGAGATCCTGCAACAACTGCCGCTCCCTCTTAAACGCACCCTCAATCCGATCCGCCATCGAGTCATACGAGCGAGCCAGGATACCGATCTCGTCCTTGCGTTTTGCTCGTATCCGTACTCCCATATTTCCCACACCAAAACTTCCGACAATTGCAGCCGTCCGTCGTAAGGGAAGTACGATGTAGCCGGTGCAAAGCGCACCCAGGCTAAGCACGATGCCTATGATGAGTAGATAGAACGAAAGGAAGGATACAGGTGTCGATTGGATTGGCTTGGTGGCAATGAACCAGTAGGCTCCGTCGTCGGATTGCTGTTCAATATCAAAGACACCATGATGTTCGCCACGCGCTTGGGTCAACGGCGCAGGAGGAAGCAAGTCTGAGTAGTTGACACCATTTTCAACATCTCTTCCAGAACGATCGAGTAGAAAGTGTTGCCCCCCGAAGTCGGCATCGAGCCGCGCAAGATAGGTCCGCAAAGCAGGTAGCCCGCCATTTTCGAGAGCGGAACGCGCGTCCTGCAACTCGATGCGGTCCATGGTGTGAAAGACAGGCTCGATGCTGACCCGGTCCATCTTGTCGAAGAAGCCGTGTGCAAGCAATAAACAAATAACCAGAACGAACAGGCAGCCAAGGCTAACCGCAGTTGCGAGCGAGCGCATCATCGCACGTACTCTTCTGCGGCGGCAGTCCGTACGGCTGCGGGATCTCCGGTGGCTAGAAGGTATCCAACTCCGCGCACTGTCTGAATTCCTGCTCCCGCCGCTCCAAGCTTGGCGCGTAAGTGACTGATGTGCACGTCCAGGCTTCGATCGAAGAAGCTGGGTTTGCGCTCCTGTATGGCGATTGTCAGGGCATCGCGCTTCACCACGCGGCCGCCAGCCCGGCTCAACATAAGGAGCAAATCGAATTCGACGGTTGTGAGGTCGACCGCTGCGTTGGCGCTCAACACCTGGCGGCTCGATTCAGAGATGCGGATGGCTCCGAAGCTCTGCCAGCCAGCCTCCTGTTTAGGGGCCTGGGAACGTCGAAGGACAGCACGAATTCTGGCAACAAGCTCTTCCGGCTCGAAGGGCTTGCAGAGATAATCATCCGCTCCTTTGTCAAAGCCATTGAGCCGATCGGCAGACAGACTTCTGGAGGTCAGCATAATCGTAGGGATGCTACTGCTGTGGCGCGTTTGACGCAGCACCTCGAACCCATCGAGAAGCGGGAGAGTCACGTCGAGCAACATCAGGTCATAGGCGCCGGATAACGCCTGCGCCAAGCCATCGCGCCCATCGACGCTACAGGTCAGTTGGTATCCGGCGCGGTTGAGATAGAGCTTCATCAAACGGCAGAGTTCAACATCGTCGTCGACAAGAAGTAAAGACGGACGAGATTCAGAGGATGAGGACGAACCTGCGGCTGAACTCATCATGCGCGAATCCCCCGCGCCGCAGCTTCGTCCTCTTTGAATCGACCGGTCATAACGTCACTACTGAGCAGAGTTCGTGTTGGAGCTCTGCCTAGAATTTGAATCTACAATTGTGATGCTTGTCGACTGTACTTTCAAGCCTTGAAGCATAGACTTATCCCCCGCGTGAGTGATGGAGAGAGCAAGCGGGCCAGCGGGAGCCGCCGCAGTGGTAATCGGTACCGAGAAGTTAGTTTTATTTCCAGTAACGAACAACTCGTTCGAGCCGTCCGCCCACTTAACCGAGTAGTCGCCTGGATCCAGCAGATGGCTCCCCACATAGACCTTGTCATAAAGCGTGATGCTGGTGGAGTGCTTTCCTGCGGCATACGAGACGCTCGCGAATGAAACCATGGCTAGAATTGTGATCAATATCTTTTTCAAGTTAACCCCCTCTTCGCTCCAGCTAGCTGGCAGCTAGATTGATTGAAGCATCGGTCCGCGCCCGCGAATCATAAGAAGTCTTAATTTGATCGGCCCACATTCAACAAAGGGCTTGACATCAAACCTCAAACCAACAATCCTTCATCGCGGTCAACGAGCCAATAGGATCGACAGACCTAAAAACCCAGGCCTCGACGGCGTGCCCGTGCCTTTCTAAAGCGAGACCGTAACCGCAGTGCCAGTCGATGGTCGAATCCGCATCGGCTGTCGCTTCCAATACGTCAGCGAGCGCCACACCCACTCCATCGGTCCAAACTCAAAGTACCGCAGCCAGATGGAGCTGAACGCCATATTGAAGATCCACATTCCCAGCACGGCATAGTAAATCTTGTAATACTCCACATAGCCATACCAGTGCCACGCGCCCCATACGAAGATCGTCTTCATCGTGAGACTTGTTAGCAGATAATTCGACAGAGCCATCTGTCCCACTGCCGCAACCCGCGCCAGCAGCCACCGAAACACTCCCGCCTTTATTAAGATCAATAGCAGTGCAGCATTTCCCAGCGCACCCGCAATCCTTCCGATGTCATACGGCGCCTGCATCCAGATATACGTATTGAACATATCGAAGTGTCCGGCCCACGCCTTCCACGCCCCAATGCCAGGCACCAGCCAGCCGATCGGGAGCCCAATCACCGCGATCCACGCATACGTCTTCATGCTCAACCGGCCGGGCAGAAAACCGTTCTTGAACAGCGCCATGCCCAGCAGCATCAGACCCACCCAATCGCCGAACCCGAAGTAAGCACCCTTCAGTTCGCCTAACAAAACATTCTGAGCCAAATGCCCCTGCGCTGACCAATATCCCTTCTGCATGGGTGCAATGTCTTCAAACTTTTTCTTATCCGGTGCACGCCAACGGTCCTGGGCATTCTTCCACTTCTTTAGATCGCTAATCTCATCCTCGGTCAGCGTCTGATGTTGCGCCAGCTTCGCGTTAGCCTTCTCCGCGGCCTTCTTCGCTCCATAAGCGGTGCCGTAGTTACCACCCATCATCAAGATCGAGTTGAGGAACAGAATAATTCCCGCCGTCCACATCAGCCGCTTCACGCGAACATTGCGGAACGGAAACAGGAACAGCAACGCCGCCACACCGTAATAAAAAAGTATGTCGCCATCCCAGATCAGATATCCATGCAGCATTCCGATCAGCACCAGCCACATATTTCGTCGCGTAAAGATATCTGCAGCCTTGATCCCCGCTCCACGCGACAGCGCTCGCTCCGTCAGCAGAATCACGCCCGCCCCGAACAGCATGGAAAACAGCGCGCGCATCTTGCCTTCAGCAAAGATCCAGCGCAGAAACCACATCGTTGTGTTGATCTTCCAGTGCGGCCCACTGAACACTGGCTTCACCGTGCTCAACGGATACATGTAGTTGGCATACCCGTATGCAAAATCGGTGATGTTCATCACCAGGATTCCCATCAGCGAAAAGCCCCGCAGCACATCCATGCTGCTGATCCGTTCCCCACGCGCCACCGGCCTCGTTGCGCTCAGCTCCTCATGCGCCGGTCCAGCCAGTTCTTCGGGAGCTCCCGGTGGAATCATCCCCTCATCGACACCCACTCCAGTAACACTCGCCATAACTCCTCCAGGAGCACTCGCAAGTTCCTCGCCCAGGCCTCGTGCGAGACATTTCATTCACCGTATATTCACCCGCAGTATTCCATCCGTACCGTTGCCGATCAAGCGAAATCACTTGTAACAGCTCATCCCTTTGCGTCGGACAGATGTGATTAACGGGTGGTGAATAGCAACCTAATACTTTCAACATGACCTCGCTAACTACGGGCCTTTGGTCATTCCGGTTCACTGTATAAACGAACGACCGGACTGGAATTCGGCAGTTACTCAAGAAAACGCGAATTTTCTCGCTCCTCTAACTTGCTATGAAATTTCGATCCTGCAACTTTTCACCTCGCACCACCGCGGCTAAAGCGCCGTTCCTCCGCGCCAGAAAGAAAAATCGCACCCGTGTGTTTTTTGCATCAAATCACCCATGGCATCCTCCCCCGTCCCGCCGCCCGACAAACGACCAGCCTTCTGCAGTCCCCTCCTGCTGATCGTTATCACCTGCATCGTCGTCGCTTCCATAGCGCTCTTTATCATCTTCCATCCGAATCCCAGCGGCAAAGGGCCGCAAAGCCCCTCTGCAACTCCCGCAGCCTCCCAATGACGATCTATTCGTGCCACAAAAAAAGACAGACTCGGGGGAGTCTGTCTTTCTCTTTCAAACCAACATCTAAATGCTTTACTGGGAAGGGCTGTCGCTAAACGACGAACTACCGAGGTGCCTTCAAAATTACCGCCAGATTAACGGGAACAGCAGCCGGCTGATCATCCAGTGTGCCGGGAGTGAAGCGATACTGGCTTACCGCACTCAGAACATGGCGGTCCATGATCGGGTTCACCGACTGAATGATCTTCAGATCGGTCGGCTTGCCGCTCTGGTCGACCGTCATAGAAACCACAGCGGTTCTCTCATACGAGGTAACCGGAGAAAAGTCAGAGTCCGATTCCACTCCAACGGTGTAGATCAACTTAGGCGCATTGACTCCGGTGGAGACGCGTACTGAAGACGTTGTGCCAGCGTTCTCTGAACCGGCCAACGCTGGGGCAACCAGCTCAGAGCGCAGGGTGTTGACGGCAGGGGACTGGGTTTTTGCAGGCGAATTTGCCTGAGCGTGAAGCAACATGGGGGACAGGGCGAGGGTGGCCGCGATGATTCGACGCATATTATCAATTCCTGGGGCATGTGTGCCCATCACCACAATAAACCAGATAAAATACGATTGTCAATAAAATTGTTCTCTAATAAATAAGTTATTTATTTTGAATAGTTTAAATCTGGAAAAGTAGGTCAAGATAAGAATAGGCCTGACGGAGTCGTTATTTTAAATTCGCTTTTCTTTTGCTTTAGCATTTATTAGAAAATCGCTGAAGACTGCTAACAGCAAGGTCAAAAATTGCCCGACACCATTTTTTGAGAACCAGATAGGCAGATTTCACCGGAAAAACGCATGTCAACCCCCGATGACGACAAAACCCTCGTCCTGCAAGGCTTTTCGCGTTGCGTATTAGTTGTGCACTGTTCTATAGAATTAACTTAGGTTCAGGGCGAAGAGGCTGAAGGACTCGTCATTGATGAGAAAGCTATAACTGCAATGGAATGAAGATTTTGCCTATAAGCCATTTTCTATGAGGATTTTAGAGAGAGGCTAAATTGTAAGTAGCTGATAAGGAGTCACTTGAGTGGTATAACCCCCGGGGGGCCACCCCCCTTGATATGGCTCAGGTTCGCCATTGCCCCCAAGGTATCCGCAACGCTGCTAACATCCAATTCAATGAAAGTTCTGGTCATAGACATAGGGGGCACCAACATCAAGGTTGCCTCGACCGACATGCGCGTCCCCGTCAAGATTCCCTCCGGTCCCACGATGACCGCGGAAGAGATGACCAAGGACGTCCTCGCCGCCACCGCGGGCTGGACCTACGACTGCATCTCCATCGGCTACCCGGGTCCGGTCGTCCACCACCGTCCCATCGCCGAGCCCCATAACCTGGGCGTAGGCTGGATCGATTTTCCTTACGAAAAAGCCTTCGGTAAGCCGCTCCGCTTCATCAATGATGCTGCCATGCAAGCTCTGGGCGGTTACAAGGGCGGCCGAATGCTCTTCCTCGGAACCGGCACCGGCCTGGGCTCCGCGATGATCTTCGACGGCGTCGTTATACCGCTCGAACTGGCTCATCTGCCCTACAAAAAAGGCCTAACCTACGAACAGTACATCGGTGTCGCTGGCCTCGAACGCCGGGGTGTTAAGCGTTGGAGAAAATCCGTCCTGGACATCATCACCCGCCTCAAGGCCGGCATGGTCTGCGAGACCGTGCTCCTGGGCGGCGGCAACGCCAAGCTGATGAAGGATCTGCCGAACCACGTGATCCTCGGTGCAAACAGCAACGCCATCGACGGTGGCATCAAGCTCTGGCAGGACGTCGATCCCGAAGTGGCAGGCAGTGGCTCCGCCAAACAGAGTTCGGCCAAACAGACATCAAAGACCTGATCAGACCGGAGTATCCACGACGGTTGGCAAGCGATGGTTCGATCGCAGCGAGACCGCATCATCGCTCGTCACACGATCCCGTGCGAGTGTCAACCGTCGCCTCTATAGGTCAGAACAGCCCTCACAGGAGAGACATCATGGCGAACAGATACGGCGAAGCCGCCCTCATCGCGGCCCGCATGGAAACCTACGGAAAGGCAATCACTCCTGCAGCCCGCTGGGAGCAGGCTACCGCCCGGCTCTATCCCACCAGCCCCTCGGCCCAACGAAAGGGAGGGCCCCGCTTCGCCTTCCTTAGCCTCTGCGAAGCCGGTCTCGTCAAGGGCATCCCTGCCGGTCAGTATGCCCCCTCCAACAAATCCAAGGCCTATGCCCTTCGCGCGGTGTCGCTTCTAAACGCCGGAACCCATAAGACGGTCAACGCCCTCTGGGCTGAGGTCACCGACGGTGAAGACATCGCGCACAACAGTCAGATGGATGTCGTCCTCGCCCTCTGGAAGAATGACCTGATCGTCCGCAGCGCCTGAGCCACGGCACGCCACCTGTGGAACGAATCTGGTACCTGGCAGGATCAACCTCTTGCATCAGCTGAAACTAGTAGTATTCTTCTCCCATCAATCGAGATGTCTCCGGCCGCCCCGGAAACCAACATGGAGGACAGCTATGCTGCATCTGATTTGGACGGCTCTCATCGGTCTGATCGTCGGCGCGCTCGCCAAACTCATCATGCCAGGCAAAGAGCCCGGCGGCATCTTCATCACCATGCTGATCGGTATAGCGGGCTCCTTCCTTGGAACCTTTCTCGGACGCGCGATCGGTCACTACGAGCCTGACCAATCGGCTGGTTTTCTAATGTCTCTGGTAGGAGCCCTTATCCTGCTAGGCATCTATCACCTGATCAGGCGCAGCCGGGCGACGACTACCTAGCGATTCACAGCTAAGATTTCAAACATTCACAATAGCGATTACCGAACCAACCCCGACACCGGCTCCGACTCTGGAGAGGAAGGATTGTTTGCGTACCGACGGACTACCTCACAGAACTCTGCCTGCGGCACCGGCTTCGAAATAAAGTTCCCTTGCGCTTCATCGCACTTTCTGCGCAACAGAAACCGCATCTGTTCGTCAGTCTCGACGCCTTCTGCCACGACTTTGATGTTGAGTCCATGAGACATTGCGATGATGGTTCGAACCACCGCTGCTGCGTTTGCATCGGTCCCTGCCTTCTTCACGAAGCTCTGATCAATCTTCAATCGATCAACCTGATATTCCAGCAGATACGAGAAGCTGCAGAATCCGGTGCCGAAGTCGTCAATCGAGATACGGACTCCCAACTCGCGCATTCTCTGTAACTTGTCCAGAACATGCTCGGAGTTCACCATCAACATATTTTCCGTGATCTCGATTTGCAGTTTGTCAGGCGACAAGCCGCTCTTCGAGAGCGAGTGTTCAACCACATGAACCAGATTCTTCTGTTGAAACTGTCGCGGCGATAGGTTGATTGAAACCGTCAGATCCATATCGAGCTCGTCCCGCAAGGCTTTCCCCTCGCAACACGCTGTCATGAAGGCCCATTCCCCGATCGGAACGATGAGTCCGGTCTCTTCTGCCAACGGAATGAATTGCGACGGCGAGATGCTCCCCAGTCTGGGATGAGTCCAGCGCAGTAATGCTTCCATGCCGGTCACTCTTCCAGTCGTCAACGAGATTTGGGGCTGGTAGTGCAGGCTAAGCTCTTTGTTTCCCAAAGCGTGGCGCAACGCATGCTCCATCGTGAGACGTTCCGCCGTCTCTTTCAGCATGCTCTCGCTGAAGATCTGGAACTGGTTTCTGCCATTTTCCTTCGCCGCGTACATCGCAGAATCTGCTCGTTTGAGCAGGTGCTTGGCATCGCTTGCGAAGTCCGGGTAAATGCATACGCCGACACTTGCCGTTACGTGCACCAAGTGGCCTTCGATTGAGATCTCCGGCGCCAACCTGGCTACCAGATTGACCGCACACTGTTCAACGTCGTCCACGTTGGTGATGTCCGGCATCACCACCACGAATTCATCTCCACCCACCCGCGCTACCACATCCGTGCTGCGTACCGAGCGGCTCAATCTCTGCGCAGCCTCGATCAAAATCTGGTCCCCCGCGGTATGTCCCAAGGAGTCGTTGATGCGCTTAAAGTGATCCAAATCGATCACAAAGACCGCAACCTTCGTTCCATTGCGTCGTGCCAGTTCCACCGTCTGGACCGTCTTGTCCTGCAGCAGCGCTCGCCCTGTCAGTCCTGTCAATTGGTCATGCGTGGCCAAGTGAGTGACATACTCCATCATCTGACGGCGATCAGTAATGTCGAACGCGATGCTCACAAAGCCACTGACCTGACCAGTTGGTGTGGTCACTGCTCTCACGGCAAGATTGATTGGAATTTTCGCGCCATCGCGCCTAATCAGCGTCCACTCTTGCTCCCCCATCTCTCCTGCGGCTGCTCCCGCCGTCAGAACTTCGAACCCATGTTCTTCCAATGTCGCGGCGGAGTCGATAGCGACGGCCCTCCCCAGAAGTTCTCGCTCATCGTGGAGCATCGTTAACGAGACCTTTCCGACTAGTTCCTCACGGCGATAGCCTGTCAGCTTTTCCGCCTCGCTATTCATCGCTGTTATCGTTCCCTTGGTATCGGTCGTGACGATGCTGAAGGGAGCGTTCTGAAAAACCGAGTCAGTGAACTCAGCAAGATGCTCGTATCGTTCTTGGGTTTCCTTAGCTTCGCTAATATCACTGAAGGTGATTGCAAGCCCATCTCCAAGTTTCACGACCTGGATTTGCAACCAGGACGCCTTGATATTCGCATTGCTTACCGGGAACTCTTCATTTAGAGACTCGCCGGTCTCGACAACCCTGCAAAACCTGCCGAACAATGCCCCAGTAGCCTTCATTGGGGTCACTGTGCAGAGTGTCTTTCCGAGGAGTTCGGATCTTGATTGTCCCACCAGTCGTTCGACGTTGGCATTGACGTACAACACGCGGAAGTCCGAAATCCTGCCCGCTTCGTTTCGTACGGCTTCAAAGAGTCCAAAGGCATCGAGACTGGTCTCAGCCGCCGCCAAAAACTGCGAATTCGCCTGCTCAGCTCCTCTCATCTCCCCCATGCGACTATATTTGCGCGACAGCCCCCAGACTGCAATTGCAATGCCCGATATCATGATGATAATGGTGCTGAACTTCCCAACTCCAGCTCCATGATCGACTCGCCAGAGTTGCGTCACCGTCAGCGTAACCGCCACCGCCGAGAGAATTGTCTTCCAAACCCAGGATCGCTGGGAGTCGAGCACAGAAGCCTTCAAGAAATACCTCGAAATACAAGCCAGAATAGTGCCAGCATCGCGTTTTGCTACCGTCTGCCAGCGTAGACAAACAAGCCACTCTTTCGCAATAAAATATGTCGCGTCGGGACATCTCCTAGAACGCTTGTTTCGACTCCTTATTCGGCGGTATCTGCAGCGACGCCAAGTGCAGTTTATTTGTTCCTAGCAGCACAGGATGAATTATTTCGGGTCCATCTTGCTTTGAAGATCTCCACGGCATGTTACTCCTGCGACATCCAGCCATGCATTTCCATCCAGTTTGCGACTAGCGTGGGATAGATGGCAATCTCGGACATTCCCTTGATCCCTTGCGCCATTCCGGCACCATGTTGCCCACGTTCGAAAATGTGCAGTTCCACGGGCACGTCTGCCTGTTTGAGTGCGTCGTACAACGCTGTTGCATTCATCGGATTTACCGTTTGGTCGGCGGTAGTCGAAAAGATGAAGCAGGGAGAGGTATTTTTCGTCACTTTCTTCACCACCGAAATGGAGTCCAGCATCGCCTTTGTCGGATGGTCACCCAGCAGGCCTTCCATATTCGTTTTCCTGGGTATCGAGTCGTCCATCGTGTATCGCCCGTAGGACACAATCGCGAAGTCCGGACGGTCGCTAACTCTATCGATTGGATCCTCGGCGCCCGAAGTGCCGTTGTCATTCACCGTCGCCAGATAGCTCGCCAAATGGCCACCTGCTGAGAAACCCCACAGCCCAATCTTGTCTTTCGCCACTCCCAGTTCCGCTGCATGACTGCGGACATAGCGCATCGCCCGGGCGCCATCCAACATCGGAGAAGGAAAGTGGTATCGTGGGCCGAGTCGATACTCCAGCACAAAAGCAGTCACGCCGTGCGCATTGAGCCAACGCGCCTCTTCGCCCCCTTCTTTTTCGATCGCCAAGTGGACGTAACCGCCCCCTGGGATCACAATGACCGCGGAGTGTATGCCGGCCCCCGGCGCCGGATACACGTAAATCTTAGGGATATCTCCCTCCCCGTCACCCAAAGCACCGGGTGCTCCGTTTGGCCATAGCGCCACAGCCCTTGCGAAGCCTTTCGGAGGGCTCGTCACTGTTGCCCGTTCTACGGCTATGGAGTGCGCGGACGTAGCGGCCGTAGCCGAGGTCGAGGCGCACCCTCCTCCAAGGCAGCCACAGAAACAACCAAGTGATAGCCAAAGAAGTTGTTTCATCGTCCCGTTAAGATACATGCTTCTCATGCGTGGTGGCAGTCCTAAACTTCAAGCCGTTGAATCCGCAGTGGACATCTCAGTTCGAGTCATCACGGCAGCTGCAGATTCCACTCGGTTACGTCCCAGATACTTTGCACGATACAACGCGTGATCGGAGGCTGTGAGCAAAGATATCGCCGCGCTGTTCCGGTGCGGTACTCCGGCCGCTACTCCTACGCTGATTGTCTGGATCCCAAGTTGATTTCCCGAATGCGGCACCTTCATGCCAGCGACCGCATGCCGGACATCTTCGGCGACTTGCACCGCGGTCTCCATCGTCGTGTTCGGAAGGATGACGGCGAACTCTTCGCCTCCAAACCTCGCGGCAATCTCAGCTCTACCCTGTAACGCGCTTGCAATCACCTTCGCGATGCAGCGCAGACACTCGTCTCCACCGACGTGCCCGTAGAGATCGTTATAGGCTTTGAAAAGGTCCACATCGATCAGGAGCAAAGCCAACGATTGCTCGTTGCGCGTCGCCCGATTCCACGCCTCCTCTAACCTTTCATCAAAGGCACGGCGGTTCGCTAATCCCGTCAATGCATCCGCGTTAGCCAACTCGCGGTATCGCAGTTCGCTCTTCTGTAGCGATATTTCGAGTGCTTTTCGTTCCTCAAGCAGGGCCGCCACCGGGAAGAAGGTGAAAAGGGCTACCGCGAGGAAGATCTGCTCAATCACAATCTTGTGGAGCAGATTTGTCCCGGTGATCAGCATCAAGGGACCATGTCCTGTAACCGTGAACCAGATCGAGATCAGCGCAATCACAAATACGGCGAGAACAGTCCCCGGGAATCCCAATCGGAACGTTACGAGCAACAGCGCAGGAAAGATAAAGAAGATTAGCGGGTCTTTGCTGTGGCTAAACACCAGTGCTGTCGCGGCAGCCGGCACCAATAATAACAACAATGTCCTCGGTAGTTGCCGGCTTTGCAGCATTGTGAAAAAGCCTGGCCGCTGCAGAATGAAGACCAGTGGCGCAATGATGGCCATACCCAGCACATCCCCGAGATACCAGGTGCGAAACAGCATCCACCAGGGGCCCGCGTTCACAAAGAGCAGAGTCCACGAAGCTCCAAGGGCACTGGTCACCGCTGTCGCCCCCACCACAGCGATTGCAAGAAAGCCCAGCAATGGAAGACGTTTGGTTAGCTGCAGAGGGCTCCCGAACCACCGCGTCAACAGCACGGACGAAATGATTACTTCCACGGAGTTGGCTACCGCGACGCCGATTGACAGCCGCAGCGTGTCCCCGTAAATCACATCAGCCAACGTATCGGCAAGGAAGCCCGCAATGAAATAAGGGACCCAGGTGTCTTTCGGGCGCGTCACCACTAACGCAAACAAAAGTCCATTGGTGAACCAGATCGTCGCGACTCCGTCCGATTGTCGCGAAAGCACGATCCCCAGCCAGGAAAACAACAGGAGAACAGAGAATGTCGCAGTCAGGTGTCCCCAATGAAGCGGCTTGGACTGTGTTCGAGCATTTGGAAACTCAGCGGCAGCACAATGGTTCAGCCCCAGATCGAGCGACGTTTCGCCAACGCTTTTGACTATGTCCATCGCATTCTCGTTCCGCATCTCCAAACAATCTCAGCATACTGCAGCGGGGTTGGCTGACAGGTCCACGCACCGAGCACCCCATGCTATCCTTCGCCCCGCTTCTTCAGGAGTTGCGGCTGTTGATCCCGAAGATTCGCCAGTGGTTTGTAGTGGCTTCAGAAGTCGATGGCACACAACGAACCTCACGAGCGGAAAACCTTACCACTTTGTGCCAGCACTTCGCCAGAATCCGAAAACCGAAACAGAAGGGCAGGTTGAAACGATGACTCGATAGTAGCAAGCCGGCGATTTCTCGTCAGCAAAAACGTCTGGTCAAACATCGCCAGATTGAAACCCCAACAAGCCGGAACCGTCTAAACCCACATGATTACCCGCCAATTGCTCCGGCCCGTTCAAGTGGTCGTGGCCCTCTTCATGCTTAGCTTGTGCATCTCCGGCCATGGCGAGCAGCAAAAAACTTCTCCACCTGATGGGTCCTCCTCCACCGCGGTACCCACGCTCGCTGTCGACGCGCGCCTCGTCAATCTCCCGGTTGTCGTCCGCGATAAGAAGGGAGCACTCGTCCAGAATCTTAGTAAGGACGACTTTACCCTTCAGGTGGACGGCAAACCTCAGACCATCCGTTACTTTGATAAGGATACGAACCTCCCGCTTACCCTCGGTCTGATGGTTGACACGAGCCAATCGCAGCGAAGTGTCCTCGACGAAGAGCGTACGGCCAGCAGCACCTTTCTCGATCAGATGCTGACCAACCCGAAGGATCAGGCCTTTGTCATCCAATTTGCTCGTCAAACCGAGTTATTGCAGGATTTGACGACCTCTCGACCGCTTCTCCAAAAGGCGCTCAAAGAAATCGACAGCCCAGGTGCATCTTCGACGGATGACGACAGCGACACTCGGAGTCGTGCTCGCGGAGGAACGGTTCTATACGACGCTCTGTTTCTTGCTTCAGACGAACTGATGAGCAAGCAGACCGGCCGCAAGGCTCTCATCATCCTCTCCGACGGAGTAGACCGAAACAGTAAAGAGAATCTCGTCCGCTCTATCGAAGCCGCCCAACGAGCCGATACCATCATTTACGCCATTTATTTCAAGGGCGAGGAGTCCCATCTACAGAACAATAACTCTCAGCGCGGCCGTGGCGGTTATCCGGGGGGTGGTTTTCCTGGAGGTGGATATCCTGGCGGTGGCTACCCTGGTGGCCGTGGGGGATATCCAGGGGGAGGAAATGGTGGGGGGAATGGTGGCAATTATCCGACCCAGAGTCACGTTGACGGTAAGAAGATCCTGGAACGCATGGCACATGAGACCGGTGGGCGTCTCTTTGAAGTAAAGAAGAATCAGGATGTCGCCCAGATATACAACCAGATAGCTGAAGAACTCCGTGCACAATACCGCCTCGGTTATACCCCCACTCAGGAGGCAGCGTCCAACGGCTATCACCAGGTCGCAGTGGATTTACATCAAAAGGGTTTGGTTGTTCAGACCCGTGACGGTTACTACGGCGGAAAGTGACTCCGATCTCGTCTTTCTGACCTTAGTTTTGCGTCACGTTGCATTTTTCGTGCATCATCTGTGGATAGCGTTGCGACGCTTCATCGCGCAGCTATATGCCACTTCCACGAAACTCGAACAAGGTTGTTTGATGAATACGAAACTCAGCAATATCTTTCTTACGGTTGCAACAATGCTGTTGCCGCTCACTATCACCTCTCTCGCTACAGCTAGAGCGCAGTCCGTCTTCATGGTCAACAGGAATCTCTACTCAGAGACCGCGAACGCCAGCGCCGATATTGCGGCTGCAATGGTCACCGCGCGCCGCGAACACAAGCGCATTATCCTCGACTTCGGCGCAAACTGGTGCGGTGACTGCCAGGTTCTCGACTACTACTATCGGCAGAGCCCCAATGCGGAGCTCCTCGCGAAGCACTTCCTTGTTGTGCATATCGATACCGGGCACGTCGACCACAACGTGGACGTGGCAAAGAAGTATCATGTTCCCATCGCCCATGGCATTCCTTCTCTCGCTGTCATCGACGCCCACGGCAACCTCCTCTACGCCGAACACGAGAAGGAGTTCGAACACACGAGTGTTGAGGCTGTCACAGCCTTCCTCATTCGGTGGAAAGCGTAGCCTGCGTCTCTCATTCTCCGGGCCGCTTCCATGAGAAGACTCCTAGGTTTTCCTGGGATACTACATGGAACATTGCTCCGTGCGATAAGGCACGATAGCCTCAACCTTGCCCAGTCCACCGCCTACTCCGCGATCGTCACGCTCTTCCCGGCCCTCATTGTTGCCGCCGCGATGATAAGTATGGTTCCTAATACCGCGCCGCTACGCTATCAGTTCTCTATCTTTTTCGATCGCATCCTCCCCCCGGACGTCAGCCCCCTGCTTCAGAGCTACTTCGTCTCTTCGCCGGAGACTGCCCGTTCGACGCATGCTCTCAGCGTCGCGTTCCTTGTCAGCCTCACAGGCGCCTCAAGTGTTCTCGCCACAATTATGGAGGGGCTCCGCCGAGCCAATGACCTTCCTGTCAATTGTTGGACCTTTTGGCAGCGCCGCCTTCGCGCGCTCGTGTTGGTTCCACTCTCGCTAATACCTTTTGCTCTGGCCAGCGTTCTAGTCGTCTTCGGTCACTTCATCACGATCTGGCTCGCTGTGCACATTACTCCTTCTGCCCGCACTCCGGTCTATATCTTCGCGCTTCTCATCCGTTGGGGGGTCGCGCTCACTGGCAGTATTGGCATCACCGCCCTGATCTATCACATGGGAACGCCTATGCAGCAGTCGTGGAAGCGCACCCTCCCCGGCGCTTTCTTCTCAACAGCCATGTGGTTCCTCGCAACCGTGACCTTTGGCTGGTACGTCACGCGCTTCGCCAACTACTCCCAGGTCTATGGATCACTCGGCGCTGGCATTGCACTGCTTTTCTGGCTTTACATCATCTCGCTTTGCGTTCTTTGCGGAGCCGAGTTCAATGCCGAGTTCCACTCTCGCTTTTTCCACCCACATTCCAAGCCTCCCGCTCCAAACACCCTTGCACCCGGTTAGAATTGCGAGGGAAGTCAAACCTACTGGTCATACCATTCGAACTCTGGAATGGTGAGAAAGTTTCCGCAAGCAGCCCATGAAGAAATCTTTGAACTCAATGCCCGACGTTGCCCCCTTTGTAGCAATGGAACGAGGTCGCCGCGCCAAGATTGTGGCCACGCTCGGTCCAGCTTCAAACACCCCTGAGGTCTTCCGCGAGCTCGTTCGCGCCGGTCTCGACGTCGCTCGCCTCAATTTCTCCCATGGCAGCCACGATCAAAAGGCAGAACTGATCCGCATGGTCCGCACTATCTCCAAAGAGGAGCGCAAACCCATCTGCATCCTCGCCGACCTGCAGGGTCCCAAGATACGCACTGGGAAGCTCAAGGGACACAAGCCCGTCCAACTGGTCGCGGGTAAACGCCTGACCATCACCCCGCGGGAGATCGAAGGCAATGCTGCACTTGTCGGCACCACCTTTAAGACGCTCGCTGAAAACCTCGAGCGGGGTTCGCGCATCCTGCTATCAGACGGCCTCATTGAACTCCACGTCGAGTCCGTCAAAGGCGTTGATGTTATTTGCGAGATCGTCAACGGTGGCATGCTCGGCGAAAATAAGGGGATTAACCTTCCTGGCATCGCGGTCAACGTTCCGTCCCTCACGGAAAAGGATGAAGAGGACCTCATCTTTGCCATCGCTCAGGGGGTAGATACAGTCGCTGTCTCGTTTGTTCGGACCGCCGATGACGTCCGCCATGTAAAAAATCGTCTGGCCGCTCTCAAGTCCGACGCGTGGGTAGTTGCCAAACTTGAAAAACCACAGGCCATCGAGCATCTGGATAGCATCCTCGAAGTTACAGACGCCATCATGGTCGCCCGCGGCGATTTAGGAGTGGAGGTTCCACCAGAAAAGGTCCCAGCGCTCCAGAAGCACATCATTCGCCGCGCCGCCGAATTCCGTAAGCCTGTCATCACCGCGACGCAGATGCTGGAGTCGATGATCGACAATCCGCGTCCCACCCGCGCTGAGGCGTCGGACGTAGCCAACGCCATCTACGACGGCACCGACTCCGTTATGCTCTCCGCCGAGAGCGCAGCTGGCAAATACCCCGTAGAAGCCGTTGCAATGATGGCGAAGATCATCACCGAGACCGAGCACCAGATCCGCCTCGATCCCCGCCCTGCGCTTGGTCATCACCCCAGTGTCCGCCTCTCTATCGCGGAGACCATTTGCGAGTGTATGTCCCACGCGGCGGACGACCTCGACGTGGCCGCTATCGCTATCTTTACCGAAAGCGGTATGACCGCTCGGCTTCTCTCCAAGTATCACCCCGAACCGCCCATCTTCGCGCTCTCGCCCTTTGAGAAGGTCATCAATCGCTGCATGCTGCTGTGGGGCACTTATCCCATCCTGTGCGCTCGCTTTCGCGATACAGACAAGCTCGTCAACATGGCTGAACAGATCCTCGAAACGCAAGGCCATGTTCACCAGCGCCAGATCGTCGGCATTGTCGCCGGGACTCGAACCAAATCTGGTGCGACAAACTTCATGCGTCTGCATATGGTCGGCGACCGCGATACTGAAACGCGCAAACCCAGCTCGGTAGTGAAGAAAAAAACCAAATGATGGAATAGAACGCCACCGAACTCGACTCTATTCGACAAAATAAAAGGCCGCTTCGTTGTTTCGAAGCGGCTTTTTATGTAACCAGTAATTCAGCGAATCAGCCGAAGCGCAATTTGAGGCGTATGGCGCCAGCGATACCAAAGATGCCTGTACCAAACAGTGCAAGGCTGTTGGGTTCAGGAACTGGAGAATTTTTAATGATGCCGATGGTGGCGACCTCGGGAAGGGCAAGTCCTTTCGGAGCGCCTATGACTGCATTTCCAGAGCCCCAGGAATCGTTCAGATTAATAACGTCCCCGTCGACGAGAGAAAAAGACAGGCCGTTGCCGTCAAAAAACTTAGTGGGCAAGAAGAATGGAGAGGCGACGCCAGGAAAGATCAACTTGTTGTCGTTGCCATCGAAGTTGTTCTGTCCGATTACTGATGAAATGTTCGCAGATCCCGCCCAGTCAAGGACAGAACCTGTAATACCGGTTATGTCATAAACGTCTGTCGCGCCTTCCTCAGTTGCGGTGAGTGTGCCAGAGCCGGAGAAAAAGATACCCGAAAAACTGAAATCGAAGGTGTCGGCGTGAGCGACGGAAGAAATAGCGAGAGTAACCAAGGCAAGAATGCAAAGTCCCAGTGTTCTGTGTTTCATCAGGCTCCTAAGAATTGCAGGACGAGTACTTGCACGAACTCAAAGCATTCTGAGGGCCAAATCTGGAATCGCGAAAAGCTCCTTCATAACGGTTTTTTGACACCTTCGAGCGGATCAATCTCTTTTGTGCGCAATAAAATGCATGAAAATGTGGCATTCATTTACCCAATTTAGGTACAGGATGAGAATTTTTTCCCATAACAAGCTCACGTAGCCGATCAAAACGCACAAGCAGCTGGTGTCCGCTTAGCACACTCGGCAATCTCAACGTTCCTCGTACAATCGATCTTATGGGCCGCATCCGTATCCTCTCCGACCTCGTGGCGAATCAGATCGCCGCCGGTGAAGTAGTCGAACGCCCGGCATCCGTGGTCAAGGAACTCCTAGAAAATTCGCTGGACGCTCAAGCAACCCGGATCCGTATCGAGGTCGAGGGCGGTGGCCGAAAACTGATTCGAGTAGCCGACAATGGCCACGGGATGGTGCGGGACGACGCCCTCCTTGCTTTTGAGCGTCACGCCACCTCTAAGCTTCGCAATGCAGACGATCTGCTCTCAATTGCGACTCTTGGCTTTCGTGGTGAAGCCCTGCCTTCGATTGCCAGTGTCTCCCGCGTGCAACTGGAAACTCGCGTTGCGGAAGAGGCCTCGGGCACATTGGTAGAGATTGCCGGGGGAAATATTCTTCGCGTCGAAGATGCTGGCCTTCCGGTCGGTACTACCATCACTCTTCGCGACCTCTTCTTCAATACACCCGCTCGTCGTAAATTCCTCAAGTCCGAACAGACTGAGCTATCGCACATTGCTGCGCTCGTCACGCATTATGCCCTCGTCCATCCCTCCAAACACTTTGAGCTTCACTCCTCCACGCAGGCTCTCCTAGTCGCCCCCGCTGTTGGCAACAGCGCAGACCGACTCTTCCAGATCTTCGGCAGAGAGACCAGCAACTACATGCTCCCCACCACGGCCGAACTTGATTTCACTCGCGTCGGTCTGCCCGAGCCCCCGCCCTGGCAACGCGAAGAGGACTACGTTGCACCTGACCCTGGTTTTCTTCGTCTCACTGGCTTCGTCTCCAAACCCGAGTTGCAGAAGCTCAACCGCAACTCCATTTACGTCTTTGTCAATCAGCGCCTGATCCGCGACAAGCTCATCCTCCATGCACTCTCGGAGGCTTACCGCAATATCCTTCCTCCTACTTCTTACCCCGTGGTTCTTCTTTATATCGAGATGCCGCCGCAAGAGGTTGACGTCAATGTCCATCCGGCCAAGACTGAGGTGCGCTTCCGCCAGCCAAGCTTTGTCCACGACTTCGTTCGCGACAGCATTCGTACGACACTCACTCAGGCGCGTCCGGCTGCCAGCTTCGTTACCGCGCTACAGAATGGTCCCCACGGTGTGTCAAGCTCGCTTCTCATAGATGTCAGTCCGCTTCCGGGCCCTCCCGATGGCGGGGACGCCATTCCTCAGCCGGTCTTCGGCGCAACCTTCGGACCTACGACCTTTGAAGATAAGCGCCCCGGACCTTTGAGTGTCGAAAGGGAAGGAGCCCTCTATTTTTCAAATGGCTCAGAAACCGCCCAATGGGATACAAATTCCGTTGAGCCTGTAAAGTCCCCAACGTTCGAACTTGCCGCTCCGATCGTTCCACCCTCCCCGGGTCGCTTTGCCTTTTCCGGACACTGTATCCCTGTCGGTTACGACTCCGCGGATGCTGAATCCAATAGCGAATCAGCGGCGCCACGGCAAGCCGACACACTGTCAGCTCTTTCGACCCTCAAGCCCCTAGGCCAGTTTCGAGATTCCTTTATCCTTGCCACCAATGAGGAGGGCCTTTGGATCGTCGACCAGCATGTGGCTCATGAGCGCGTTTTATTCGAAAAAGTCCTACGGGACCGCGATACCGAACAGATCCAACGTCAGCGGCTCCTCATGCCGCTCCTCGTCGACTTGCTCCCAGCGCAGATGATCACCTTTGCCGAAATCGCCGATGAGTTGGAACGCAACGGTTTTGAAGCTGAACCCTTCGGTCCCCGCACTCTCGCGGTCAAAGCCGCTCCAGTAGGTCTCCAAGGTCGCGAACTCGAACACCTGCTCGAAGAGATTCTGGCCATCCCTGACCGGAATCGGCAGACCGAGAACTCGGAAGCCCGCCGTCGCCGAATTGCCGCTTCGATTGCCTGCCATGCCGCGATCAAGATAAATCAGCCGCTTGAACTCTCGAAGATCGAATGGCTACTCGATGCCCTGGGAAAAACTGAACACCCCACAGCTTGTCCCCATGGCAGACCTATTGCTTTGCGTTATTCCTACAAGGACATACAAAAGGCATTTCAACGCATTTGAGCCGATTGCCGCTTCTATGAATATTCGTGGAATATACTGCCCGCCGGCAACTAACTCCCTGTTTTTGTGCAACCAAACTAAGATCAAATGCCGCGTTCTATTTTGGAGGATCTCTTGCGTAAATCAGCCGATAACTCCTGTGTACGACTCCGAGCGGGAAGTGCTCTCTGTCTAGCATCCACACTTTTTGTTGTCTTCACGGGTTGCAAATCAAGCTCCGGCGGTAGTGAGGGGCAGAGCGTACAACTCAACGGGGCAGGGAGCACGTTCGTTTATCCTGTAATGTCCCGATGGACATCCTCGTTCTCCAGCGCACACTCCAATGTTCGCATCAACTATCAGTCAATAGGATCTGGCGGCGGCGTTCAACAGGTTAAGAACGGCACAGTCGATTTCGGAGCTTCAGATGCCGCGCTCAACGACGATCAACTCAACGGCATGAAGCCCATGATTCAGATTCCCGAATCGGCTGGCCCCGTCTGCATTACCTACTCCGTACCCGGTCTCGACAAGCCTATGCAACTCTCTCCGGAAGCCATTGTCGGCATCTTTCTCGGTAAGATTACTTCCTGGCAAGATCCTCTGCTGGTGAAAGACAATCCTGGCGTGAATCTTCCTAATACGAAGATCCTTGTGTCTCACCGTACCGACGGCAGCGGTACGACCAATGCCTTTACGACCTATCTTGCGGCGGTTAGTCCGGAGTGGCAGCAGAAGGTTGGTGTTGGTAACTCAGTCGACTGGCCCGTCGGCATCGGCGGCAAGGGGAGCGAGGGCGTGACAGCGCAGGTCCGTCAAACTCCCGGTGCCATTGGGTACGTTGAGCTCACTTTTGCCCAGCAGAACAAGCTCCCTGTAGCCGCCGTAAAGAATCTTTCCGGCAAATATGTTCTGCCCGACACCGCCAGTACAACGGCTGCCATTGCTGCGTTCACCGATCAACTTTCAAAAGACCCACGGACACCGATCGTCAACGCCCCGGCTTCAGCTCCAGACGCTTATCCCATCTCCACTCTCACGTTTCTAATCATCCCGAAGGATGGCCCCGACGTGGCTAAGCGGACCGCCCTAAGAAACTTCGTCCAATACGTCATCACGGATGGTCAGGCTGCGGCAGCGACACTCAACTACGCGCCGCTTCCCGAGGGGGTCAAGAGTTACGATCGGCAACAGCTCCAGCAGATGACTGCGGCCGGCCAGCCTCTTCCTTAGCGACCGAACTCTGGCCGTCTCTCCGTAAAAGATGAAAGTGCGGGGAGGCGGCTTTGTCGTTTGGAGCGCAGAAACCGCAGATCCTGTTACCTCTTCGACGGCAGACCCCTCGCTTTGCGGTATCCTTATAAAGACATACAAAACATTTCAGCGCATCTCGCCACTCGTCGCTTGAATCCGAACATTAGTGTCATCCTTTTAGCCCAGGCTAAGGATATGTTGTCGTACGAGCAGCGCTCGACGCAGCAGGAAGGCAACACCTTGAGTAACCTAAGCACCCCCACGGCTGACCAGCTCGCCGCCTCTCGCCTCATGCATTGGCATCACAACGCCGATCCAATTCTTACAATTAACATGCTCCGCGATTGGCTCAACACGTCAGGGTTGGTCTTCTTTACACCTCGCGCAGCGCAACTTCCCGCCCCCGCGCCATCGTTTGTCGAAGCGATCTTAGGTGCCTCCAACGCTGCTCCGACCCTGGCGGAAACTGATCAGTCCCGAAGTCTTCTTTCCCGGCTCATTCTTGATGGCGGCGCGATTCCTCTAAATCTTCTCGGTTCGCCGACCGGTACCGGTAGTGAAATCCCGGACTTCATCGTATCCCCGCTCGCCTTTCCCTACATCTTCACCCTGCGTGGTGACAAGGCCTGGAAGCAGCCGCCGACAACAAGCGGAGCCAGCAAGGTTTCTCCGCTTGCGCTGAACACTTACAATCTCCTCGCCGAGCGCGCCAAAAACCACGCCACCGGTATGAGCTCCTACGACCTCACGACGCAGCTCGGTAAGGAGGTCACCGAGACAGCCGTACTTCGGTCACTGACCGAGCTCTGGCAGCATCTCCGAGTCATTCCCGTTCCCCAACCTGACGGTGCCCCCACCTTGTGGGAGCTTACCACTACCCGTTTCACCAAGCAGATCAAAGCGGGAGCCAACGCTGGACAACCAACTGCACTCTCAGCCCTCATCTCGCTATACCTCGGACAGGCTATCGTAGCGTCTGAAGAAGACATAGAAACATTCCTTTCCCCGGTCGCAGCGCGTTCGCGTATCCGCGATGTCATCCACGCGCTTGTCTCTGCCCGCCAACTCGAAACCATCGCTGTAGAAGGTCGCACGGTCCTTCATGTCACCGGCGAGCTTCCTGCATTCCTCGCTGTTGCCCTCGCACCTAGCACCGATACAGACTCACTCCCCGCTATCGAAAGGGAGAGTAGCGAAATCGGCGAGACGTCTGGTCGTATCACCAAATTCATCCCCAAACCTCGCAAAGTCGGCACGGGGTTTATAAGCAAACCGAGTCGCGAGCCTGGAGCCGCCACTGTGCGCACGCGCCGCCCCTTTACTCGCGAATCGAATCGCTCTGAGCCGCCAAGCTTTACCAAGCCTTGGGAGGAAGAGAAGGCCAACCGGTTTGAGGCCAAGTCGTCCTCGCGGCTTTTAAAAGATGGCGGTGATACCGCAAAAACACAGCCTCGCAAGGCCGAACGCAAATCCAGTTTCGACGGAGCAGGGAAACGACCTTCTTTTGGCTCCAAGCCGGCATTGGGATCAAAGCGAACATCCGGAGACAAACCTCGCTTCGCTAGTACCCGGCCACCTATGGGGAAGGACAGACCGTCCTTCGATCGCGATCGTCCAACGTTCCGCCGGAGGGAAGACTCCAGCGACGGTCGTCCGCCACGTCGCGAATTTACCCCACGACCCTACAGTGATGCCCTGATTGACGGTAACGACCGTCCTCGTAAGACATTCTCCAAATCAAGTACCTCAGGTAGCGATCGTGAAGGCTTCACCGGCAAACCCAGCTTCGGCCGAGACACCAGCGAGAGCCGTCCTTCTCGCCGTACCTTTGGAGACAGGTCAGCCAAAGCTGGCTTCAGTGGTCCGCGTAAGGCGGGACGCTTCTCCGCCCGTCCACAGCGCAGTCCCGACGGCGGCGACCGCACCAACGGCTTCGCGCCACGCAAACCTTCTGTTCGTCGCGATGAAGCGGCAGTACCTTCTCGCTTTGACAGTAAGCCCAACTCCTCCCGCGACCTTAAAGGTAGCGGGGACCGAAGCGAAAACGCATCAGGCCGTCCCAGTGGGCCGCCTTACCGCAAGTTTGACGCTCCACGCACTCCTCGTCCCTCCTCCGCCCATCGAGAGCGTCGTGAAACCTCCGGCGATTACCCCCCAAGACCTAGGAATGGCTACGCAGGCAAATCAGGCGAGGGATTCGGTTCCAATAAGCCCTACGGTAAATCCAGCGGAGGCTTCGCTGGAAAATCCGCAGGCGGCAATTTTGCTGGCAAGAAAGGCTACGAAAAATCTGTTGCTGGGACGGGCAAACCAGCCAGCACTTTCGACAAGTTTAAGGGCAATAAAAAACCCTTCGGCAATCGACCTCCCGCACGCAAGTTCAAACGTGAGGAAGGGGACTAGGTCGGATGACCCAGCTGCACGAAAACTCTACCTCGATATCACAGACTGAAACAAAAAAGCGCGAGCGCCCCATCATTGCCATCGACGGGCCTGCCGGCGCGGGCAAAAGCACTCTGGCCGCTCACCTGGCCCGCCGCTTCGGCTTCCTGAATCTCGAGACTGGAGCCATGTACCGCGCTCTCGCACTCAAAGCGATCGAGAACGACTACGACTTTGATGAAGAAGCTCCCCTGATGGTTCTCGCCACCCACACCCGCATCACCTTGGAGCCTCAAGTCGACGGCAATAGGGTTCTCCTGGACGGCATGGACGTCTCCCGGCGCATCCGCGAGACGGATGTTACCTCAGCCGCGTCCAAGGTATCCGTTCATCCCCACCTTCGCGCTTGGATGGTGCAGCAACAACGCACGCTCGGCGAGGCCGGCGGAGTCGTTATGGAGGGTCGCGACATCGGCACAGCCGTCTTCCCGGACGCAGAGGTCAAGATTTTCCTAGACGCTGCTCCTGAAGTTCGCGGTAGCCGCCGATATCGCCAGGCCGCTCCGCGTCCGAACGCTACCGAGCCGACCCACGAGCAGAACTCCGCGCGCCAATCTCCAGATCCAATGACCGCAGAACAACATCGATTGGCCGAAGAAGCCATCCTACGAGAGCTGAAAGATCGCGACTATCGCGATCGTAATCGCGCAGAGTCACCCCTAAGGCCTGCTCCCGACGCAGTAATCCTCGACTCCACCGCGATGACCCTTGATGAGGTTCTTGTCGAAGCCGAAGCGATCGTCCACTCACACCTTAACGCATGAACCTGCGTGATATCTAACATCGTCGGGGTACGTTTGTCGAATCCGACTGAGCTTAAAATCCTCTTTTCGAACCTGATATTCACAATCGTTGCACTATAAATCGTGCAACTCTAACTATTTGGGAGATTAAGTAAAAAAAAAATGACAAGTGTGCTAACCTTCACACATCGTTTGAAACAGATTGGATTTCTGCAAAGCTCGTACTGTACGAACCCCGATTTGGATCTGGCGGCAAATTCAATAGCAATAAGGAAATAGCGAACATGGAACAAGGAACAGTCAAGTGGTTTAACGATGCCAAGGGGTTTGGCTTTATCAGCCGTCAGAACGGCGAGGATGTATTCGTACACTACTCGGCGATCAATTCGAACGGTTTCAAGAGCCTTCAAGAGGGCCAGGCTGTACAGTTCAACGTGGTAAAGGGACCCAAGGGTTGGCAGGCGTCTGACGTTCAGCCTCTCTAGTCTTTTAGCACTACAACTACAGCAATAACCAAGTTTTGCGGAAGGGATGGCGGTTGCTATCCCTTTGCGCGTTTCTGAAGTCTCCCGGCCGACATTGACGAGGATGTCATTTTATTGGCGGAGTCGATGGGACTGTGCTTTCTATTGGCACAATGGTCGAAGTTGCTTTGAACTTTCGATAGTCCGATTCGACCCCTTGCACGCTACCGTGCATATTGAAGAACAGAAGTGTTCTAGCTTCCCCTTGCCCCTCGACCATCGCTGGCAACCAAACCTCGTTGTTCACCTTGCGCTGTTCCATAGAGAAACTGGTCCCCTGCTGGATGTTCACCACCAGACCGCCGCCGATTTTGAAGCTATTGAGAAAATGGCCTTGTGCCTTTACCAGCATTCGGTCCTGTTCGTCGACCCACGCCGTGCCCACCATGTCCCGAATGACCTCCTCAAACCGGGTTTTGGTTTTTGCATCCGGATCGCCTGCAAAGTCAACGGCGATCGTATCTCTCCCATCCCGTTGGACACGTCGCGCATTTGTGAAGCGGCCTAACTCCAGTAGCCGCGAGACAGTAATTTCCTCTTCGCCATGGGGCCCCGTCTCTTTTCCCTTCTCGTCGGCTTTCCTGCGTTTCTCTTTGACCTTGACTATCTCTTTGTCTATCCGCTCGCTTTCCTTTTTTTGATCCTCAGCGCTCAGCTCTTTTCCGTTCTTCTTCATCAAACGATGGACGGGAACTCCTTCTATCCAGAAGACGTCATACTCCTCCGTCTCAGTTTTCTTGACCCCTCCGTGCCCATCGAGTTCCTTCATCGTCCACGTCGATCGATATAAATAATCCTTCTCGATTGCCTCCGCAGCTCTCTGGTTCGTCTCCACCGCATGCATCAACCCCTCGATATTAGGTAGTGGGCGGTCGTCGATATTCACTGTATCGGTCGTCGTCGCGTCGGTAGGAGTTACACTCTTTGCAGGCGTCTGAGTTGATTCGCGCGCAGTAAAGGTAGCTTGGTCGAGGGACGCAAGACCAAGCCCCGTCGACAAACTCATCCGACTCAATGCGAAGGCCAAAGCCAAAGTCTTGTGAGATACAAACTCCATGCTTAAACTATAGTTGCGAATGGCAACTCGGTGCAGCGCAACCTCAGTTAAGTGTCTGATCATGATAAACTTGGCGGAAGTCAAGCTCAGAGGTGTTCGTGGTTAACCAGCATTCGTGGCGAAGCCGCCTGTACTCCTCGTATGTCACGAGTGGCCAGGCAAAAGTCGATCCCTCCCAGAAACAGACGATGTTTGCGGACAGGAGGCGATACATAGAGCCGGTCATTCATCGCCATTTTGCGATCGACAAAGATACCCCGATTCTTGATCTCGGTTGCGGACACGGAGCTTTCGTACATGTTCTGCGTCTGAATGGGTTTACTTCGGTCAGCGGCGTCGATGTCTCGGAAGAGCAGGTGGCTTTAGCGCATCAACTTGGGATCGACGGTATAACTCAGGGCGAACTTCTCGACTATTTGCAGCGCACGGAAAGCGAGTCGCTAGGGGTTACACTTCTTTGGGATATCGTTGAACACCTCACACGCGACGAGGCATTTGCGGTTCTCGATGAGGTCTTTCGAGTGCTACGACCCGGGGGAAAGTGTCTCATCCATGTCCCGAATGCCGAAGGCATCTTTGGAATGCGGGTTCGTTATGGAGATCTCACCCACGAGCAAAGCTTCACTCCTACTTCCGCAAGACAGTTGTTGAACACGATTGGTTTCTGGAAAATTACGGCTCATGAGGATAAGCCGGTTCCACATGGATTGATGAGTATCGGAAGACGGCTGGTCTGGGAGGCCGGAACCTTTCCCTATAGGCTTTTACTCGCCGCCGAAACGAGCGATACCCATTTCGTCCTTTCTCAGAACATGCTTGTCGTTGCGCATAAACGATGATACTCCCAAGTCAAAGCAGAACCGCAACGAACTCTCTCGGATGGCCTATGCATTAAAACATCGGATGGGTTGGCGGAACTTCTCTGTAACTGATCAAGGTGGAGTAGTTTACAGGAATTGCGCAAAAACGACGTAGGTACAAAGAAAGTCGGGGTGCAACTTTATGGTCATCCTTGCCAGTGGGCGAGAAACGTGCGCCCTTTCGCCGAAAGGTCTAGCATAGAAGTGTGCGCGAAATGGCTCGCGACTAGACCTGAAGTGAGGAAGAAATGGCTACAAAGGCAGGGACTCTGATCGGAACACCCTCAATTGAGCAACACGATCGCGAAACAATCTTTGACATCTTTCGGCGTTGGGGGTATTTGCAGGCTTCGCTTGACCCTCTAGGTCAATATTTTCCCCCCGAGCCGTTTCCTACACCCGCACCTGAGGGCGAAGTCGCCAAAGAGGCGCGTGGTTACTACTGCGGAACCATTGCCGCTGAGTTCATGCATATACCGAGCCCTGAACAACGACAGTGGCTGCAAGAGCGTATCGAGCAGGTTCCGCAGACTCCCGATCAGGCACTGATTCTCACCCAACTCATTCGTGCCGACATGTTCGAACAGGTCATTCAATCGCGATACCTCGGCACAAAACGATTCTCGCTGGAAGGAATCACCGCACTGATTCCATTCCTCGACCGGATTCTCGCAGTGAGCGCCGGATGCGGCGTTACGAAGGCCATGATTGCCATGAGTCATCGCGGACGACTAAACGTGATGACTAACACCATTGGTCGTTCTCCCTCGGAGATTTTCACTAAGTTTGAAGACGTCGATCCACGTAGCACTATGGGCGGTGGCGATGTGAAGTATCACGTGGGTGCGACAGGTGAATATCATTCGCCTGATGGAAAGGTCATCTCGCTGCACCTAGCCTCAAACCCAAGCCATCTCGAAGCAGTCGATCCCGTCGTGCTCGGTCGCACTCGCGCCAAGCAGGAGCGCATTGGAAAGGACGGGAACAATCAGGTGCTGCCATTGCTCATTCACGGCGACGCGGCATTTGCGGGACAGGGTATTCTCGCTGAAACACTGAACATGGCAACGCTACACGGTTACAACGTCGGCGGGACAGTCCATGTCATCGTCAACAACCTTCTTGGATTTACCGCAATCCCTGAAGAATCGAACTCCTCGCGATTCGCCACCGACATTGCAAAACGTCTTCCCATTCCCATCTTCCACGTCAACTCGGAAGATCCAGACGCGGTTGTGAGAGTTGCCGCAATTGCCGCCGAATATCGTGCGCGCTTCCACTCTGATATCGTTGTCGATCTAGTTGGCTATCGCAAACACGGACACAGCGAGGTCGACGATCCAACTGTTACCCAGCCTCGTCGCTATGCGATTATCAAGGATCGGCCAGCACTCTACCAGCTATATGCAAAGCAAATTGGTGTCGATCCCGTCGCCGAGGTGGAGAAGATTCAGCAAGAACTGCTCGACGATCAGAAGACAGCATCGGAGGCCGATCACAAACCGCAGTTAGCCCAGCTTCCCGCTTATTGGGATCCCTACAAAGGGGGTGAACTTGAGCCCCAGGATGATGTGCCGACTGGCCTCTCCGCCGATCGAATCAAAGAACTCGTGACCTCGCTGACGGCATACCCAAAAGGCTTTCATATTCATCCCAAGGTGCAGAAGCTCTTCGAACAGCGTCAGGAGATGGGCGCAGGCACACGACTCTTCGACTACGGTATGGCCGAACTCGTAGCCTTCGCCTCGCTTTTGGAAGCGGGTGTTCCGGTACGTCTCAGCGGTCAGGATTCGCAGCGAGGAACGTTCAATCAACGCCACGCAGTGATGGTCGATACAGAGACCGAGGTTCGCTACACGCCGCTCGCCCATCTCAGCGACAAGCAAGGTAAGTTCGAGATCTACAACTCACTTCTCTCCGAGGCCGCCGTCCTCGGCTTCGAATATGGCTTCTCCCGCGATTTCCCCGAGGCTCTCGTTCTTTGGGAAGCACAGTTCGGCGACTTCGCCAACGGTGCGCAGATCATTATGGATCAGTTCATCGCGGCCAGCGAAGCGAAGTGGGGTCTGCTCTCCGGCCTCGTCTTATTGTTACCGCATGGGTATGAGGGCCAAGGCCCGGAACACTCCAGCGCACGTATCGAACGCTACTTGCAACTAGCCGCGAATGACAACATCCAGATCTGTCAGCCATCGAACGCGGCGCAATATTTCCATCTCCTTCGCAGGCAGGCGCTGCGGCTATGGCGAAAGCCGCTCATCGTCTTTACTCCTAAGAGCATGCTTCGCCATCCAGACGCATCGTCCACACTCGCGGACTTTGCTATCGAAAGATTCCAGAACGTCCTACCGGACAACGATGTGAAAGCTCCGCGTCGATTGCTCGTTTGCAGCGGAAAGATTGGTCACAATCTCCGAGTCGAGCGCGAAAAGCGCAAAGACTTCAGCGTTGGCATTATCTTTCTCGAGCAGATGTACCCTTGGCCGGAAGAGGAACTTCAAGCCGCTCTCGACCAACATCCCGACGCGCAAGAGATTATTTGGGTACAGGAAGAGCCAGCCAATATGGGAGCTTTTTCTTATGTGATGCCGTTATTGCGTCGGATCTCTGGTGACCGTGCCGTACTCAGTGTCAAGCGAAGCGCCAGCGCAACGCCGGCAACCGGTTCCGCCAAGGCTCACGCAATCGAAGAGAAAACCTTGATTGATCTTGCGCTCGGTTCTGCCGTCTAGCTTGATCGTAAGAACCCCGGGCATAGTCTTTCCTTCGGCTATGCCCGTTTTGGTTGACGGCGATCTCATCTGTTTGGGCATGCAGCGAGAATCTTGTTAGATCAAGTACTAAGGGTTGGTTTACTTGGGTCTTTAGGAACCCTCGGATGCGCCGGTACTTGATCCGCGATTTCCCTGGCGTAGATCTGGTAGGTGGTCTTCGGCGGCTCGTCGTGCTCGTGCAGTGCACGTACGCGAGCGCGAATCGCCTCGTCTGCAGCCGTAATGCGTTCGCGAGAACGGAGATAATCAAGCCACGACTCCATCAGGAAGGTTTCGTTAAGGTGTTTAGGATCGATGGCATCACGGTAGATGCCCCAACGGATCGCGCCGTCGCGGAGTCGAACGCCTCGAAGGTTATGGATTGCAGAAGTGAACTCCGCATAGTTTTCGAGTGGCACGCAATATTCGATCGAAATGCGGACAGGGCCGTCCGAAGGTTCGGTGTCGAGTGCAAGCTGAGGCGCCGGATGCTTCCATTGATAGGGGGTGTGGTCAGGGATCGGACCTTGCAGGATGTGAAACCTGCGCACGAATGGAAAGGTGATCAGCAAGCCACACGCCGCCGTACTCAGCGCGATCGGTGTTGAGGTATGTTCTGCAATGTATCCCCAGAGAATAGCGCCGAGTGCCATGCCTCCCTGAAAGGTCGTCATGTATGTGCCGAGTGCGCGAGCCTGAACCCAAGCAGGTACGGAAAGCTGTACTGAGACATTGATGGTGGACATGGTGCTGGTCCATGCGGCGCCGGACAGGATCAGCGTGGGGATGATGATCGGAGGGCTGCGGACGAATGCGAGTACCAACAGCACAACTACGTTGTAGAGCGTCGATGTGGCTAGAATCTGGTCTGCCGAGAATTGCTGGCGAATGCGATGAAGCGTTGTGGCAGCGACCACGGCTCCGAGGCCAAGCGAGCCGTTCAGGATGCCGTAACCGAGCGGGCCTTGCTTCAGATCACGCTTCGCTACGACTGCGAGCAGCGACCAGATTGCGGAGATGAAGAACGTATAGGTGAATGCCCGCACAAGCGAGGATTGAAGATCCGGCGCGTATCGCACGTAACGCAATCCTGAGCGAATCGAGCCTGCGATGCGCTCGGACGGCAAGGCCGACTTGAAGAGCGGGATGCGCTTCCAGTTCACCAGCACCCAAATGACTCCGGCGAACGAGACTGCGTTGAGCGCGAAGACCGAGCCCGCGCCTGTGTGCACCCGCTGAAAGCCTGCCACCATCAGTCCGCCAAGCGCGGGGCCGACGGCGCGTGCGAGGTTGTTGCTCGCGGCGTTGAGAGAGACCGTGTCCGGGATCAGTTCGCGAGGTACTAGCTCGGGCACGATCGCCTGCCAAGCAGGATTGTTCATCGCCGAGCCGATGTTGAGCAGAAAGGTGAATGCCAACAGCGCCCACGGCGAGATGTAGCCGATGAAGGTGAGAATCGCGAGGAGTCCCACGGAGGCGAGCATCCAGGTTTGCCAGAAGATGAGAAGCTTGCGGCGGTCGAAGATGTCTGCGGTTGCACCTGCGAGCAGACCTAGCATCAGCACGGGAAGGCTTGCAGCGGTCTGCATCAAGGCGATCAGGAGCGGCGAGGCAGTCAGCGAGGTCATCAGCCATGTGCCTGCGGTGTCCTGCATCCAGGTACCGACCGAGGAGATCGTGCTGGCGATCCAGCGATCGCGGAACAAAGGGATCGTCAGAGGAGTGAAGCCGCTGGATTTTATCTCTGTGTGATCGACTGGGCCGATGTTTGGGGATTCGAGGGGCATCGCTGCATTTAGTTTACGGTGCCGTTCGGCAAGGCCGGGTTACAAAGAACGTGGTGCTAAAGATGACATCTTGGTTAAAAAGGAAACCCACGCAGCGCGGTGGGGGCTGTTGCGTGGGTATTCCAGTAAAGCAACGAAGTGGGTGGACTTCGTTATGACTGACTCAACCCGAAGGGAGTCTTGCCACTAGTTAAAGGTAACGGCAAAGCCAATCGGCGTCAAGCTGCATTTACGGCTCCAGACCACCTGTCAATACGAGCGGCCAAGAAGCCTCCCGGCCACCACCCACTTCACTTAACCGCCTCCATCACCACCTCGATATCCAGATGCCGCGTGCTCCCCGGAACATCCATTGATCCCAGAATCACCGGCTTCCCGGCCGTCAAAAATGACGTTCCTTCCACCTGACTCTGCCGAATAATAGGGTCCTGCAACCCCACCCCGGATATCTGTTCCGCGACGCTCAACTGCTCCACCTTCGTCCGCAACCTCGCCCCATTGGCGCACGGATCCAGGGTCGCGTCGAAGTTCATCCCGATATCA
>CAZZZG010000036.1:0-34826 GCA_964658525.1 uncultured Edaphobacter sp.
GGTGGTCTCAATGGGCCGACGCAACACTGAGCTCAGACCCACATTCATTGAAAACAAAAGCTAAAAAGCGCTGGCTAGGATTAGATCAGCCGGAACCTTACCCTGGCTAGGTTTGGCCACATCAGCCAACAGATCGATTATTCAGGGTAATTATTTTGTGGATCAGTTGATTAGATGTGTTGCATCGACCGGTTGAGCTGGCATCGTTTTTCAACAGGTCGGTTTAGACTTTGATCGTGAACGCCGCAATCAGGAGCCAAACTCTGGCGGCGAAGATGTTGAGGGGACTGTGCGTAGGGTATGTCGTTGTATTTAGCAGCTGGTTTGCGCTTGCCTGCGTAGCAATGAGTTGCGAAAGCTTCTATCCTCGCTACCGCGTGCTGCAGATTGCTTCGGGCCTCAAGTCTGCCGCCTTCGCCCTGATGTTCTTAGTCATTGCCCTTGGAGTAGCATTCAGTCACCGCGTGCCGACTCAGCGCGGCGACGACTGTCGCTGTGTCTTTGCTGGGCACTTTGACCAGGATGGTAAAACGCGAATGTCGTTCCACAAGGGTTGCGATGTAACTGTTCCTGGTGCCCGACGAGAGATCGCCCTTCTAATGCCCGGGAACGGCCCGGTCTTCAATTTTTGCAGGCCTTTCCCAGATAGAGAGGGCATCGACGATCTGACCTCGGGACTGGTCGTCATCCCGCCAGTGCAGTGAGCGGCGTATAAGCCGCGTGGACCGCAAATGCTGAATCAGCTCTTTTTTCAACACTCCTCGTGCCTGGAGGAACGGGCTGCGGTAACGCTCCGCTCGTAGAAACCGCGATCACCGTGCCATTGATCGTCTGCAGCATCAGCGTCATGGTGTTTACCGGAATATAGTTCGGTCTACCCGCAAAGGCTGTAGCTTGGGTGGTCAGGGTCTGGCCGGGGACCATGTCGGTCGCATTGAAATTCAGTAAGCGGGAACAACCTTCTCCCCACGTACCGGTTTGCCGGCGAGAAAGCCTCCAATCGTCTCATTCAAAAACCTTCCATCCTCGGGATCTTCCGCCGCACCCGCCGGGTGCCCCCACAAAGAAGGGATCGGCACCAGCGTTACAGTACGCATGTACTTCGCTTCATACCGCGCATCGCCTATTGGAAAGTAAAGGTCCGTCATCGAGGGCATATACAAAAACGGCGCCTTGATCGACTCCAGCGCCTTCTTCTCGTCGCCATTAAACCCCAGCGTCGCCCCCACATCCTGCTTCTCCCATGTTCTCATTTGCAGAATCAGATTGTTCGCATCCTCCCCCTTGAAGAAGTTGGTCCGCATGTCGTTCAGCACGTCGTCAAAGGTGGTTCCTGGCTTCGCATCCGTCCGCCACAGCTCGTCACGCCACCACTCCTGCGAGTATAGCCACGCCGCCCATACCAACCCCGACGCTTCAATCCCCTTCGTCGGCTCCTCCGTGTAGTCTCCGCCTTTGAAACCTTCATCCGCTGTGATGGCAGCAATCTGCCCCTCCAGCCGCACAATGCCGTGCCCATAGGTCTTCGCTGTCCCTGAGGTAGCCACGATCCGGTCCGCCATTGCCGGATAGCTCACCGCCCACTGAAATGCCTGTTGAGCCCCCATCGAAAACCCAATGATGGCGCGAAGGTGCGTCACCTTCAGGTCCTCACCCAGCAACCGGTGCACTGCCTCTACGTTGTCACGAATCGTCATTACCGGAAAGCGAGGCCCATGAAACGGCTCCGGCGTATTGCTCGGCGAAGAAGAACTCCCATTGCCAAACATCTCCGTCGTCACCAGAAACAGCTTCTCGGGGTCCAGCGCCTTCCCAGGCCCCATCAACCACTCATACCCATTCAGCTTCGCCATGTAATGCGACGGCAGAAGAACCACATTGTCATGCGCAGCATTCAGTTTTCCATATGTTCCATACACCACGCGCGCTTCAGGGAGTGTCACGCCGCTCTCGGTCTTGAAGTTTTTGATCAAAAACTCATGCCGCACCGGCTTTTCCAGTCCAAAGGCACATGAAAAACTCACAAGCGAACCAGCCAGAAATACCAGACAACGCAGTTTTTTCATTTGCAGAAATATTACTACCACCGTCAAAACGGCCCGGCAGGCATTGAGCAGTAAGTTATAGATGGCACTTTGAAGACTCATCCGATCGCTTCAACCTGTCCCTGTAGTCAGGTTCAGTCGTAGTTTGAGACTAGCCACAATATCGTGATGCATCGCATAGTGAACCAGATCTGCGATGGATTTAAAGTTCAGCTTTCGGTTGATATTGATGCGGTGGCACTCCGCAGTACGAACACTAATCTTCAGCTCATTCGCTACTTCACGACTTGTCATACCCGTCGCAAGCAGCGCGATAATCTCTTCCTCTCTTCGCGTAAGGGGTGAAGCGACCCTGGACGTTTGCGTCTGCGCATCTTGAATACGGCCCGTCATAGAAAATCGGCGTGAAACATCTTGTGAAAAAAAGGAGCGGCCCCGTGAGACTGCCTTGACTGCTTCGACTAAGTCCTGTTCCGCATCGCTCTTCAATACCAGTGCAGAGGCGCCGCTGCTGAGCAATCGCAGAAGAATCGCATCAGAGTCATGCATCGTGAAGAATATGACGCGGGTAGCAGCCGAAAGGCGATTCAGTTCCAAAGATACCGAAAGACCATCCAGGCGTGGCATCGAGCAGTCAAGTATCGCGATATCTGGCTTGTATTGACACGCAAGCCGAATTGCTTCGATCCCGTCAGCTGCTTCGCCGATAACATGCCAGTCACTCTCTACCGTAAGTAGATCGCGTATTCCTCTTCGAATCAGTTTATGGTCGTCGGCGATCAAGATGCGGAGTGTCATAATACCTCCTTCTTTCGAGGTCGATGGGCAGGCTGGCCGAAATCGTCAGACCGTTCTTCCGATGTTGCACCTGTAGAGCGCCTCCGAGTTGGTTGAGGCGCTCCCGCATCCCTTCGATCCCCGTACCAGAGGACCTATAGGGAACACCCGGCGAGTCTTTGTCGTAATCTCCGGCCTCTTCGTTCGCCAACGTCAACTTAAGCCAGTTGGAGTGCCACTTTAGCGAGATACGAACCCGTGAGCTGTGAGAGTGCCTGAGGGTATTAGCAAGCCCCTCTTGCACAATTCTGTAAAGAGTCGCTTCTACTTCGCTGGGCAGTGAGCCAAGATCTCCGCACAGCGAGAGTTCCACGTCCACGCCGCTTCGATCCTGAAAGCCACGAGTAAGGTCTTCGATCGCGGATGCCAGATCCGCTTCGTATAGAAAAGGTGGATGTAAAAGATACGACGCGCTACGAATCTTCTCCGAACACTCCTGAGCGAGCTGGCGCGAATACTCTACCAACTTCTGAAGAGACTCCTCGCCACCCTCCACCAAACGCGTCAGCCTGTTCAGGTTCCAATTCAAGGCAGCCAGTTCCTGTGAGGTGGAGTCGTGTAAATCACGCGCGATGCGTCGCCGTTCTTCCTGTTGAATGATGTCGATCTTCCCGGCTATGTGGCGAGACGCATGAACGCGTCTATTGCGTTCGGTAATGTCCTGATACAGTCCGTACACCCCCATCACTTGACCGTTCACGATGAGCGGCACCCCGTAGATTTCGACGTCTACGATCATGCCGTTCTTCTGACGTCTCTGAGTAACGCAATGGGTGTGGGTTCCTTGCATTACAAGCCTGGTTAGCCGTGTAGCCTCCTCAGCGAAACGAGGCGTGCTGATTAGATCGTCTAGAGTTGAGGCGGCAAGCTCTTCCGGGCTGTATTTGAAGAGACGCTGAAATGCAGGGTTACAGAGTTTATAGCGATGAAAGGAATCTAGTACGACGATTGCAATAGGACTGTTTTCTATAAGCGCTTGAAGATAGAGAGAAGAACAACCGCTATCGTCTTGAGAAAATGAGGCTCCCGGATCGACTTGAAGATACTCGCTTCCTTGCATCTTACCTCCCCTTGCAGTCAGCAATAAATAAGGCGGTTCGGAATAAGCTAAGGCTCTACATCGAGCCAAATAAGCTGGACGAGAATGAGATCAAATTGGGCTAGAGCTTTCACATAAGCTCAACGTTTTTATGGCTCTGAAGGGAGATACGTAAATATATCAAATATTAGATCTGATGATAAAGCCGCTAACGTATTCCAGCTTTTTGGGACCGCTAGCCCCCTGAAACCAAACAGCTTGCGTCCCTGCCATTTAACACGCGACTACCGATCGAAGATGACCTGCTGAAGAGCATTTGGCCTAAATCGAGATCCGCGATTCTGGCCATGGTTATCGAGTACGAGATCCGTAAATATACGGACACCCTCAGTACATCTACTAACTGAATTTCACAAAAAAATGGGAAAACCCGCAAATTACATCCGTTTTCCAATTGCTCCGTGCAATCTCTCCCCCTCAGCCAAATAGCATCGGATTATTCCTTCCGCATCCGAAACTGCTTGAGTCCGCCTATCAGTGCAATCTACGCGACGAGAGACCAGTGCCGGTTGTTTCGGGCGGCCGCCGCGATGCAGCGAAACCTGCGGCAAAAACCATTCAGCGAGGTACGCATGTCAAAAACCATTGTCAGATTAGCCCTCATCGCCCTTAGCGCTGTATTGTCCCTCTCCTCCCAAAACTCCAGCTTGGCCCAAACCCAGACTACTGGGGCCATCAGCGGTCGGGTAACAGATAGTACGGATGCGGTTATCGTAAACGCAGTCGTCATGGCGAGGTCAAAGGCCACCGGTGCACAAAGCTCTGCTGCCACCGATCAAAATGGCAGCTATCGCTTTTCCCTCCTTCCTCCGGGCACTTATGAGCTTCGCTATACTGCGGCAGGTTTCAAGACGGAGCTCTCTTCGAATGTAGTGGTCACCGTAACGGAGACCAGCGTGGTAAACACGAGGCTGGACACTGGTCAACAACAGGAGACGGTGCAGGTGGAAGCCCAGGGCGCGCTTCTGCAATCGGATAACGCAACTTTGGGAACCACCGTACAAGGTTCAACGATCCAGGCACTTCCGCTTGCAGGCCGAAACTACACTCAGGTCCTCACGCTTTCCGGCGGTGTCGTCGGAGCTGTCAACAACGCTGCTGAGCTTGGCCGCGGAACGATCGATGTCTACGTGAACGGCGCAAGCAACATCAGCAACAATTTCGTGATGGACGGCGTAGACATCAATAACTTCGGCAGCGGGCGAGGCGGAGACTTCGTTCAACAGGGCGGAATTCCTATTCCAAGTCCAGATGCGATCGAAGAGTTTCGCATTCAAACCACACTCTACGATGCCGGTTTTGGGAGAGACGCCGGTGCCAATGTGGAAGTAGTCACCCGCTCCGGCACCAACCGCCTTCACGGAGCTGCCTGGGAATTTCTCAGAAACAATATCTTCAATGCCAACGACACATTCTTGAAGCAACAGGACAAGCCTCGTCCCGACCTCAAGCAAAACCAGTTCGGCGGCAGCATCGGCGGCCCCATCCTCCGCGACAAGTTTTTCTTCTTCGGCTCCTATCAGGGAACACGACAGATCAACGGTTTGAGCTCCAGTTCTCTCGCCTCATTGAATCTTCCGAACCTTTCCAACAGTCGCACCGCCGCAAGTATTGGCGCAGCATCGTGCGGGCAATCGACAGCCAATGGCGGCGTACAGGTTGCGTGTGACGGATCCAACATCAGTCCCGTTGCCCTCAATCTCCTGAACTTGAAGAACGCCGACGGTAGCTATCTCATTCCCTCGCCAGCTACAACATCCACTTCAGGCTCTAATTTAGCGGTCTTTAGCATTCCCGGAAGATACACAGAAGACCAGGTGCTGGCTAACCTCGATTATCAGCTCACGCCCAAACAACGCCTCAGCGAGCGCTTCTTCTACTCCCGTGATCCACAAACAGATCCTTTCAGCAGCTGCAGTCCAAGCTGCCCTCCAGGCTTTGCCCTCAAATCCCAGTTCACCAATGACGTGGGCTCGCTGAAGCTTACCTCCGCGCTCACCCCCTCCTTTCTCAACGAAGCCTTTGTTGCTCTCATTCGTAACACCGGCGTACTCAACAGCCAGGCCTCCATTACAGATGCGTCACTTGGGCTCACCCCTAGCGACCCTGACTTTCCTCTCCTGCCAATCATCTCCATTCAGGGACTGTTCAGCCTTGGTGGCGGTTTCAATGATTTTTCCAACTCCGCCGTCAACACCTATGAAGGATCGGACCAAGTCTCCTGGAACCATGGGAAGCACACCATTCGAGCAGGCTTCGACTACGAGCGGCAGCAGTTCAATTTCCACGATCCAGGTCCGCGCCGAGGCTACCTCGAATTCCTGTCCTTCCCTGACTTTCTGCTTGGCATGAGCGCGGCGCAAAACGGAAGCAGCCAGAGTAACCTTTTTCTCAGCGAGGGCATCGCAGGCGACATCTCGAAGAACTTCACTGCCTACGACATGTCTGTCTTCGTTCAGGATGACTACAAAATCTCGTCGCGGCTCACTCTCAATGCAGGACTTCGCTGGGAGCTGAACAGCAATATCGGAGAGTCGGGCGGACGGTTGAGCAGCGTGATCCCGAGCCTGCTCACTCCCAATGCGAACCTTACTGCGGCAGGAGATTTTGCGGGATGGGTCGTGCCGAACAACTTCGTCGGATCAGTGCCCACGGGAGTAACTCGCCTCGGCGGCAGCACCGTCACTAACGATGATCTTCCTCTGCATAACTTCGGTCCTCGCGTTGGATTTGCCTGGCTGCCCTACGCAGACGGAAAAACCTCGGTGCGTGGCGGATATGGCGTTTACTACACACGTCCTAACGGCAACGCGACTCTTCAAGTGCTCACAGCCCCCCCCTTCGTAGGATTTTCGACCCTCGTCGGTGCGGGGAATGCGGCTGCAACCTTTGAGAACCCATTCAACCCACAACCGGCCCCGGGATCCTTTCCACTGCGCACTCCTACCTCGCAGAACGCCGCGACAATCATCGCCCAGAACTACGACTCACCAATGACGCAACAGTACAACCTCGACGTACAGCAACAGCTCTCTCCTTCGACCGTTTTCGATATCGCCTATGTCGGTACGCGCAGCACACGCTTATTGGAGAATCGCAACATCAACGAAGCACTTCTTGCCAGCCCGGGCGCACCGATCAACGGTGTGACAACGAATACCATTGCCAACGTCTCTCAGCGGGTGCCCTATCTGGGCTTCTCGCCGGGCGGTCTGAACCGCATCGAGTCCTACGGCTTTTCGATGTATAACAGCCTCCAGGTGAGCATCCGTCGCCAACTCAGTCACGGCGTCCTCGTGCAGGGCTCGTACACATGGAGCAAGGCACTCACCGATGTTCAAGGCCTCGGCACCAACGCTGTCTTTACCGGTGGCAGCGGCGACAGCAACGACTCCAACGATCGCCATCAGCGCTTTGGACCAGCGGCATTCAACCGTCCTCAGCGTCTCGTCGTCGCCTACCGCTGGGAGCTTCCAAAGTTGCGGAACTCAAACGTCATCACCCGTCAGGTGGTCAACGGTTGGGCCGTCTCGGGCGTAACGACCATCCAGTCCGGCGATGCCCTTACCATCACAGACTCCACCCTGGGCTCCATCTTCGGCTCAGTGAGCACGGCCCGCGCGCAGCTCTGCCCCGGAATGAGCTCAGCCAATATTCAAACTCGAGGCAGTGTCACAAGCCGTCTTACTAACTACTTCAACACGAGCGCATTCGCTGACTCTCAAACCGGATGCGCACTGCCCGTCATAGGTGATGGGCTCGGATATGGCAACAGCAGTGTCGGAACCGTGCGTGGCCCCAGCCAAGACAACACAGATCTCACCATCTCGCGCGACTTCGGAGTCTTCGCTCCTGCAGAGCAGCGCAAGATCGAGTTCCGGGCTGAGTTCTTCAACGCCTTCAACCACGCTCAGTATTCTGACCCGGCTACCGCTCTCGGACCAGGCAGCTTCGGGACAATTACCAGCAGCTCCGTTGCTCCTCGTCTCATCCAGTTCGCTTTGAAGTACCAGTTCTAGTCAGCACGACGCACCCAATCCACTTCTAAAGGAAGATCGAAATGAAGGCTTTACCTCTAGCTGTAGGCATTCTCGCGGTATCGAGTCCCGTACTCTCCCAGTCTCCGGCAAAGCAGCTGCTGGCGACGCCGTCCACGGTGGTGTGGGGTTACTACTGGTCTCAGGCCCATCCCATCCTCACGGTCCACTCCGGCGACACTGTCCACATGCAAACAGTGTCGTCCTGCGGGCCGCCGTCAGAGTTGATCAAGGCGGGGGTCAAAGAGCAGGACGTCCCGCAGTACTACAAAGACATTTATCAAGAGGTCAAGGATCGTGGACCCGGCGGTCACATCCTCACCGGACCCGTCGCAATTGAGGAGGCTGAGCCTGGCGATGTTCTTGAAGTGCAGATCCAAAGCATCACCATAGACACCCCATATGCCTGCAACGTCTTCGGCCCAAAGAGCGGTTTCCTCCCGGAAGACTTTCCGTATGGCAGTTACAAGATCATTCCGCTGGACCTTGATCGTAACGTCGCGAACTTTGCAAAAGGAGTTGAAATTCCTCTCCGCCCGTTCTTCGGAAGTATGGGCATTGCCCCACCTCCAGCCGCAGGCAGAATTGACAGCGCTCCTCCGGGAGAACACGCTGGCAACATGGACAACAAAGAACTCGTCGCCGGAACGACCCTCTTCATTCCGGTGCATGCGAAGGGGGCTCTCTTTGAAGTGGGAGACGGCCACGCCGGCCAAGGAAACGGCGAAGTCGATATTACAGCTCTTGAAACATTTCTCTCAGGCACATTCAAACTAACTGTTCACAAAAACCGCCATCTCGACTGGCCGATGGCTGAAACTCCTACCAGCTATATCCTTATGGGCTTCAGCCCCGATCTCGTGCAAGCCACTAAAATGGCCGTCAGGAACACCATCACCTTTCTCACAACCGAAAAACACCTCAGCCGCGATGAGGCCTACATGCTGGCCAGTACAGCAGTTGACTTCGACATCACCGAGTTAGTCGATGGAAACGTTGGCGTTCACGCAATCTTGTCCAAGCGTCTCTTTGTCTCTTCGACACACTAGATAGAGTGAAGGTGCCTTCTCAATCTGGTTACAGGTAGAATTCGTCGTTGTTCGTACGAATTAGCGTAGTTTTTGGTACTTGGGTCGCCTAAACCAAGAGGCAGGTCACAGTGAAGTTTTGAGTAGGTTCGACACGGGGCGTACGCTCAAAATCGCCCGATCCCCGATCTCCTTGGGTGATTGCTCGCACCATAGACCTAACCACCAAGTCGCCCAAGCTCACGCCGACTCGCCGTCGTTGGGGACCTGTCGCTACTGTTCGTAAGACGTGTTCCGACCAGGTAACAGAACAGCGTCTGCCGTTACTCGCTAGCATGTCACCCTTCTTCAAGTGGGCGGTGTCGGCGTGCACTAATTCAAATGCCTTAGTTCACCTGTTAGAAGATCGACTTCAAGCTTTCTGCCACGTTTATCTAGGTAGGTGAGCTTTTTCTCGTCAGGGGAGAACGCGAATGCGCCACTGGCAAACCACTGCGGCGTGCTCCTGCGATCGGTCGAGAACACACATACCAGGAAATTCTGGTGTCTGCGGATGGGGAGCTTGAGATCAGCGCCGCCGATCTGGTCTTCTGCGACTCGATTGCACTATCTATGGTGACTTCCAATCGTAATGTGCACTATCAGCTGGTCTCTGCCGACTGCATAAGGGAGCTTTCCATGTTGCTGACCATTGAAATCTAGAAAGTCGCCTGAAACCCTAATAACTGTTCGCTGCTCCAATTTTGCTCAAATGGCTCTGGATCCCTTACTCTTCGTAGCGCCCGCAAAACAGCGTAAATTCAATCGGCCATCTGCTGAGTAGCTTAGTTTTCCGATGAATGTTTCCGGCGACCTTTGATCTCGTAGCAGTGAGGATGCGGGTTATTGGATTGTGACGGTGAAGGTGACGGCGTGGGTTGTGGCTCCGCTGGTGGCGGTGACCGTTAAGGGATAGGTGCCTGGGGTTGGGGTGTTGGTCGTTGCCGGGGGCGTTGTGGTTGTTGTCGTGGTGTGGTGGCCTCCGCATCCGGCTGCGGCTAACAGCGTGGAGATGGTTGCAAGGGCGAAAAGCTGCAAGGTCCAGCCGATCTTGCGGCGGCGCCCGAGCGTGAAGATGGCGGCGGTGCTGAGAAGCCCCAGCGGAAGGATGGCGGCTATTTCGAAGTCGTGACGTGTGGGGGTGAGCGAGGCGACTGGGGTGTCGGCGGTTAGGGTAAGGGTGGACGTAATGGCAGCGGAGCCGTTGGGTGTAACTGATGATGGCGAAAGTGTGCAGGTCGAGTTGGTGGGAGCGCCGGAGCAGGTGAGAGTGACTGCCTGGTTGAAGCCTCCGGTTGGGGTGATCGTGACGATGTCGGTCACGTTCGAGCCACGAGCGACTGTGCCGGTGGCGTTAGTAAGGGCAATGGAGAAGCCAGCAGCAGGAGGCGGTGCGGTGACAGTGATGGCCACGCTGGTGGAGGTTGAGGTGCTAAAGGTGGAGTCTCCGGAGTAGACGGCGGTGATGCTGTGGTTGCCGACGGCCAGCCCGGTGGTCATGACGGAGGCGGTGCCGGAGGTGAGGGTTGGAGTTCCGAGTGATGTAGCGCCGTCGAGGAAGTTGACGGTGCCGGTTGGGGTTCCTGTGCTGCCTGCGGGGCCAGCGACGGTTGCCGTTAAGGTCAGGCTAGCGCCGCTGACGATGGAGCTGGCAGATGAGGTGAGTGCTGTCGTGGTGGGCGTGAGGGTTGGCGGCGGAGTAGTGGTGGCACTGCCGTAGAGACTTAACAAGACTCCGTTGCCGCTGAGGATGTCCGGGTGGCCATCTTTGTTGAGGTCGAGGGCGATGGTTCCCTGGGAGGTGCCGACGGCCAGGTTGACGAGATCTTTCGGTGTGATCTGGCCGTTCTGGATGGGAACGGAGGTGAACGTGCCGTCGCCTTTGCCGTAGAAGATGCCGGAGAAGGATTCCGTATCGAGGTAGGCGAGGTCGATTTTTCCATCGCCGTCGAAGTCTGCTGCGGTTAGGCCGGATTCGGGTACGACGTCTCCGCCGCTGAGGAGAGAGAGTGCTGGCGCGCCGAAGGTCCCGTCACCGTTTCCTAGCGCGACGAAGAGCTGACCTTGTGTGTTGGCGTCTTCGCCCAGGCAGGCGAGGTCGAGTTTGCCGTCGCCGTTGAAGTCGGAGAAGGTGGCGGAGGCGAGGTGGGTAGAGGTGACTGCGGTGGTAGGGGTGGCAAAGGTCCCGTCGCCCTTGCCGAGATAGATTTGGAGGTTTGTGGTGGTGACGCCAATGCCGTTGTTGACGGCGAAGTTGCCTTCGTAGGTGGCGAGGTCAAGTTTGCTGTCGCCGTTGATGTCTATGACGTTGGCGATGGTGGGGATGTTGTTGGTGGCACTGGTCGGGGCGGTAGTGCTGTTGTAGGTGTAGGTGATGATGGGTGCGCCGAATGTTCCGTCGCCGTTTCCGGGCAGAACCATCAGGCCCTGGAGGTACACGCTGTTGGGGCCTGTGATGTCGGTGAAGTTGAAGATGAGGTCGGCTTTGCCGTCGCCGTTGAAGTCACCAATGTGGATGCTGTCTGCGGTGAGGGCGATGTCGTAGCCGCTGGATGGAGCTATCTGAGGGACGACATACGGGACCGGGGCTTGGAAGGTGCCGTCACCGTTGCTGAGGGAGACGAAGTAGAAGATGCCGGTGTAGCCCTGCGGGTTGTTGGTGATGGGATTGATCTCGTTGAGGTTGTAATCGAGGTAGACGAGGTCGGCTTTGCCGTCGCCGTTGAGATCTCCTACGGCGAAGCTGTTGCCGATGGTTGCGGGGCCGGTAACGATGGTGACGGGTGAGCCGCCGACGGGGTTCGGAGCAAGGGCGGTGGCGGGCGGCGGGGGAATGGTCGAGGCCGGGTTGAAGTCTCCCTTGGAGTTGCCGAGCAACACACTATAGTTGTTGCCGTTGGTGACGATTAAATCCTGCTGGCCGTCGTTGTTGACGTCGCCAAGATTGCTGCCGGTGTAGATACCGGCGGCTTCGGGCGCGCCGGAGAAAGTGCCATTGCCATTGCCCATGAGGGCGTAGGCGATGTTGGTGTCGGTACTGTCGCCGCGGAAGACACCGGCGTTGGCGTCGCCGACGTAAATGTCGGGATTGCCGTCGCCGTCGAGATCGGTGACAGTGATGAAGCCGTCGGAGTTGATGGTGACGTAGCTTGTGCCGGGGGTGAAAGTGCCGTCGCCTTTGCCGGTGTAGGTAAAGAGTCCGCCGCCGGTGCTGACGACGAGGTCGGTTTTGCCATCGCGGTTGATGTCGCCCATAGCGAGATAGGGGCCGCCCTGAGGGGGCGAGGTGACCGGAGGAAATGCGGCGCTGGACGCGGCGGTGAAGTTGCCGGCGCCGTCGTTGAGCAGAACGAGGCCGTTGGAGGCGAGGAGATCTTTGTGTCCGGTGCCGCGGAGGTCGGCGCTGACGAGATTCAAGATCGTCGGGCTTGGAGTGGCGGTGGAACCGGGATAGCTGGGCGTTGGTGCGGCGAACGATTGCGCGGCGTTGAAGGTGCCGTCGCCTTTACCAGTGAGGAGAGAGATCTGGCCGTTGTCGGATGTGGCGACGATATCGAGTTTGCCGTCGCCGTTGAAGTCGTCGATAACTGCAGTGAGGGAGTTGCCGCCTGGGATGGTGTAGGGGGTTGCGGTGCCGAAGGTTCCGTCTGCGTTGCCGAGCATGACGTAGACCTGCGCGGTGCCGGCAATGTTGTTGCCGTTGACGACGACGAGGTCGCCGTTGCCGTCGCCATTGAGATCTGCGGTGGCGAGCAGGCCGGCGCGGGAGAAGCTCATGATGCTGAGGTTAAAGTTTGAGGTCCCGGAGAGAACATAGAGAGCTTCGGCTTGCGTGACGGCGTTGTAGAAGACGCCAGCAAAGACGTCGATGCGGGAGGTGGTTGTCCCGACGTAGAGGCCTGGTCGCGCTCCGATGCCGAGTGTGGGATCCACGCAGCCTGCGGGGACTGAGTCGGCAGTAGTGGTGAGGCCGGCTTCGGCATGAAGGGTCCGCTCATAGTTTGCTGTCGTCGTTGTCGGGGCGTAGGCGATGGTCGCCCCGTTATCATAATTGCTGGAATAAGTGCCTGTGAGATAGGTAAGGGCACAGTTTGACTGTCGCAGGAGCACGAGTCCCTGGCCGGAGGGAGCTGTGATGACAGTGGAGTTTCCTTGAAACTCCGCGACGCCGGTTTGAGAGCCGTCGGTTCCAGTGAGCTTGGGTGAGACGGTGGTGCGCTTTTGGCCAGATCTTTGGTGAGGGTGAACGCTTGTTGTCTGGGCTAAGGCACGATTGTTGGAGGAAGCAGTTGTGAAGACGGAGGCAAGGAGAGCAACGAAGGCAGCAAATCTGGAGAGTTTCAGCATAGCAATAGATACCTCGAGAATGCAGAACGCGCATTCGACGGACTAGTTGTCTGGGGAGGGCACCAATATAGCACGAGATTTATTCAAGATCGTTGTTTTTTGTTTAGATGAATAGAGTTGCCGATTCTTATCCGATGCTCTTCCCTGGGTTTGCCCTGTCTATCCCGTGGCCCCTCACGGTCTGGTATCTGCGGAGAATGGGCTGTTGAAGAAGCTGTCAGCATTTCAGACGCGGTTGATCGCAAAAGGCGGGATGGATCCGTTCCGGATTAAGAAGTGGCTCATATTGGCGTACTAGCCCGTCCGGTTATCACTCTGTTGGCTATTCCCGCTCACCCGTTGAAGTGTTCTGTCTGTTCTAGACCCCACAACCGTCTGCTGAAAGGTTTATGAAAGTCAGGTTTGCGGCAAGTTCGATCCTGACTGCGTTTGGCCGGCACTTTGTATCCAACCCTGATCTGCCACATCGCATCCACAAGTATCTTCCGCTAACACCTTACGACCGCGACACGTTCTTCGCCTTCGACAAACGCGGTTGCACAGCCTACTCGCCGGCTCCTGTCGACGCGCGGATCTAAGTAGATTTCGACGAACGACTGAGGTCGCCGGCTCTCTAGCCGCGACCTCATATTTTTCTCTAACGGAATTAGACAGAAGGGAGTGCCGTAGAGAAAACAGATATAGCATGGGCAGAGCCCGTGCAAAACACTAATCTTGCATCCGAAAAGGATATTGAACCATCTAGTTCATATAAGTTTTATTCTCCCGAAGGAATTGTCGGCATCGGCACCTTTGAGAATGGAGCTCTACTTTCGTTTCAAGTAGAGGGAGGCAAACTCCACAATTCAGGATTGCAGATCAATATCACGGGCACCACCGGGGATTTGAAGATCTCACACCCTTCATCCCCTTCGGCCATGCCAAGGAGAACCTCATCGAAGGCGGCCAGGGTGGGAAGACACAGACCGCAAGAACGGAACGCACATAGCGCCCGACTTCCGTGATGGCGTTCGCATGCACAAGTTGATTGACCTGATGTTCGCTAGTTCCAGCACGGGAGCTTTGCAGACGGTGGATTCGGACAAGTAACTCAACACCGCTCGTAAGAAGGAAACCATGAAGCTATTTACTCCGTTCCAACTCGGCCAGAACCTCTTGAAGCACCGGATTGTGCATGCTCCAACCACACGCTTGAGAGCGGAGCGTGATGGTTCTCCAAGCGACATGATGATTGAATACTACCGGCAGCGTGCGTCCGATGGCGGTCTTATCATCACAGAATCGGTCCATCCATCCCCCGATAGCTTTGGCTATTACGGTGCTCCCGCAATTTATACAGATCGTCATGTTAGGCGCTGGCGTGAGGTGGTTGACGCTGTACATGCAAAGGGCGGCAAACTCATCATGCAGATTGCGCACGATGGCAGGCAATCCCACGTCGACCTTTCGAGAGGAAAGGCACCAATTGCTCCCTCGGAAGTTCCATTCGAAGGGCTAGCACTGACGCGGAACGGCTGGGTGCCGGTTTCGCCTCACAGAGCACTCACTGTCGACGAACTGCCTGGGCTAGTTGAGACATTTCGACAGGGTGCTATCCGGGCTCTCGCCGCTGGTTTCGACGGGATCGAAGCGCACAATGCAAATGGGTATCTACTGGACACATTTCTACAAGATGGAACCAATAAACGAAACGACATCTACGGCGGAACGATTGAAAACAGAGCGCGGTTTCCCCTGCAAGTGATCGAAGCGATTGTGTCTGTCTGGGGCGAGGGACGAGTTGGAGTTCGGGTCTCACCAAGCGGTCAATGGGGATCGATCTCAGACAGCAATCCCCAAGCGACCTTCAGCCATTTTGCAGAACGTTTGAACCAACTTCCTCTGGCGTATCTACACATCATTGAGCCGCGGGTAAAAGGCGTGGAGACCATCGAAGAAGGTCAGGCTCCCATTGCAACTGCTTTTCTTCGCAAGCTCTACCGAGGTGCCATTATTGCTGCAGGTGGCTTTGATCGTTCAGGTGCGGAGGCGATTCTCGAGGCGAACAATGCTGATCTCGTTGCATTCGGCCGCTACTTCACCTCGAACCCGGATCTCCCGTTCCGTCTCCAGAACAATTTTCCGCTTAATGACTACGTGCGCGAAGCATTCTGGGGAGGAACTGAACAAAACTACACTGACTTCCCATCATTCGAACAACAACCACAGTAGAGTCAACTTGTGCTGTTGTAATCAAATCAGGTGATCGAGAGTTATCGTGTAGCCGGTATTCTGCCAGCGAAACAATCTGACCCATCTTCGATGCTGCCGCCGAAGCGAATCATCCCAGCCCACTGCACATGTGTATTCAGATTTCTTCAAGTTGTCTACTCTGAAGTTCTACTCTATGCTGCTTGTAAACCGTTGCGGGGGCCAGCGATGGAGCTGACGAGGGACTGAAATGGACGAGATGGAAGCTGGGTTTGACGGAAGCGGAAATCGGGGAGACATTTCGCAGCCCAAATACCTCCATATCGTCGAGACGTTAAGGAAGAATCTAAATTCGGGCCACTACAGGGGAGGTGCCCGGCTGCCTAGCGAGGCGGAGCTTACCCGGCGGTTCAAAGTGAGCCGCATGACGGTCGTTAAGGCAATACAGCATTTGCAGCAGGAGGGACTGGTCGTAAGGCGCGTCGGGTCGGGCACGTACGCGGCCACCCCTGCCGGATCAGAGAGCTTCGTCTTCGGCCTGCTCATCCCCGATCTTGGCGAGACGGAGATCTTCGAGCCCATCTGTCGCGGCATGGTGCGATCCCCGCAGGCAAAGCGGCATTCCCTACTATGGGGGCATTCCTTCGCTAGTGCGGACAACAAAGAGGAGCAGGCCAAACAGCTATGCCAGCACTATCTCGAACAGAAGGTCAACGGGGTTTTCTTCGCGCCGCTCGAGTTTAGCCCGCATCGCGAGCGCGTAAATCGAGAGATTCTCAAGAACCTGGATCGGGCGGCCGTACCAGTCGTATTGCTGGACCGCTGCGGCCTGACGTTTCCCGCGACTAGCCGGCACGATTTGGTGGGTCTTGATAATCGGCGGGCAGGGTACGTAATTACAGAACACCTGCTCAAGTTGGGGGCGAGGAACATCGCGTTTCTTTCCCGAAAGGGTTCGGTGGAGACTGTCGAGGCCCGCATCGTCGGCTGCCGCGAGGCGCTCTTCGACGTCGGCAGATCGCTAGTTGATACCATCATTATTCGCGAAGGCGCGATTGATCCGACGATGATCCGCGAAACCCTCGACCGCTGCTTGATCGATGCGATCGTCTGCGCCAACGACCACATCGCGGCCAACCTAATGCAGACCCTCCTTGGGCTGGGGGTACAGGTTCCGGATCAAGTCCGGATTGCCGGGTTCGACGATGTCAGTTACGCCGGCTTGCTCCCTGTCCCGCTCACCACCATGCACCAACCCTGCGGCAATATCGGCGCGGCTGCGATGTCGGCAATGCTCGAGAGAATCAACAACTCCTTTCTTTCTCCGAGATCCATCCTGCTTGACGCCCACCTAGTGGTACGGCAGTCATGTGGAACCGTTGCCGAATGAAGCAAACTCGCGCGACTTAGCACCCTTGCATTCACAATTGAAAAATCTCCTGTCGTTCAAGTGGCATCACTATCGCCTCCGCGAATGCGTATTGGCATATGCAGCTTAATCACATTTAGCTATACCGATTCCTTGACAGTTGTATGGTCCGATAGCTACAAGTGTCTTCGGACAGAAGGTGCGCTGACGATTACGCGTGGCTGCGTGGCTTTGGCGGACCCTCGCTACCTCAGGAGGCGACAAATGAAACAACATCGCTATACGGATCAAGGACTTTCAAAGAATCGCCGAAACTATATCTGTCGCGCTTTTATAGCGTGCCTCGTCTTTCTTCTCCCGTTGCTCGGCATTTCGCGAGCGTTCTCGCAGACCAGTTTCGGGTCGGTCGTCGGCACCGTCAAGGACTCCGGAGGCGCGACCGTAGTCGGTGCTCTGGTCACGTTGAAGAACAACGGCACGGGTCAGACGGAAACCGCTATCACTGGCGGCGGCGGCAACTATACCTTCCTCAACCTCAATCCGGGTGCCTACTCGATTGTTGTCGCGAACCCTGGATTTAAGGAGTTTGACCTTTCACAGGTTGACGTGACCATTGGCGGTACGACACGTGCCGATGCAGCTCTGTCTCTTGGCGATGTATCGCAGAGTGTAACGGTGGAGGCTTCTGCGACCAACAGTCTTCAGACGGATAGTTCCTCGCTGGGCGGCGTGGTTGAAGGGAGACAGGTTCTTGAGTCTCCGCTTAACGGCAGGAATGTAAACAATCTTCTGGACTTCGTCCCGGGCGTCGTGCCCGGTGGCGGGACCTCGGGAAACACTATGGCTAATGGAGGCAGCGGCAGCTTCCAGGCGGGTGCGCAGACTCAGGCAATTGCCTACGGCAACTACCAGATCGGCGGCGGCTTCAGCGGACAAAGCCTCTTCTTCGTCGACGGCGTGCTTTCCAATATCCCCGAGAACAACGTCAACTCGCTGGTGCCCACACAGGACGCCGTGCAGGAGTTTCGCGTTTCAACAAATAATGTGACCGCAGAGTTTGGCGGCTTCGCAGGCGGAGTCATTCAGATCTCCACCAAGAGCGGCACGAACGAGTTTCACGGTTCGGCCTATGAGTATTTCCGAAACACGGTGCTGGATGCGAACGACTGGTTCAGCAATCACCAGGGACTGCCGCGGCCTCCATTACATCAGAACCAGTTCGGAGGCAATGTGGGCGGTCCTCTGATCAAGAACAAACTGTTCTTCTTCTTTTCCTTCGAACGCGAGACGCTGACCTCGGGAAGCATCTCGACCTACACTCTGCCTACAGCTGCACAGTTGAGCGGCGACTTCTCCGCACTGGGAACGAACATCTACAACCCTGCGACTGGCGTGCAGTACTCCTGCAACGGACGCCTCAACGTTATCTGCTCTCCCGACCCGACAGCGGTGAAGATCCTCCAGCTCGAGGCTCCCCTTCCGAACCGTCCGGGCCTGACGAACAACTATGTAGCTACCGCGCCAATCTCCGGCGCACAGAATCAGTACAATGCACGCGTGGACTACAGCCTAGGTAAGGCGGACCAGCTCTTCGCGAGGTACACTTTCTGGAATCCGCACAACGGCGATAGTGACCCCCTGGGTACGAAAACTGGCGCGGGGCCGACCGGCAACACGACCACAGAAGCAGTTGTGGGCGATAACCATGTCTTCAATCAGTCGACCATCGCCGACCTCAGGCTCTCTTATCTTGAGAATTACAACTTCCAGGTACCGCTCTCGAACGGATTTAACCAGAGCACTATTAACCCAAACTACGGCGCGCTACAGTCGCAGCAGGTCAACAACCAGGGTTTGTTGCCTGGCCTCGGCATCCAGAACTATAGCGTGGGAGCCGAGCTCTCGCAGCTCTACTGGCTGAACACGGCCTACTCGATTAACGGAAGCCTGACCAAGGTCAAAGGCCGTCACACCATCAAGGTCGGGGGCATCGGGCGCCAAATTGAGTGGACCGGCTTCGGCAACAATCAGGGAGTTGGCCTGAGTGCGCTCTCGAGTTTCACTGCGATCCCCTCTGATCCCACCTCTGGGAACGCGCTCGCCTCGTTCTTGGCGGGCGTTCCGTCCAGCGTTGGCATCAATGAGGTTGGTGCAACCCGGGCCTTCCTTCACTCTTACGGGTTCTACGGCATAGACACATATCAGGCTAACAACAAACTGACGCTGAACCTAGGCGTTCGCTGGGAGCAGCCCGGATCCTACTCTGAGGTCAACAACAACGATACCGTACTGCTTCCCAATCTAGCGACCAATCTTCCGCCTGTCGCAAACCCCGTCACTGGCTCTAGCACTCCGACGGTCGGCGGTCTTGCTTTCGTTGCAAGCCCGGAGTACTCGTCGCGGCGTGAGGAGCAGCTCCACTGGAAGCTCTTCTCCCCGCGCGTTGGATTCGCTTATCGTTTGGATGATCAAACCGTCGTTCGGAGCGGCTACGGTATCGCCTTTCTTCCAGCCGAAATTACAGCGGACGGGCCTGGAGGCAGCCCTATCAACTCGGCTTCTACAAGCCTTGCGAACACCCCGGGCACCAGCTACGCCGGGGAGCCCACTGTTGCCAATCCATTCCCGAACGGGATTAACCTGCCGCTCGGACGCAATCCTGTGGCTCTGACGCAGCTGCTTGGGCAGGGAATCGGATCGCGCATTCCCGATCAACCTTACGGTTATGTGCAACAGTTCAACTTCGGCATCGAGCGCGCCTTGAGCAACAAATCCACCTTTACGCTTGCCTACGCCGGAGCAAAAGGTACCCACCTCGTGCTCTCACAAGGCTTTACCGGAACCGGTATCAACCTCGATCAGCTACCTGATCAGTACGACTCGATTGGCGGCAACCCCGGCTCTGGGACCGGCCTATTCACTCCAACACCGAACCCGTACGCAGGACAGTTCTCCTCGGGCGGCCAACTGAACCAGCCAAACGTGCTCGAAGGCTACTTGCTGAAGCCCTACCCGCAATACACGGGAGTCAACCAGAGCGTGCCGCGCTACGGCGCTTCCACCTATGAGGCGCTGCAGTCAACCTTTACACAGCGTACCAACCACGGAGGTCTCGTGCAGGTTGCCTACACCTGGGCCAAACTGCTCAGCAACACGGACAACACTAGCAGCTTCCAAGATGGACAGGGTGGCCAGGGCGTTGTGCAGGATAACTACAACGTCAAAGCGGAAAAATCGGTAAGCCTACAGGATTTGACCAACAACCTCGTGATTAACTACGGCATAGATATTCCGTTCGGCCGCGGTCAGATGTATCTCAATCACTCAAACTCTGTGGTTAATGCGGTCGTCGGCGGATGGCGTGTGAACGGCATCACCACCTTCCACAGCGGGTTACCGGTGCCGTTCTCGACGAACGGGAACTACCTGAGCCAGTACTTCGGTTCCGGACCAATCCGGCCGAACGTTATTCCCGGCTGTGTGAAGACCACGACAGGTTCGGCGCAGAGCAGAGTCAACTCGTGGTTCAACACCGCTCCCAATTCGGAAGGCGGCAAGGGTTGCTTCTACAATCCTGGCCAATTCCAGTTTGGCAATGAACGGCGCGTGGATTCAAACATCCGCTCTGCTGGCGCGGCCAACTTTGACTTCTCCGCAAACAAGAGCTTCCCGATCTTCGAGCGTGTGACCGGAAAGTTCAGCTTGGAGACCTTTAATCTCTTCAACCGTGCACAGTTCGCGCCGCCGAACAGCAACCTGAACGATCCTGCGTTCGGTACCGTCACGAGACAGGTCAATCTGCCGCGTACGTTGCAGTTGGCCATGCGTGTGTCATTTTAACGTCAAGGCGCACCGAAGGAAGGTCTCCGGTGCGCCTTCTGTTTTGCCAAGTTATCGTCTTGGCGAAAGCTACTTTTGCAATCACGAATCACGCGATATTGTGAGGTACTGCTGCAATGAAAGAACAGTCTGGAAGATCTACGACGCGTCGTGCTTTTCTATCGTCGGGTGGGCTGATGGCCGCGACGACTCTACTACCAAGTAGGCTCATGGCGACCTTACTCGCAGAAGGCGCTGACGTGGCCGAAAGCACTCTTGCGGCTGACCCCATGCGCCCCCAGTTTCACCTACTGCCGGCGAGAAACTGGATGAATGACCCCAATGGTCCGATCTACTTCAACGGGCGATACCACATGTTTTTTCAGTACAACCCCCAGGGCGCGACGTGGGGCGATATGAGCTGGAATCACGCGGTGAGCACTGACATGCTGCACTGGTCTCATCGTCCGCTCGCGCTCACTCCCACTCCTGACGGCCCGGACTCCTTTGGAGTCTTCTCCGGATCGGCACTACAGGTGGGCAAGCGTGTCTACTTCGTCTATACCGGAACGAAAGTCAGCACGGCCGAGCTTGCAACGATCCGCGACGGCCAAAACAGCATTCAGGAGTCGCAATGTCTCGCATGGTCTGACGATCCGCAGCTCATCAAGTGGACCAAGGATCCGCAACCAATTGTGCCGCTGCCACCCGAGGGCATGAAGATTACTGGCTTCCGCGATCCGTCAACGTGGGAGCAGGGAGGGCGGTACTACATGACCGTGGGATCGGGCGTGGCTAAGGTCGGTGGGTGCGTCTTGCTCTATCGATCAAAGGACCTCAAGGCCTGGGAGTATATGCATCCGCTGACCAGCGGATCATGGAACGGTACCCCGGCCTCGAATCCATGCGACAGTGGCGAGATGTGGGAGTGCCCCGAGCTCTTCGCACTAGATGGCGGCCATGTACTGATCTACTCGACCGAAGGCAAGGTCTTCTGGCAAGCAGGCGTGCTCAATGAGGCGACGATGAAGTTCCAGACCTTGAAGACAGGGCTGCTCGATCTCGACGCCTTCTACGCGCCCAAAACGCAGCTCGATGCGCATGGTCGGAGGATCCTATGGGGATGGATCCCTGAAAGGCGGCCAGAGGCTGCGATGCGAGACGCCGGATGGTCCGGCATGATGAGTCTGCCGCGCGTCATGAATCTCGACAAAGATGGTTCTCTTCGCCTTCGCGTGCTTCCGGAATCGAGTCATTTGCGCGCGGGCGCCGTTCCAACACAGCAGTCGTCAATGGGAGCTAGCGCGGTGCTCAAGGCAGCCTCCGGAGAGGTGATATGTTCAGGCATCAAAGGAAACAGCTTTGAGCTAACCCTGGGCAGCACCACCGCCGAGCTCCTCCACATAAGCTACTCGGGCGTGGAGCATAGGTTTGATGTGGCGGGACATGAGATAGGCCTTGAACCAACGGATGAGCCTAGAATCCACCTCTTCGTTGATGGCTCGGTGATCGAATTGATCGTGAGCCAACGCATCGGTTATACGAGCCGCTTCTACTACAGCGCCAAGGCCGCGCCCGATATTACGGCCAGCGTAAAAGGCAACGCCAACTTTACCGCATGGAAGATCTCACCGATCTCGGGCAATCGTCTTACTACGCCCTCAGCCCACGTGTAGCAATTGGGCTTGGAGAACACTTTCGAATCGCTACCTTGTGAAGGCAGCAACCGTATGCGCTGGCTTCTTCACGGGAATATTCTCTCTCTTTCCGCTTCGGAAGACCTGCTCTCTCGAAAATGCCCACCTATCCAGCGTGTGGTTGCAGCGTGACACTTACGCCGAGGCTTCCCACTCCTTCTTTGGCCAAGCGATGATGAAGGGGAACAAGACCGTAGAGCAAACGATCAAGCTGGGGAAGGTGAAGGATACTCCGAAGGGAATGGCGGTCGCGTACAACTACACCTTGCTAAGCGACTAGTTGTTAGGAACCAATGGATTGATGGCGGCGGCAAGAGCTTCTAACGGGTTTTGGGAAACTTGTCCCCATGAGGGAGGTCGGTCAAGCCCAACTTGCGCTAACCTGTTTAGAGGAAGTGAGGCTCGGAGCAAAGCCGAGATCCATCTTGATGCTGACAATCCGGACCGAGCAAAGTGCTAGACTTCCGCTGTCCCGTATCCCGACACGCGAGGTGCCGTCGTGGGTAGTTTTGCCCTCAATCTGCTTGCAACCTTCGCTTTGGCTCTACCCCCACAATCCGTGGGTGCAGCTGCAGGGTCTATTGATCTGAACGCTCTCAGACAGCAAGGTATGAGTGCTTACCAGCAAGGCGACAATGCGGGTGCTCTTGTCATCTTCCGTCGGGTGATCGCCGCCGATCCAACCGACATCGTTGCCTACAATGTGGCCGGCAATTGCTCGTTGCACCTGAAGGATTATCCCGCTGCCATCGATTCTTTTCGGCATGCACTTCAACTGCGTCCGGACGAGTATCACAATCTGGCATCGCTGATACACACATATACACTCGCAGGAATGGCCCCAGAACGCGACGAGCTGCGCAAACATATTCTGGAACTCGCGCACGCGGAGAAGCTTCCTGACACTTTTAACTATGTGTTCGATACCTTCGAAGTCGGGGGCAGGAAGGTCGAAGTTGCCGAGTTTCCTAAGATCCAGGGGTACTATGGGGAACGCTATCGGTTTAAGGTCTTCAGCAGCATAGGAAAAGAAGTCTTCTGCGTAACACTTGAGTCAGATGCGCTTGAACAGCCGGCGTGGGCGAAGCAGCATCCGAAGGAAGCTGCCGCGGGTGGCCGCCAATTTTCTCTCGACGGCTACGCGAGCGACGCCCACACAAATTATGGTTTCTACGACGCGGAACCGTCCTACGAAAAGGTGCGAGAAGAGGCAACGCAGATCATCGCCGGCAAGAAACAGCCGATAAGCAGGCTTTCTTATCCGAGTCCACAACCAATTCCCGGGGATAAAGATCAATAGCCATCTCGGCTGGAAGCGGGAAGTGCTTGAAGGATTGACATCCTGCGCTCCACTCTCGGCAACGTCCCGTACGAGTTAAGCCTGCAGTCCGATGATATGATTCGCCAAACTCATGCCACCATCTATGAGAGGTCAGGTCCGGCATGTTGAGCCTTGAACTTAACTCGCATCCCAAGCCTTCCGGAGAAGCTGACTCCCCGCCCGCCCCGGCGATGCCCGCTCCCCTGGTGACGCTTGGCATCCTTGCGACAAATATCCTTGTCTTCTTCGCTATGACGATAAGTGGCGTCCCGTTCATAGCGCCCAACGGTCAACAGGTGCTGCCTTGGGGAGCAGACTTCGGGCCCTTGACGACCTTCGGACAATGGTGGCGAATCCTGACTGCATGCTTTGTGCATTTTGGCTTCCTGCACATGGCAATGAACATGTTTTGCCTGCTCCAAGCGGGTGTACTCACAGAGAGGCTTTTCGGCAGGGTCCGCTTTCTACTGCTCTATTTGCTCGCAGGAATAAGCGGCAATATAGTCGGACTCTATCTTCATCCCTTGACGGTCAGCGCCGGAGCGTCCGGGGCGGTCTTTGGCGTCTACGGAAGCCTGTTGGCCTTTCTGCTGTTCCGACGGGGAGTAGTACCGACCGAACGGGCCATCGGCGTCGCAGGATTCGCGGCAATGTTTATCGTCTTCAACCTGATCTATAGTTTGGGTAGTATATCCACCGACATCGAAGCGCATCTAGGCGGCCTGTTTGTGGGATTCGGCGCTGGATGTCTCTTGGCATGGTCGCTTGCTCCGGCAACCCAGTCTTTGCGCACCATTCGGACGCTGGGCATTGCTCTTGTCATGGTTCTCGTCCTATTCGTCGCGTTCGCACGCGTCCCCAGAAGCATCCCGTCACAAACCAAGTGGTACCGCCAAATCATGACCGATCCTCGCATCACCGTGGGCAGTGATGATCAGGTCGCATACGGGGGCACAGCCACCAAGGCAGATGCGGAAGCTCTTGGGAAAATGCTCGTTCGAATAGGCATATTCAGAAAGCCGCAGGTCACCGTACTCTTCGAGAAAGGACCAGGCGCAGCCACAATCTCCATTCCATACGAAGCAGACGAATCGCAGTACAAGATCGATCCGTCGCTACCCCCGATGGTGGATAACGTCACCTCCAATCTTGTCGACGGAAAGACGATCATCATCCACAAAATGGAAAAGCGGCTCCCGATCAAAAAGGGTCCGCTACCCTGGTACGACCCGGCAGTAATCAGTTCAATCAAGACGATCGGACCCCAGCTCGCGTCCGCGGCAGGAGGCACTCCCCTTACCATCCGCCTGCTCAATGCTAAGGGTGATTGGAGAAACGAGGTCAAAATCGAGGACGCCACGGTGTTGATTGGCACACTGGACGTGGTGGAATACTCCGGCCAAGCCAGTATGCAAGACGCCCGTGCGTTGGGGGATTCGTTGAGATCGGCCGGGTTCTTTCAAGATAGAGGAATGACGGTTCGTCTGAACAAGAGCGGTAGCAGCCCGGAACTCTCTTTTTTCCTTACAGACAGTGGATGGGACAATCCGCGCATAGTAAAGGGTTATGAAATTCTGGGTCGCAAAATTGCGCCGATAGTCGGTGGCCCCCCGCTCACGATTCACTTGATCGACAATGTGCGCGAAGCGAAGAAGGACTTGGTCATCGAATAATAGCTGCCTGCGTCGGCCTTCAGGCATTGCCCCATTCCCACAGGGAGCAGCCGCGCACTACACTATGCCCAGATCTCAGAAGCAAGAAGTGGGGCAGCGGCTCGATGGTTCGGAGATATGTTTCACGTTGAGGTCGGGCTTGCTCTTCTCACTGCTTCTCATCGTTTGCGCCGTCTAGGGATTCATCACAACTCCCCACACGACACTGAAGAGGGAGGACGTTGCGGCGATTCCACATGCGAGGGAGAGAATCGCGGTGATTGCGAACCCTGGACTTTCCAAAATGCCGACGCTCCTTCAGGTTTGCCCGGGGCCAAACTCCACTTCATCCTTATCTATACGTCGAATAGTCGATTCACGATAACTCAGCTTATGGCGAATAAACGAGAACATCTAGCTAAATGAGGACATAATGCCGCTTGTAATGTGGCATAATGTCCATATGGCTCAAGCTATCCACATCGCTGAACAGTCCCGCTTTCTGATATCTCTGCGGCTCGATCTTGAAAGCGTCGAAGCGGGAGTATCGGTCGAGACGATGACAAACTTCGTTTCGGCATCCGGAGTGGATCTCAAGGACATTTACGACATCGTGATCCCAGCGCGGACGCTCAAGCATCGGCGCTCACGCAAGCAATCGCTTTCGCGGGACGAGTCCGACAAGTTGGCAAGGTTAGTGCGCGTCTTCGACCAGGCCGTGTCCGTCTTTGGTGATGTCGAGCAGGCACGCAAGTGGCTCAACAAACCGACGAAGCGCTTCGATGAACGGACTCCGCTCCAGATGCTTCGCACCGATTTCGGCGGCCGAATGGTCGAGGAAATGTTGGGACAAATCGACGAAGGCATGTTCGCCTAGTGGGAATAAAGGACCTGTGGCGTATCAGTAATCACCGGTCACTCAGCGGAGAAGGCGGGCTCAAGTATGCGGCTCGATGGCATAGCGTGGGTCGTCGCATCGTCTATCTCGCAGAGTCGCCAGCCGGTGCAATGGTCGAAGTTCTCGTCCATCTGGAACTCGAAGACGATTTGCCACGCGGATACACGCTTCTTCGCGTGAGGGTGCCGGATGAGCTGCCGCTCGAGGAGATCAACGTCCCGAAGAGCGATGTATGGAAATCAAATCACAATCTCAGCCGAAGGCTAGGAGACGAGTGGCTCGCGAGAAGGACAACAGCCTTGGCGCGGGTTCCCTCTGCCCTCCTCCCAAACACATGGAACTATCTGCTCAATCCGTTGCATCGCGACGCGGAACTCATTCAGATCGTAGATAGTACGCGAGCTGAGTTCGATTCTCGGCTGCTAAAACACTTACGCAGCTGACGCGATTCGTTCCAGGCTTGCCCGGGAAAGCGTCTAAATGCATATTGCCTCGAAATGTGCCTTCCAACGGCACCCTATGTGACCGCAACGACCCGGCAGCAAGCTCGTGCCGAACTATCGTGGCATTTACACTTTTGCGACTTTAGCCGATAAAGAACTTACAGATTCAGACTGTTTTTGCCGGTCCAGGTTCTTTGATGAAGAGTATGCTTGCCGCCGTCTTGATTGTTCTTGGATGGGCATCGGCTGTCGATGCAGCAGTACCTGGCACACTGATGACTCTGCACGCCGTTCATGAATTGAGCCATGACGAGGCTGCACAAGGGCAGGCTGTATTCTTCGAGGCCACCGTTACCTATTACAGCGCTAAAGACGTAGACATGTTCGTTCAGGACGGCGATGCGGCAGTCTATGTCCAATTTACAAAGGGCGCAAACCTGATTCCAGGCGACCGGGTACGTGTGGAGGGTCACGCTCGTGATAGTTTCCGTCCTGACGTGGTTGGTGATCGCGTAACATTTTTGCGTCACGGTGCGTTACCCGAGCCAGTGCATGTTACTTTCGACCAAATGATTCGCGGGCAAGTGGATTGCATGCGAGTGAAGGTGCGCGGCGTGGTCCGCAGCGCCGATATGGTGACTGAAGACGGTTCTCGCGTCATCAAATTTAATATGGTCGTGGACGGCGGGTATGTTAATGGCCTTGTGGTGAGTGACGAGGCGCACGCGACAGGCGACCTTCTTGACGCCGAGGTTGAGGTGACCGCAGTGGTTGCCGGCAGCTTCGACAGCAAGATGCAATTGACAGGAATTCTGCTCGAGATTCCCAATTTGTCTGACATCCGAATTGTGAAACGCGCAAGTGCCGGCCCATGGACACTTCCTATCATCCCCATGGACCGGATTCTCTCTGTCTATCACGTGGACGATCATACCCAGAGGGTCCGGGTACACGGGATCATCACTTACTATCAACCCGGAGCGGCGGTCGTGCTTCAGGACGGCACGAGGAGCATCTGGATTTCGACTCGTACAGACGTGCCCTTGCAGCTTGGTGACGAAGCCGACGCGACAGGATTTCCAGAATCGCACGATCACATGCTGACGCTGGCCGACGGTGAAATCCAGGACAACCACATTTCGGCGCCCGTCAAGCCTCAGCGGGCCACATGGCAAGAGCTAGGTTTCTGGAGCCACGACAATCTTAGCGGACACCAGACTGACTTAGTATCGATCGAAGGTCAGGTAACGACGGAAGCGCGCTTGGCAACGCAGGACGAGTATGTACTTGTGTCGGGCGGGCGAATGCTCACGGCCATCTACCGTCATCCGCCTGGCGAGACCGAGCTTTTGCCCATGAAGCTGATACCGCTTGGGTCGAAGATCAGGGTGACCGGCATTTGCTCCATGTTGGATACGAACTCGGTCAACCCAGGTTTTGAATCCTCCTTCAATATTTTGTTGCGCTCCTTCGACGATATTACGGTTGTTGAGAAACCCTCGCTAGTAAATGTGCGCAGTCTGTTGATCGTTGTTGGCTTTCTATTAGTCCTGGTATTGGTTGTGGGTGCAAGAGGTTGGTCGCTCGACCGCAAGGTAAAGAGACAGGCGGTCGCGATGGCGGCGCGCATCGAGAGAGAAGCCAAACTCGAGCGGCACCGCAGCGCTATCCTCGAGGACATTCACGGAAAGCGCCCCCTGAGTGAGATCCTTCTCGAGACAACAAACATGGTGTCGTTGCGGCTCAACGGAGCGCCTTGCTGGTGCAGAACTGTCGATGGAACACAATCCGGGAATCGACCACCCGACGTTACGAACATGCGCGTGGTTCGCGAGCAGATACCTGTCCGTTCTGTTTCGCCGCTCGCCGAAATATTCGTCGCCCTCGATGCAGATTCTCTACAGGATTCCACGGAGTCCGAGACAGTGTCGATGGCCGCCGGGCTTGCATTTCTGGCAATCGAATCCAGGCGTGTTTATTCGGACCTGTTGCAGCGCTCAGAGTTCGATTCGCTGACCGGACTTCACAATCGCTTCTCCTTCGAGAGACGCGTACGAACAGCTCTCGAAGAAGTACATCAACGGGATGGAATCCACGGGCTCATCTACATAGATCTCGATCAGTTCAAATCGATAAACGACCGGTACGGCCACCGGGTCGGGGACATGTACCTGCAGGAAGCTTCCCTACGAATGAAGCGTCAGCTTCGCAACGTGGACATGCTGGCGCGCTACGGGGGTGATGAGTTCACTGCGTTCATACCGAGGGTTCGCAGTAAGACCGATATGGAGGATGTGACCGAACGCCTGAAGCGGTGTTTTGACGAGCCTTACTTGCTCGAAGGCCACTCCTTCCAAGGTTCAGCCAGTGTTGGGATTGCGCTGTATCCGGAGGATGGCGAGAGTATGACCTGCTTGCTAAGCACCGCCGACGCTGCGATGTATGTCGCCAAACATACACGAGGGTGAAACTGGTTCACGAATTTGGACACAACACCTTTCTACACAGATCATTTCGCCTCCGTAGACATGTCTACAAAACTAATCCCGTGAACCAGGCGCTCTCCCGAGTGCTACGGGAAGGCCTTGCCCACTTGACAAAGACTTATCATGGATGTCGTCTTTCTCATCGCTAAGGGATAGGTCCCGAAAAGTGTATCTGTCTGTACGGGTTAGTGCTGCGCCGCTGGCGCGGGAAATGGCCTGTGCCAACGACTGCGCAGCAATCAGGAAAGAAATTTGAAAGATTGGAGACCATAATGTTACTGATCGATGATAATCGCGTGGCGAGGTTTTCCATGACTAAGTTGCGCTGTCTCTGCTTTAGCGTCATAAGTTTGCTTCTCTCTGGAGCGGCAAAAGCCCAAGCTCCCATTTCGCGGAGCGATACGGATCGCGCCGAAGCACTTCTGAAACAGATGACAACTGAGGAGAAGATTGGACAACTGAACCAGCCCTTCTACATAAAACTTCCAATCGCCGGCATGAAGCCCGATCCGGTGTCATACGAAGACCACGTGCGTCATGGCGAGGTCGGCTCCTTTCTGTTCCTCACCGACCCGAAGGAGATTAACCGTCTGCAGAAGATCGCGATGACCGAGCAGCGCTTGCACATTCCGATTCTTTTTGGCTTCGACGTGATTCACGGCTTTGATACGGAGTTTCCTGTACCGCTGGCTGTGGCTGCTTCCTGGGATCCGACAATGGCTGAACAAGCGCAGGGGATCGCTGCGGAGGAGGCGGGTCATGCGGGCTTGCGCTGGAGTTTTGCGCCGATGTTGGACATAGCACGAGACCCACGGTGGGGCCGGATCTCGGAGGGAGCGGGTGAAGATCCCTACCTTGGCGCGGCAATGGCACGCGCCCAGGTACGGGGTTTTCAAGGAACGCCTGAGAATCCGCGGCCCTTCATCGCGACCTTGAAGCATTTCGCAGGTTATGGGGCCGCTGAAGGTGGCAGGGACTATGACGCCGTGTACATTCCAGAGGAGCAGATGCAGAACGTGTATCTCCCTCCTTTTCGCGCTGGCGTTGAAGCGGGCGCAGGAACTGTCATGAGCGCTTATATGGATCTGAATGATGTCCCGGCGGCTGGCAATGTACACCTCCTTCGGGACACTCTACGTGCAGAACTCGGCTTCAAAGGGTTCGTCGTGAGCGATGCCTTTGCCGTTGGGAGCCTGGTCACTCAGGGTTTCGCTAAGGATGCGACCGACGCGGCATTCCGCGGTGCTACGGCTGGCGTAAATATGGATATGGGAAGCGCCACCTACCTGGCGCATATGAAATCTCTGGTTGATCAGGGGCGGCTAACTCCTACTCAGCTGAATGATCTTGTCCGCCCTATCCTCGCAGCAAAGTATCACCTGGGGCTTTTTGAGAACCCGTATGCGGATGCTACGGAACAGACCCACGCCGAGATGCTTGCGAAGCATCGTCAGATGGCAAGAATCGCGGCCGCACGTTCTGTCGTGCTCCTTAGGAACGAAGGCAGTCTCCTGCCGCTGGCAAAGACTACAAAGGATGTTGCTGTTATCGGGCCGCTGGGCAATAGCAAAGGTGACATGAATGGACCCTGGAGCTTGACTGCAAAGGCAGAAGATACAGTCTCTGTCTTCGACGGTATCCGCGCCAAGCTCCCCGATTCGCACGTCGAATACGCAGAGGGCGTGCAGATAGCCAAGGCGTTCCCTTCCTCATTCGATGGCTTCATCGGTCCCAAGTTAGAGCCCCCCTGGAGTCCGGAAGAGGCGGATCGCCAGATGAAGAGCGCGCTACAGCTGGCCGGGAAATCTGACGTGGTGATCATGACCCTCGGCGAACTAACCATTATGGATTTTGAGTACTCCTCGCGTTCGTCGCTGAGCCTTCCCGGCAAGCAGCAGGAGCTTCTCGAGAAGATTCAAGCACTTGGTAAGCCTGTCGTGTTGCTGCTCTTCAGCACCCGGCCGCTTGATCTTTCGTGGGCTTCAGAACACATTCCAGCGATTATGGATTGCTACTTCGGTGGTACGGAGACGGGGAATGCAGTTGCCGATCTCCTGGTGGGCGATGCGGTGCCCGGAGGTAAATTGCCGGTGACGTGGCCACGAACCAGCGGCCAGATTCCAATCTATTATGCGCATACCACCTCGCATAAGCCTTACGATTCACCGGACTTTACCTCCCGTTATTGGGACGCTCCCACATCACCTCTTTACCCCTTTGGCTATGGGCTAAGCTATTCGACCTTCTCTATCTCCGATCTTCGACTAACCGCCAAGACCGCTCCCTTGGACGGATCGATCACCGCAACGGTCACGGTGGCAAATACTGGCACAAGAGCAGCCGACGAAGTAGTGCAGCTTTATCTGCATCAGCGATTCGGTTCGGCATCTAGACCCATTCGCGAGTTGAAGGGTTTCCGTCGTATCACGCTACAGCCAGGGCAAAAACAGGAGGTCAGCTTCACCATCGGGCGCGATGCGCGAAACTATTGGAGCGCCGCGAAGAATGGATGGGTTGTAGAACCTTCTGACTTTGACGTATGGGTTGGCAACAGTTCGAGGGCTACACTACACGACAGCTTCTCGGTGATGCAGTAAGAAGTATCGCTTGCTAAATTGCGTTTGCGCCAGTATTCGCGCAGCACACTATTTGGGTCCTGGGCCATTGGGAAACCATCAAGTTAGGCACCGATTGCGAAAGGGTATCCGCCACATTTGTTTCGCCCAACCACTCCATGATGTTCTCATTGAGCCACGACGAGGCATTCATCGCCGTCATGATTACTCTAATACTCCGTGGATCCGACATGGCCCCTCCTCAGGGTCGCGGAGCACCGTCGATCTCTAACTGCCAGGCACTCACCTCACCCGTTTCGCCAGGATGTAAGTCGAAGACAAGATAGCGCGGTGGCAAGTGCAAATGTAGCAACTTAGAGCAGTCTCCGCCGTACTGCCGATAGCTTTTGCGTGATAATCCATCATCTATACCATCTCGCGACGACTTTCTGCGACGCGGAAGTAGTATTGCTTGATGAAAAGAAGGTCAGATAGGGTTGGGCTTAGCAGCACCGGCATGCCCTTCATAAAGAAGGCTGCTTTATCCAACTTCTTGAAGGCGAGGATGATGTGTCTAAACTGTGTTCCGCACCATCTGCGCCAACGTCATTGCCGCGTAAACGTCGTCCTCAAGTTGGGCGAATCTCCTGGCATCGCCGATGCCTACAAGAACCAAGCGCTTTCCGCCCAGCCGTCAGAAAGAACGCGTGAGGACCTCTATGGGAGCGCGCGGATCAGCCACGTTTGTCTTGGCGATGGTTTGCGTTTGTCCTGCATGGTGTCAACATGGGGAAGCTCCGAATGTTCGCCATTCGCTGGAGCTGACAAGCGTGGAGTCGGTGCGAAAGCTTCCACTTGAGAAGGCGGCTCGCTCGATCCCCGTGCGTCTAGAGGGGGTAGTCACCGCACTCTCCGGCTACAAAAATTCGTTCTTTGTGCAGGATGGAACGGCAGGAATTTCCGTTGACAGGAGGGACGATGCGGTAGTGCGGGCTGGAGACCGTGTCAAAATAACTGGGGTCAGCAACCCCGGCATGTTTGCGCCGGTGATCATGGCCTCAAAGGTGGTGGTCCTCGGCCTTGGCGTGCAACCGTTGGCGCGGCCGGTCACCTACGTGGATCTCATCGGCGGGGACGAAGACAGCCAACGAGTCGAGTTGACAGGGGTCGTGCATTCCAGCAGAATCGGCGAACTCTTCGAAAAGCAAGCGCTTTTCCTAACATTGGACGTGGGCGCGGCTACGGTAAACCTTATCGTCCGGGAGTACGGAGGATTGGACTTCGCCCGCCTAATCGATGCCAAGATTCGCGTCCGTGGGGTGTGCTCGACGAGCTTCAACAAGAAGCGCCAGTTTATCGGCGCTGGGCTGTTCATCTCATCGCCTCAAGACATCTTCATCGAGCAACCCGCCTCGGGCGATCCTTTCTCCGGTCAGACGTTGCCGATAAGCAGCGCGCTCCGTTTCGGCCAGGCGCAGCACCGCGTGAAGGTAGAGGGCGTCGTGACTTGGCAGGTGCCCGGGAAGGTACTCTACATTCAGAATGCGGGAGATGGTTTGCGCGCGGAAACATCTTCGCCTGACTTGGTCCCAGCGGGAACTAAGGTGGAAGTAGTTGGCTTTCCGGCAATGGGCGAATACTCGCCGGTATTAACCCATGGTGTGTTTCGAGCGATCGGTGGGACTGAGGAAATTGCTCCGTTGCCCATCGAGGCGAAAGATGTTATCGCGCGGACTGAAGATTTTGACAGAGTCAGTTTCGACGCTCAACTGGTACAGATCGACGGCCGGGTGATTCAGAGCCGCACCGAGGGCGCACGGCGCATCTTGATGCTACGCGCGGGAGATGAAGTGTTCGAGGCCCGACAGGAGGATGTACCTTCCGGCAGACCCACTGAAGGCGTAAAGGAAGGAAGTATCGTCAGGCTTACCGGCATATGCTCGATCATCACTGATGCCGACAGAAAGCCAACCAGTTTCTACATCGTACTTCGCTCTGAGCGGGACATGGTGCTCCTAAAGAGTGCCCCATGGTGGAACCCCGTCCATGCGTTGACTCTGTTCCTGACGCTGGGAGCGGCAACAATGATGATTGCGTTGTGGGTGATTGTCCTGCGAAGCCGGGTCGACCACCAGACCCGCATTATCCGGGAAAGCGAGGCTCGCTATAGGCATCTTGCGGAACACGATGTACTGACCGGTCTGCTGAACCGGTCTACTCTGGAGCAGCGCCTAGGCGCTGCGCTGGCCGACTCGCAACGTCAGCGCCTCAATACCGCAGTCTTCACCGTCGACATCGACCACTTTAAACGGATCAACGACAAGTATGGCCACCTGGTCGGCGATGAGGTCTTACAAGCCGTGGCTGGGCGCCTGAGGAGCGCGGTGCGCGGAACGGACACCGTCGCACGCACGGGTGGCGAGGAGTTCACAATTGTGGCGGCCTCGCTTGCCCTACGCGACGGCGCAAACCCGATCGGTGCAACGATTCTGCAGGCGTTCCGAGAGCCGGTAAAGCTATCGGACCAGGAGATCGCCGTGACGGTAAGTATCGGATGCGCCCTCTTTCCCGGAGATGGAACGAAGAGCGATGACTTGCGCAAGCGTTCGGACCAGGCGCTTTACGAGGCCAAACGAACGGGACGAAACCGGATCGTCTTCGCCTCGCGGGCAGCAGGTCTCGGATCGGGAACGGCATCGGTCCCTGATCATCGGCATCTTCCAATTTTTCCCATCGTCGAGGCCCTGGATTTTTGACTTTATCCGCGTTCAAGCTCGAAGAGCGTTGAATCCGAGATAGGTTTATCGCACGACGAGACATACCGAATATTTCAATGACCGTGCCTTCTCTTGCACGCGTCGACCGCAACCCTAACGGTCGTCAGAAGGAATTAGTGACCAAGAGTTGAGTGTACCGGGACATGCGTTACGCTGTGGACCTGAGACATCCGTTACAAGCCCCTTG